>JASJDQ010000026.1 GCA_030065075.1 Paracoccaceae bacterium | reverse complement strand
CGTGCCCCTATAGCTCAGCTGGTAGAGCAACTGATTTGTAATCAGTAGGTCCGCGGTTCGAGTCCGTGTGGGGGCACCATTCACAAGCTCACTTGCCTAACTCCCACCGCTTTTCCAGATTTGCACGCTCGACGAAATCGTTGACTGTGCAACTTTGATCTGCAAACTCGGATAGGTTGTTTGTAATGAGAGGGTTTGCAAGTGAACGGAGAATTCAATCCAAGATATTCGCCTCAATACGTCAGGATGCAGCGCGAAGCGCACAAACGGGGAACTTTCGCCGTCGGGGCGCCCTCATTTTCGTGGCACCTTGGGTACATTGTTGAGCAATCCGAAAGCGACAACGTCGTCGAGACAGAACTGACGAACGGTCAGAAGGAATACCGCGATCTGCAAAGCGAGATTGCGATCGAGAATTTTGCGAGGGATCTGTTCAAATCCATTGTCGATAACCTGCCATCAGAATTGATCCACCCGGGCGACGCTCACATTGTCGCGGAAGCCCGAAGGCAGACAGAGTTTTCTGGTACCAAGAGTTTGTTCTTCTCGGTCGATGGAGTTTTGGTAAAGGTACTTGTCAGCGACCATAGCGACCATTTTACTTCGACGGTCATTGTTGATCTTTCGAAGCCTGGAAGGTTGCGAAACGATCCCGAAAGTGACCGCGTTGTTCGGATCTCCAGTGGAGATGTCGAGTTTTGCCAAACCTTGCAGCAGCATATGAAGTCCTACGCACGCGGGTTGGACGATGATCGCCCAGAGGACTCATCCGAATTCCGTGCGGCAGTCGAATATATGCGGACCACGCTTTGGGAGGTGCTCTATCGAACTCTTTTTGCCAATTCGATCTTTGACACAAGCCGTTGGCATACCGATGGCAACAGCCGGGTCGAGATCTTTGCCGACTTTCGGGGAGCATTGATCGACAGTCAGGATCCCGGGTGGCAAAGCACACCGTCCGATCCAATACGTCCGCAGAACATCGTGGCCATTGAAGAGCCCTATGCAACGCCAGAGACAAAGGCCGAGGGTCTGAATGCCGTCTTGCCAATCGTGCGTTTTGGGCAGCTTGGGATGAAGTATACCGAATTGGTAGCTTGTACGATTTTTCGGAACCGAGCAGTCTATGTCTCGCCGCTAGGTGCCAGACCCTTCAATTCGACGGCCAACGAAAAGACAGACCCCATTCCTCTCTACTTTGCAATTGCGGTGAGCGAGAGCAACCGCTGGCAAATCGGTCGTGTGGTCCGACGGATCAATTCCATGGGATGCCTTCGGCTATTGGCGCTTCGCGATCTGGAAAAAATCAAGCGAGCAAGCAACGAAATCAGGCGTATCGGTGGCGAGCTCGACGAACGCTTCCAGAACCAGACCATGGAAGTTCGCCACAAGGAGGAAGAAATCGCCCGTGCCCGTGATCGTTTGGCCGCCCTGAAAGGCGAGATGGACCGTATCGGAAATGACATAGTTGGCCATCTTCCCTATCGAATCTACCGTGCAAAATTCAGGTCCGAGCAATTCCAGCGTCAAGTGGATGATCTGTTCGTCAATCGTATCGAGGGGTGGCAGCCCTATGACGAGTTCGTCAGGCGCCGGCTGTACCCAACCTACGATTTCATCGCCCGGGTAGGGGAACGATATGACCGGTTGAACCGCAACTATCAGAACCAGCTTTTGTCGCTCGACAGCGAAATGCAAAGCGTCAGCAGCTCTCATCTTGTTGAAATACAAAGCGATATTTTGCGCTCGCATTCGTTTCAGCATTTTATCGAAACGATTGCGCTGGCGTACTACGGCGGTTACCTCGCCTATTTTCTGTCGAAACCCTACTACAAGGAACTCGCCGCAGTGGCGAAACCCTATGTTCCATTTTCCATGGCCGATTTGCCGGAGGGGTTACTTTCACTGCGCACCTACGCGACCACGGAAGACGAACACAAGGCCTTCGTATTTGCCTGTTCGACGACGATCGCCTTGCTTCGCTTGTGGTACAATGTGCGCCAACACAAGAAAAAGCTTCAGGTCTTCGACGAACGAACCTCTCACATCATCAAGAAACATGCATAGCGAAGCGCTTCTGAAGCAGAATAGGGCCACGCCCGAAAGCGTGGCCTTGATTTTCGATCCTGCCCAGCCTCTTAAAGCAGCGACTGGACGTTGATGCCGAAGGTGATGGCGCCGATCATTTCGCCGGTCGCCGGATCGGTGACAGGCATCGAGACCTGCGACTGGTAAGACCCGGTGCTTTCGTCGAATTCCACTTCGCTTATGTGGATGTCGCCCGAGCCGTTGCCGAAGGTCTTTTGCCATTTGGCTTCGTCGCCCTGCCAGTAGTCCGACGTCTCGACGCTTTGCGCGACGTTCAGACCGTGATTGTCCATGGCGAAGACTTCCGTCACGAAGCTGGCCGTCTGGGCTTGCTGGTCCCGCAGCCAGGCCGAGGCCGGTTGGCTCAGCAAACGATCGATCAACGGCTTGTCGTCCTGCTTGCGCTGGGCGCGCCAGTCTTTGTCGAGTTGGTCGATGTCCGCTTGGCTTAGTCCACGGTGCGCCTCGTTTTGCGCACGAATGGCGCTGATCAGCCCATCGTTTTCCAGCCATTTGGAAAGCTGCTGCTCTGCATAGGCCCTGAGAGGCACGCGGTAGACGTCCTCCTGACCCGGCGTTGCAAGCATGTAGAGCGTCACGACATTGTTCATGTCGGTCATCAGTGCCGACGAGACCTGGGCCATTGCCTCGACGTTCTCGCTGGACGGCTGCATGCCGCCACGGATTGCATCCAGAACAGGCTTGCTCGCCGTCCAGACTTCGCTGACAGCGGCCAGTTCTTCCCGAACGACATCGTTGGGCGGCGGGTTGACGCCCGCATCCACCATGCCGTCCCGCAAGGCGGTCAGCGAGATGGAGTACATGTCAAGGCTCTGGCCCAATCCGTCGGTGCTTGCAGTGTTCTGCGTGGCGATATCGCAAACTTCCTTCGCAATGCGATGACCCAACATGCGCTGACGGCCGGCGATATTGAGCGCCATGGCGTCTGCCTGCGTCAGTTCGTGCGGGTTCGAGTACCGCCCCGACAGATCGGATGAGAGGATCATCGTTGCTTCGAGCAGTTTCAGATTCTCGTTGGCGATGATTTGGGCTGCATCCGCGTTCCCGCCGCTCGAGACCAGCGTTTGGGCGGCATCGTCGATTGGTTTCCACGCGTCTTTGACCGCTTTGATCGATTTCAGCACAACGCGGCTTTTCTCGGCCGATGGAATTCCCAATGCCATGCTGCCATTCTCGAGGCCGTTCATGATCGTATTGAATTCGACCCGGGAGTTCTGAAGCTCTTCCTTTGCCGCCTCCACGCCGATACCGGCATTCAGGCGACAGCTGGCAGAGCCAACCTTCTGAGAAAGCATCCTGAGCTTGCTAGAGTGATTAACCCGCGCTTTGGAGCCGTCGAAGACTTGCTCGGAGCCAGTCGTCAGGTTGCTTTGGGCAAGACCGCTTTGTGGAACGAATCCTGCGCAAAGCGTGGCGGCCGCGAATAGCGCTCCTTTGATGAGGTGTTCGGTTCTCATTTTGGGTTCCTACATAGGTGTGTGGTGAGTGAGGGCGCCCCGATCTGACTTTGGTTCAGAGCGCTCTCGACATAGGCGCGTCGGCGTTCGGCGATGCTTGCCCAATGATGGGACAAGCATCGCGTCAAGCTTACGACTCCTCCGAGATCCAAACCTCGACCCGGCGGTTGATCGCCTTGCCGCGCTCAGTCACGTTACACGCCGAAGGTGCAACCTCGCCGAAGCCTGCCGTAGCCAGCTCCACATGAGCGATGCGGTCACCTGCAGATTTCCGCACCTCGTCCATCACGGCGCCAGCGCGACCCAGAGACAGACGGCGGTTCGCCTCGAAAGCGCCAACACTGTCGGTGAAGCCCACGAAGGTGACCTTCGTGCCGTCAGGTGCGTCTTCGAGGTAATTGATCAGGCGCTGCATATCGAGCTTGCCGCGCTCGTCGATCCTGGACGACCCGGTGCGGAACCGGAACGTTGTCGACAGGCGGTCATGCTTGACCATCTCGTCCAGCATCTCTTGCACGACACCGGCTTCGAAGTCCGCGTCATAAGCCTCGGCTTCAGCCTTGAGCGATGCCACGCGTCCATCAACGGTGTCCTGTGTCCGGCGCGCAATGCCCAGATCGATGAAGCCGGACTTGCCGATCACACCGTCCGCCTGGTCAGAGATCGCGAAGTCCAGGAAGGCGCGGCTTCGTTCGTCCAGGTTGTCCGCACGGTTGTAGAGATACATGCGGCGGTTCAGCGCATATTCCTCGGTCTTGGCCGAGAAGGCGTCCGGGGTCGTCGGGATGCCGCATTCGTTGACAACCGTGATCGGCTTTGCGCCGCGCTGGAATGCGTATCCGACATAGCCGATGGCATTGGCGTCACGATAGACCGTGTTCGCCGCATGCTGGTCATCCGTCGCAACACCGGCGGGTTGGAAAGCTGGCGTCTCACCGTCAAAAAGATAGCTCATGAAGAACTCGTGGCTTGCCGAGCCTTCGGGGCTTGCAATCACGTTGATCTTCTTGTCGCGACCGCCCAGTTCTTTCCAGTTGCTGATCTGTCCGGAGAAGATCTCGCGCAGCTGATCAATCGTCAATTCCCCGACGGGGTTGTCGGGATGCGTAACGACGACCATGCTGTCAACGGCGACGATGCGTTCCTGATCCGGGCTTACCATGTTGCCGGCACCCGCCGCGCGTAGCGCGCGCGCTTCGTCCTTGGTGATCCGGCGCGACGACATGCCAACGGTTGCATAGCCATCAAGCAGAGCCTGGAAGGCTTCGTTGTCGGAAGTTGCCGACACCAGGTAAGAGCCGATCTCGTCCCCGAAGCCACCGTCGCCGACAAGCGTCGCCAGTGTCTGGCCATCGCCGGTGTTGGTCAGTTCGGCATCCGCATCCATGGTGGCAGCGAAGCCAGTCATCAAGAGTGGCATCATGCCCAGGCCGATTGTGTCCGAACCGGTGATGGACACATCTGCCGCGACGTTGTCAAAGGTCGGGCAGGCGGCGCCTTCGCAGCGCACGCGGCTGGCACTGATCCGAAGATCGCCAAGAGCGGTGCGGATGATATAGTTGTCATCTTTGAAGTCGACGAATTCGCCGACCAGGTTCACGGTACCGTCCGCAGATTTCAGTGTGACCTGATCCGCAATGGCCGCGGTCGAGAACGTTGACCCCAACGCAAGTGCGGCAACTGCCGATGTACTTTTTATTTTACTTGCGAGTCTCTTTCCCACGAGTTCCACTCCAATTTTGTATAACCATGAAACGCACAGCCCAGTTTTTCTTTTCAATGGACAGTTTGCGTTCTGGTTCCATCCAAGATTTGTGATGGAAACAAAGCGGGTGATTTGGAGGAAATTGTGTTCAAAAGTGGATTTTATTTACGATCTTCCAGAATTTTTGCTCACAGCGCGTGCTGACCCTTTCCTGTAACGGCTGATGCGGGTTGAATCCTGCCCTCATTGAAGAAGTCATCGCATAATATCTAGTTATTTCAATATTTTGGGGACATGGTCCTTGGCTGAGCCTGGCGTCTACAACCGTTTCTCTCAACATGAGGAAACAGAGTGTGTCTTCGACGTGGGGAACAATGTGCCAAAACTGTGGTAGCACGGGTTTGGTAATAGGGGCTTTGGTATGTTGAAGATTGCTTTCTGTGCTGCGTATGTATCGTTTTCGGCCGGTTGGGCCATGGCTCAGGACACCGTGACCTGGGAAGAAGACATCGAGGGCTGGAATGTCGCCATTGATCGAACGATCGATAATTCCTGCTTCATAATCTCTGGATTTGAAAACGACATATATCTGCGCGTGCAGTTCAATGCGACGCAGCAGAATGTGCAATTCATCGTCGCAAACATGGGGTGGGAGTCACTGGAAACGGGGCAGACCTATGGGATGGAAGTCGCCTTTGGCGATCAAAATCCATGGGAAGGGCTGGCCGAGGGGCATGTCTGGAACGGCATCCTGCCCAGCCTTGTCCTTTCGGTCCCTTTTGCCGATCAGCAGGCGTCGCACTTCATGAGAGAATTTGCCGACATGGGTTCTGTGCGAATCTCGCATGAGGGGGCCGAGTTGGCACATCTCATCTTGTCAGGTGCAGAGGAAGCGGTCGCTTCGATGCTGGCGTGTCAAAGGAGGGTGGCCGAAGCAGAAGACTCTGCCAAGGCCGAAGAGATCCTTCGGGACAAGGACGCGATCTAGTCAACTCAAAGGTCAAGTGACCAAGGCGTTGCCGGGCGGCTTTTGCGCGACTTGACCCGTGGTTTTGGGCCCGTTTTCGAGACCTGACGCGACCTCGGCATGTTCTTCATAGCCTTCGCAACGGTATGCTTCGTTATCTGAGTTGACCCATCCTGCGACCGGCTTTCCAGCATTCGCGAGCGCGATGCGACTTTTCCGAGTGGCACGGAAAAGGCTTTCTCCCGGCGCGTGCCGTGAGTTGAAGGCAAAACGTCCTCTGGTGGAGGCGTCGTCGTGTCGAATTGACCTGGATCAGGTGTTTCTTCCGCGACGCTCTCTTTCCCCTCGGCATCGGCGTCGGAGGCATGGCGCAGCAAAAGAACCTCGGCAGCGTCGAGGGCAGATTGAACAAGAAGGTCAATTTCCTTCTTTATTGTCGCGACCAACTCCGTGCCGCCGGCAGCTTTGAAGGCGGCCTTGTCGACGCCGTCTTCCCGAGCCTTGGCTTCTTGTGCGCGACGGGGATCGACAGTCAGGACATCGACGAACTCGCCACGGATGGTCGTCCAGCTTCCATCATCCATGGCAGGCGAGAGCACCAAATAACTGTGGTCGCGCAGCCTGTCTGGGACGCTGCGCCACGCTTGGTGAACAGGCGTGCATAGTTCGTCCCCGGCCCAAAGGGCAAAATCGGTCGAATAGAGCGTTCTTTCGATGTCCGCGCAAAGCGCGTTGGGGTTTCGGTCGGTGGCAACCATTAACGAGATCTTTCTGAGCACCGGCAAATCGACGTGAACCCGCACCCAGGCCGGATTTCCGTCGAACAACTTGCGGAACTCGGACCCTTCAAGACGTTTTCGGGTTCCATCCTGGAACGTCAGGCGCGCGTGCGACTCTTCGCCATGAAGAAACGTGGCGCGCGCGCGCGGAAGCGATGACGGCATCACAGGCTGACCAATCATCAGGTTGAGCAGCGAAATGGCGTGTCTGGGATCGGTGCCAAAAACGGTCAGGCGCAGCGGTTGTTCGAGCCGCCGCAAGGACTGTTCCGCCAACGCGCGATCGCCGTCATCAAAATCAGCAACCTCCATGAGGTGCCTCAAACGGAGTGCTGTGTCCTGTATCTTCTGTTCGTCCGGCATGTTCTTAGTGACCTGTTGCGGTTTTCGCGACTGCCGCGTCCCGATCAGTTTCCAGTTCGACCGGCGTCTCGGTAATCGCCGCGTCTTCCGTCAGCCGCGTGGAATGGAAATCGATCTCGGTGACATTGCTGCGCCGTTGTGGTCGGATGACTGGCTTGTCGTGGCGGACCTTGATCACCGAGAAAGAGATGTTGTCCTGTTCCGGGTGATCGAGCGCCTTCACCGCTTGTAGCAGTGCGTTTGCGATGTCGGCGCTTGGTTTGCGTTTGTTGCGCGAAATGATCCGAGCAATCGTCCGGTCTTCCAGAAATTGCAGACCGTCGCTGGAAGCCACCACGACATCACCGGGTTTCAGGTCCAGAGCCTCGCCACGGTTGTCAATCCTCGCGATTTTGCCGCCTGCCACGGCGGAGGTCAGGCAGTTGCGATCCGGATGGGTCTTGGCATCTTCGGGCTTAATGGAACCGGCGGCCACCAAGGCGTCGATTTGCGGCGCCATCGAATGGTCTTCGTTCACCTGGACGATCTTGCCGGCACGGAAGTGATAGAGGGGGCTATCGCCAACCGAGCTCCAGTACATCCGTGTGCCAGCGAAAACCGCGGCAACGACGGTTGATCCCATGCCACGTGCTTCCGTGTTCTGAACCGCGGCTTCGCGGACGCAGTCGTTTGCACTGTCGATGGCACTTTGCATGAGCTTCGGCAGGTGGCTGGCGTGATCAAAGAACAGGTCGCTGTTGAACTTGAGCTCGCTGTAGACCTCGGTCACGACCGTTTTGGCGGCGACGTCCCCGGCGGAATGCCCGCCCATACCATCGGCAAGAACGACGATCCCGCAGTCGTCGCCCACGGCGAAGTCGGAAACAAGTGTGTCTTCCTGGTAATCACGACCACCGCGATCAAGGGCAGAGGCGACGTCGAAGCGCGGCTCAGGCAATCTCCACATCATCGTCGTCAGTCCCTTCTTCGGCCTTGGCCTCTTCCCAGTTGAAATCCTTCGAGCAAAGCGCGACGAAGCGAAGCCGTGTCTCGCCGATTTCAATCTCATCGCCGTTCGCGAGATCATTCGTGCTGACGACGGGTTTTCCGTTCAGACGCACAAGGTTCGACTTGCCGCCGTGCCCAAGAAGGAAGCTGTGCTCTTTGGGGTCATAGACGATGGCCGCGTGGTTCTCGCGCGAGATGGCCATGTCACCGAAGTCGAGCTGAATGGCTTGTCCTTCGCCGCGACCGATCTGGCTCATGCCAGGCTGGATCGCGAAGCATTCGCCAAATCCGGGCCCCTTGACCACCATGACGAGGCCCACGGGAAACTGGAAGCGACCCGTGTCCGTTGTCGCCTTGTCGTCGCCAAAGAGATCGGTCACACGCCCGTCGGACGTGTCGAAACCCATCAGCCGCGTCTTGTTCGAGTTCGTCGGGCGGCGACGCTTGCGCAAAACCGGTTCGCCATCACCGGAAACCGGTGGCTGCGTCGGGCTTGGTACGGAAGACATGTCCTGAGCCGCTGCCGCCTGTTGCGTTTCTATTGCTTTGCTTTTCTTCTTTCCAAAAAGAAACACGGGGCTTTCTCCCTTTCCTTTTCAATTGGCCGCGCCCGTCAGGACGCGACGCTAAAGGCTTCGATCCAAATCTCGCCGTCGCGCTGCACGGCGAAGCTCAAACTGGATTTTCCGGATTCGCGTTCTCGCTCCAAGATGGTTTGCAGCGTATTGGGTCCATCGAGCGCTTCCCAAGTTGCGACATAGGACACCAGCACGTCGCCAACGCGGAAGTTCGAGCCGCTTGGAGCCTCGACGACTTCGGTTGTCCATCCCGATCCGTTCGGGCGTGCGGCAAACTTCAGGCCGTTCAAGAGCAAGGTATGCTTCTCTTTGGCGATGGTCAGCGTCTGGTTGGCCGCGACGCCGGCCAGCCCGATCACGGCGTCGAAGCTGCTGTCGCTTCCATTTGCGGCCAGTTCCGTCAGCCGCTCAGAGATCGCCTCGTTCGACGAGACTGCTTGCCCGTTGATGGAAACGATGCGCGCATCCGAGGCCAGCCAGTTCGGAGCGTCGACGGACACGGCGACAATCTGGCCGGGCGTTGCGTCCGAAAGGACAAACGGCAGAACAGGAACAAAGCGCGTAATTGCGGCGGTGTTCTCTGGTGCTTCTGTGGGGGCCGCTTGGGGGGCGGATGCACTGGGTTGCGACCGAGGCGCTGCGGCCGCTGGTGCGGCGGCTTGCTCGGGTTTTGACTGGTTCAGGAAGAATTCCCTCGCTGACCATCCGGCAAGCGTGCTTGTCGCCTCTGGCTCGGCAGTTTCCGGGGCAACCGTGTCGATCACTGGCGGCGAAAACGCCAGATCCGTCGCGACAATGCCAAGGTTGCCCGGTGGAGCGACCCGCGAAGCTGCCGCAAGTGCCGGCAGGTCAACTGACATCATTGGATCGCTTTCGCCAGGCGTAGCGAGGACGGCCACGTCTGTGGCAACGTCGCCGACACCTGCCAGAATTTGCTCGGCGTCAACAGGCGCCGCCGGGGCCGGGTCAATGGTGGGCAGGGCGAGCGCTGCCGTGTCTTCCTCGATAGGATCAGGCACAAAGGGTGCCGCGGGAGCCTCCGGTGCCGCAGCCTCTGCAGGTGTATCCGCCACATCAACGGGCGCCGACAGTTCAACCTCTGGGGGTGAGAGATCGGGAACAACGGGCGTCGGGGCAATCGTCGCCGCGATTTCGGGTGTCTGTTCCGGCGACGGAGTAATGGCAGGTTCCGCCCTCGTCACAGCCTCGTTGGACGCAGTGGTGGCGGACAGGGGGTCTTCGCCGTTCGACGACATGAAGAAGACGCCAGCGCCAACCACCGCGGCCAATGTGGTGGTGCCCAACAGAAGCGGCAGGGCTGACTTCTTTTCCTTGGATTTCACCTCTGCAAGATCATCGTCCAGCACACGCGTTTCGACGTTGCTTCCTGCACCATGCTCCAGATGCGTGAGCCACTCGTCCGCACTGTGCATCCGGCTTCGCGGCAAGACCGCCATCGCCTTGTCCAGCGCCGTCACAAAGTTTCGCGAGTAACCGCCTGTTTTCTTTCCCAAAGACACGTAAGGGTCATCGTCACCTGCGGCAAAGGCTGACAGCCGCACCTGGCTATCCGGGGGAAGTTCGCCTGTAGCGATGTGATAGAAGCTGGCGGCCAGCGAATAGAGGTCGCAGGACGGCGTCTGCTCGCTGCCTGCAATATAGAATTCCTGGGGGCTGTAGCCATCCTTGACGACACGCAGCGCCGACAGCATGCGGGTCACATTCTCGTTCGATGTATCTTCGCGTGCGGCGCCAAAGTCGATCAGAATGGGCTCGCCACGCTCGTTGATGATGATGTTGTCAGGCGAGATGTCGCGGTGCAGCATCCCCTGAGAGTGGATGTGCTTGATCGCATCGAGCACCTTAGTCAGGTAACCGGTCACGATCTCAGGTGTCAGGCTGTCGCGGTCGTCTTGCAGGATCTCAAGCAGATCGCGACCCTGAACGAAGTCCAGCGCCATATAGGCGGTGTTGTTTTCCTCGAAAACCTGGTGCACGCCGACGATGTTCGGATGATTGGCTTTGGCCAAGTTCATCGCCTCTTGCGAGAAGAGGCGGACGATCGACTTCAGCTCGTTCTGATGCGCGCGCGACCGCGGCATGACGGAACTGTTGCGGCGACGGCAGAAGTTGCCGGGGAAGCATTCCTTGATCACGACACGGCGGCTCAGGCTGTCGCGAGCAAGATAGGTGATGCCAAACCCACCGGCAGCCAGAAAGCCTTCGATGGTGTACTGACCATGCATAAGTTTCGTGTCTGGCTTCAGCTCGTCGACGAATTCCTCGTCCTCGAAGCTCAACGCAGATTCTTCCAGGCTCATTGTCCTGACCTCAAATGAGTTACACCCGTTTTTAGGTAAATTGTCGAAACAATCGGTCGCTTTTGTGGAGAACCATTGTCGATCGTGAGATCAATGTGCGCCCCACGCCATCTTCCCGACACAATTCGAAAGGGGCGCTCGGGTCAGGTTCCGCAGAATGTCTGAGGGACGATTTCGTCCTTCGTGGGGGCTCGCGCAAGGTCGGCGTTACTGTCCGAAAGCTCGAACGGCGTTGCCAATGCGGCGTGCAGACGCTCGAACGGGCGGTAGTCGCCAGTGACAGCGGCCTGGATGGCCTCTTCGATGCGGTGCGTGCGTGGAATCACTGCGGGGTTAACCGACCGGACAGCGTTAAGAGCGATCTTTAAGCTATTATTTTCGATGCTTAATCTCTCGTTCCACTTCGTATGCCATTCGTCGTATGCGGCGGGATCAAGAAATTCGTCGCGGGCGACTTCCGTACCCAACGCCCGGAACGTGTTCGTGAAATCCGCCCGGTTCTCGGCCATTCGGTGCAGCAGGTCATGGATCAGTTCGTCGTCTCCATCCTCTACGGTTTCGAGCCCAAGCTTGGCGCGGAACGTCTTCGACCATGCGGCGCGAAAGAGTTCGGGGAAACGGTCGAGTTCGGCTTGCGCCGCCTTGCTGTCGTCGATGAGCGGCAAGAGCGCCATGGCAAGTTGGGCGAGGTTCCACATGGCAATATCGGGTTGGCGGCCAAAGGCATAGCGCCCGTTCCGGTCGATCGAGGAAAAGACCATGAGTGGGTGGTACGTGTCCAGATAGGCGCAGGGGCCATAGTCGATGGTTTCGCCCGAAATGGTCATGTTGTCGGTGTTCATCACGCCGTGAACGAAACCCACACCCATCCAGCGCGCAATCAGATCGGCCTGGCGCTGGATCACGCCTGCGAGCAATCCAAGCGCGTCTTCGGCATCGGCGTCGTGGCGTTCAATGGCATGCGCGACAAGGGCCCGAAGCGCGTCCCTGTCATCGCGGGCGGCGAAATACTGGAAGGTGCCGACGCGGATGTGGCTTGCGGCGACGCGGGTCAGAACGGCGCCGGGCAGGGGGACTTCGCGCAGAACGATTTCGCCCGTGGCCACTGCCGCCAGAGCCCGTGTCGTGGGAATGCCGAGCGCGGCCATCGCTTCCGAGACGATGTACTCCCGCAAGACGGGGCCCAGCCAGGCGCGCCCGTCCCCCATCCGGCTATAGGGCGTGGGGCCCGACCCCTTGAGTTGTACGTCGAAACGCGCGCCGTCCGGGGCCACGACTTCGCCCAACAAGATGGCTCGTCCGTCGCCCAGCTGCGGCACGAAGTTCCCGAATTGATGGCCCGCATATGCCTGGGCCAAGGGTTCCGCGCCATTCGGGACGCCGTTACCCGCAAGGGCAGCGGTCCCCTCGTCCGACGAAAGGCTGTCGGCATCCAGACCGAGGCGTTTCGCCAAAAGGCGGTTAAACGCGATCAAAGACGGTTTTGCGACAGGGGTCGGCGCCAACCGGGTAAAGAACTGGTCCGGTAGGCGGGCGTAACTGTTGTCAAAGGGCAGATCCAAGGCCATGGGCTTCACTTAGGGCGCCATGCCATCAGGTGAAACCCACGCGCCTGAAAACCAGATCGCAGGTAAAGCCGCTCTGCAGTGGAATTGCCAGGCGCGATTTCAAGGCTGATGGCGTGCACGCCCGCCTCGCGCAGCGCCTTTTGCAATGCCGCCAAGGCTTCGGTGCCCATGCCACGGCCGCGTACGGCTTCACGGATCCAGAACTCATCAATCATGGCGTCCATGCCGCCCAGCTCGATGGACCAGCCGAAGCTGACGGCGATGTAGCCAACCGGTGCCATCTTGGGACCGATCATCCAGATCGCGCCATGGGGGCTGCCGTCGAGCAACGGTTCAAGCGCCGCGCGCCGTCCCTCGGCATCGGTCTGGATGCCTTCGAAGCTGTGATAGGCGTCGACCATCTGCTCCAGACGGTCGAGATCGTCGAGGGTGGCAAGGTGCAACAGTTGGCTCATGGGCATTCCCAACGGGCGGTTGGCGGATCACAGATCAGCCAGTTTTCATCAAATTTTACAGACACTTTGCTGGCGATCTGGCTTCCCGTAAACAGGTGGTGATCCGCCTCAAGTATCGAGTGGTCTTGTAACTGGGGTTCAAGCCGGTCGAAAACGTGCTTCGGGAAGGTTCCAAGTTTGAAACATGAACTTGCTTGCAGCCAAGCGCCGAGATTCAAATACCGCTCTGGCGACAGGGGGCATTCGACGTCATTCAACGCACGCTCTACCGCCAAGTAGATCGACATGGCGTCGGAAAATGGTCTGTAGCAAAAGACCTCGATGTGCGGACCTACCGCCCAAGACGCATCTTCCAGTGGCGTGAGCGCAAGGCCATCCAACAACCCGTCCTGCCGGAATTCCGCATCATCTAAGGGCAATTGCAGATTGCCTTCGACCACACTGGCAAAACTCAGGACCAACTGCGCGTCGGCATCGCGCGGTAGTTCAGCGTCCCACCATGGAAATCCTTCGATCGTTAGCGTCGCTTCCGCTCCCTCGGAGAAGAGCGAGACAGGGCGAGACGGGTGGCAAACCTCGTGCGTTGCCAGCAAATCTGAAAGCAAAGCCTCCTTCAAGGTAGCCTCGCTAACCGTTCGGTCAGCAGGGCAAAATACCCCTCGGCATCGAGATCACCGATGAACATCGCGTTTGGCGCGCGATCCGTGACGCGCCACCAGTCGGCGACCGTCATGCCGCGGGTCAGGTCCGACTGGGTCTCGATCGCGACATTGATGTGCCGTCCGCTGAACAGGTCGGGCTTGAGCAGATAGGCGATGGTGCAGGGATCGTGCAGCGGCGCGCCTTCGGAGCCGTATTTCTCCATGTCGAAACGCTCGAAGAAATCGGTCCAGGCGGCGACCATGCGCCCGGTCTCGGTGCCCATCGCGCGGAAGGCCTCGACCCGGGCGCGGCTGGTCAGCGCCTTGTGGGTGACATCAAGCGGCATCACGACAAGCGGGACACCTGATTTAAACACGATTTCAGCGGCTTCCGGATCGACGTAGATGTTGAACTCGGCCGCCGGCGTGATGTTCCCGACCTCGAAATAGGCCCCGCCCATCAGCACGATCTCGGCAACGCGCGGCACGATTTCGGGGGCTTTCTCGAAGGCCAGCGCGATGTTCGTGAGTGGTCCGATAGGCACCAGCGTGACGGTGCCTGGCGGATGCTCCATCAGCGTCTCGATGATAAAATCGACCGCATTCTGAGCTTGCAGGTCCATGTCTGGGTCAGGCACCGGCGGGCCATCAAGTCCGGTCTTGCCGTGTACGTGTTCTGCGGTGACCAGCGCGCGATGTATCGGGGCGTCTGCGCCCGCAAAAACGCGCATGTCCGGGCGGCCCGCCAGTTCGCAGACAATGCGTGCATTCCGCTGGGTGAGGGCCAGCGGCACATTGCCGGCGACAGCGGTGATGCCGAGGACGTCGAGTTCCTCGCGCGAGGCGAGCGCCAGCAGGATTGCTACGGCGTCATCCTGGCCGGGATCGGTGTCGATGATGATTTTTCTGGGCGCCATGGCGGGGACCATGGCGCGGCATCAGCGCTTTGGCAATGGGCCCCTCAGGCCGGGATCGGGGCGGCGTCGTCCAGCCACGCAACGATCCGATGCTGATACGCGTTTCCGTCGATGCGAACGGGTTTCCGCGGCCGCCCTGGCATCTGCCAGCGCGGCCCCTCACGCAGGATGCGGCCATGCAAGACGCGGCTGATGGCTGCGCCACCTGCCACGACCAGAAGGGCGGTCAGCAGTGGATTGGCCAGTATCTGAAAGCCAATCTGCGGCATCGACAGGACAAAGAATGCGAAGAACAGGCGTGATACGGCGACTGCCTCGATCATGAAACGCATCGACGGCAGGATTAGGCACACGAAGAACGCGGCCAGGCCGACAACAGTTGCGTAAACCACGCCCGAGATGAGCGAGATATGCACCGCCCCGACGTAGATGGGGGCCGGGAGATATAGCAGGACACCTGCCAAGAAAGCCATTGATGCGACGAACAGAAGACGTCGGCGTTCTTGATACAAGTGCGAACCAAGCACAGAAAGCATTCAGCGCCGCCCTTTTCGCGGAGCCCCCACACCTCGCTAGTCCCGATTTCAGGCCAAATTGCGGCGCATTTGTTAATTTTTCCTTTACGGAAACGTTCAAGACTGGGTGTGGATTTCGTTGACGCAGTAAGCTTTTTCGCCGACCCGGTTCGTGCTTTTTCCAAAGGATGCTTGCTCCCCGCTGTGGGCCAGGTAGATTTGACCCGACGAGCAGATGGTTGAAGCCACCGCAGGTGGCACCACATATAGAGGCCAGGAGAGGGCACGCATTGCCGCTATTCGGGATGGTCCCTCTTGCAGCTTCAAGGACGCAGGTATGAGCGAAACATTTGAAAATCCGTTCCCGGTGCTCCCGCTCAGGGACATCGTGGTATTCCCGCACATGATCGTGCCGCTTTTTGTCGGGCGAGATAAATCGGTGCGGGCGTTGGAAGAGGTCATGCAGGACGACAAGCAGATTCTGTTGTCCAGCCAGATCGATCCCGCCGTTGATGAGCCGACATCTGATGGCATCTACGACGTTGGCGTATTGGCCAATGTGTTGCAGTTGCTCAAGCTGCCGGATGGTACCGTCAAGGTGCTGGTCGAAGGTCGCGCGCGGGTCAAGATCACGGAATACATCCAGAACGACAGTTTTTTCGAAGCTTTTGCCGAGCCACTGGAAGAGATGATGGGCGACGAGGAAACCGTCACGGCTTTGATCCGGTCGGTTGCCGAAGAGTTCGAGCGCTATTCCAAGGTCAAAAAGAACGTACCCGAAGAAGCGTTGGCGCAGGTGGCGGAGGCGCAGGAGGCCTCGAAACTGGCCGACCTCGTGTCGGGTCATTTGGGGATCGAAGTCGACCGCAAGCAATCGCTTCTGGAGACGCTGGTCGTGGCCGAGCGGCTGGAAGCCGTATTCGGCCTGATGCAGGGCGAGATGTCGGTTCTTCAGGTCGAAAAGAAGATCAAGACGCGCGTTAAGTCCCAAATGGAGCGGACGCAGCGCGAATACTATCTGAATGAGCAAATGAAGGCCATTCAGAAGGAATTGGGCGACGGTGAGGACGGCTCGAACGAGATCGCCGAGCTGGAAGAAAGGATCGCCGAGACCAAGTTCACCAAGGAAGCGCGCGAGAAGGCGGAAGGCGAGCTGAAGAAGCTTAAGTCCATGTCGCCGATGAGCGCGGAAGCGACCGTGGTGCGCAACTATCTGGACTGGATGCTGTCGATCCCATGGGGCGTCAAAAGCCGCGTGAAAAAGGACCTGAGCCGTGCCCAGAAGGTTTTGGACGACGATCACTATGGGCTTGAAAAGGTCAAGGAACGGATCGTCGAATACCTGGCCGTTCAGCAGCGCTCGAAGAAGCTGAAGGGCCCGATCTTGTGCCTTGTCGGGCCTCCGGGCGTTGGTAAGACCTCGTTGGGCAAGTCGGTTGCGAAGGCGACGGGGCGCGAATTCATCCGCATCTCGCTGGGCGGCGTGCGCGATGAAAGCGAAATCCGCGGTCACCGGCGGACTTATATCGGCTCGATGCCGGGCAAGATTATCCAGGCGCTGAAGAAGGCAAAGACGACGAACCCGCTTATCCTGCTCGATGAGATCGACAAGATGGGCCAGGATTTCCGGGGCGACCCGGCCAGCGCCATGTTGGAAGTGCTCGATCCGGAGCAGAACTCGACCTTCGTCGACCATTACATGGAAGTCGAATACGACCTCTCGAACGTGATGTTCCTGACCACCGCGAACTCCTACAACATGCCGGGCCCGCTTCTGGACCGGATGGAGATCATTCCGTTGGCGGGTTACACTGAGGATGAGAAATCCGAAATCGCGCGCCAGCATCTGATCGGCAAGCAGATCAAGAACCATGGGCTCCGCGAGAAGGAATTCGAACTGACGGACGAGGCTTTGTCCGAGATCATTCGCACCTACACACGCGAAGCGGGTGTGCGGAACCTCGAACGCGAGATCGCCAAGCTGGCGCGGAAAGCGGTGACCAAGATCATCAAGAAGGAAGATGAGAAAGTCGTCGTAACGCCCGAGAATCTGGAAGAATTCCTTGGCGTGAAGAAGTTCCGCTATGGTCTGGCCGAGAAAGAGGACCAGATCGGCGTGGTGACCGGGCTGGCATGGACAAGCGTTGGCGGCGATCTGTTGCAGATCGAAGCGTTGCGCCTGCCTGGCAAGGGCCGGATGAAGACGACCGGCAAGCTGGGCGATGTCATGAAGGAGTCGATTGACGCGGCCTCGAGCTATGTTCGCTCGATCGCGCCGTCGATCGGCGTGAAGCCTCCGCGCTTCGATACGATGGACATCCACGTCCACGTGCCCGATGGCGCAACGCCAAAGGATGGCCCCTCGGCCGGCTTGGCCATGGTGACATCGATCGTGTCGGTGCTGACGAAGATCCCCGTCCGGAAGGATATCGCCATGACGGGCGAGGTTTCGCTTCGTGGCAATGCCATGCCCATCGGTGGGCTGAAGGAAAAGCTGCTGGCGGCGCTTCGGGGCGGCATCAAAACGGTGCTGATTCCGGAAGAGAACGAAAAGGATCTGGCCGAGATCCCGGACAACGTTAAGGACGGGCTCAAGATCATCCCTGTGGCTCACGTGTCTGACGTGTTGAAGCACGCATTGGCCCGGAAACCCAAAGCCATCGAGTGGGACGAGGCAGCGGAAGAAGCTGCAGCGGCCGCCCGGCTCGCTGGCTCTGGCGATGGCACGGGTGCCACGGCGCATTAAACGTATCTAAAGACTGCAAGCAGGGCGGGAGCACTCCCGCCCTGCTTTTTTTTATCAAGCGGTTGGTCTGCTGACCTGGCCACCGCCGACCGCCGCCGCGACGCCGGTCGTACCCGGGGCCGATGTCGGCAGACCATGAAAGACGCGAACCGCAAGATAGGCAAAGGCTTGCGCCTCCAGCATATCGCCATCCAGTTCGTGATCTTCGACGGGAACGACGGGGCATGGCAGGTCGCGTTTCAACAGAACCATCAGCCCGGGGTTCCGACGTCCACCGCCGGTGACCAGCATTCGCTTCGGCGGCCTCTCGGTGTGGACCAGCGCAAGCGCAACGGATCTGGCAGTTCCGGCTGCCAGCGTGGCGGCGGCGTCTGCGTCCGAGAGGGCTGCGACCAGATCGCTCCAATGCGAAAAGTCGTTCCGGTCCAGAGACTTGGGCGGGACCTTTGGGAAGTAGGCCGAGGCCATCATCTGCTCCAGGATGTCCTCGTGCACGCGGCCAGCCCGGACCAGTGCACCGTCCTTGTCCATCCGAGCGCCCGTTCGCTGCTGGCAAAGATCGTCGATCAGCGCGTTGCCCGGTCCGGTATCGAAGGCCAGACAGGCGCCGTCGGCTTCGGGCGAGGTGGCGCTGGGGTCGATCAGGGTTATGTTGCCGACGCCGCCTAGGTTCAGGAAGGCGACGGGGTCGGTGAAGCCCAAGCGCTTGGCCAGAGCGAAGTGGTAGAACGGTGCCAGCGGCGCACCTTGCCCGCCGAGCTTCATGTCAGCCGTTCGGAAATCCCAGACAACGGGGGTTTGCAGTGCGTCTGCCAGCACCATGCCATTCCCGGCTTGCAACGTTTGCCCCTTATCCGGTGCATGGGCGAGTGTCTGGCCGTGGAACCCGATGATATCCGAGGTCTCAAAGGACTGAAGCGCTTCGATATGTGCGGCCTCGACCACCTTGGTGGCTTCTTCAACCGCAGGTCCGTCCCAGTGACCTAACGCGTTTCGAAGCACCTTGCGCTCTGCGTCCGTGTAAGCGCGATAGCGGGAAGCACCGAATTCGAAAACCTCCTCGCCATCGGTCAGAACCAGCGCCGCGTCGATCCCGTCCAGCGATGTCCCTGACATCGCGCCCAAGGCCCAAAGCGCTGTCTGCCTGCTCATGTCTTCCCCTTTTCCCTGTCCGACAGTATAGGGCTAGGGCTTCTGACGTTAAATGGATGTTCCAATGACCTATCACCCGAAATCCGAGTTCATCGCCACCATCATGGCGCGCGGGTTTCTGGCCGATTGCACCGATCTGGAAGAGCTCGATGCGCGGTTCCACAAGGAAACGGTGACGGGCTACATCGGGTTCGATCTTACGGCGACATCGCTGCACATCGGGAACCTAGTGCAGATCATGCTGCTGCGCTGGATGCAGAAGACCGGGCACCGACCGATCACGCTGATGGGTGGGGGGACGACAAAGGTCGGCGATCCGTCCGGCAAGGACGAGATGCGCAAGATCATCTCGGTCGAGCAGATCAATGCGAACGCCGACGGTATCAGGCAGGTGTTCTCGCGCTACATCGCTTACGGGGATGGGCCGACCGACAGCCCGCTGGTGAACAATGCCGAATGGCTGGACGAGCTGAAATACATCGAATTCCTGCGCGATATCGGAAAACACTTCACGATCAATCGCTTGCTGGCGTTCGAAAGCGTCAAGTCTCGGCTGGATCGCGAGCAGGCGCTCAGCTTCATCGAATTCAACTATATGCTGCTGCAGGCCTATGATTTCCTGGAACTCTACCGCCGCCATGGCTGCATCCTGCAGATGGGCGGATCGGACCAATGGGGCAACATCGTCTCGGGCGTCGACCTGATCCGCCGGGTCGAGGCGACGGAAGCTTTCGGGCTGACGACACCGCTGGTGACGCGCGCCGATGGCAAGAAGATGGGCAAGTCCGCCGAAGGTGCCGTCTGGCTGAACGACGATATGATGGCATCCTATGAGTTCTGGCAGTGGTGGCGGAACGTGCCGGACGCGGACGTGGGCAAGTTCCTCAAGATGTTCACGGAATTGCCGGTGGACGAGTGCGAGCGCCTGGGCGCGTTGGGCGGCTCCGAGATCAACGATGCCAAGGTTCTTCTGGCCAACGAGGTCACGACGCTTTGCCGTGGTGCGGATGCGGCGGCAGCGGCCGAGGCGACGGCGCGTGAGGTGTTCGAAAAGGGTGGTGTTGGTGACGACCTGCCGACTTTGGAGCTTACCGGGGAAGATGTGGGCGACGGCATTTCGATCACGCAGTTGATCGTTCGGTCGGGCCTTGTGAAGTCGGGGAAAGAGGCGAAACGCCTGATCGCGGACCATGGTGCGCGAATGGACGACGAGCCAGTGACGGATGCGGGCCTGATGATCGACAGGGCAGCACTTGCGTCGCCGATCAAGCTATCGGCTGGCAAGAAGCGGCATGCGCTTGTGAAAATGGCCGACTAGGCAGGCGCAACGCGCTAATGCCGCATTAGGTCAGGTTATCCGCGACGGCCCGGCGACACTGTTTCCTGAAGTGCCGGTAAGCGTTGAAACTCAAGGGCTTGCGCGTTGCAGGGCAGCCTGCATATATGGGTGTCGCGTTCGTGTTGCGTAGGAGGAGCGAGGGCTATGGCAGGCCACTCAAAATGGGCAAACATCCAGCACAGGAAAGGGCGTCAGGACGCGGCGCGCTCCAAGCTGTTTTCGAAGCTCGCCAAGGAAATCACCGTGGCGGCGAAGATGGGCGATCCGGACCCGGAAAAGAACCCGCGTCTGCGTCTGGCTGTGAAAGAGGCGCGGACGCAGTCCGTGCCGAAGGACGTGATCGAGCGTGCCATATCCAAAAGCCAGGCGGGCGAGGGTGATGATTTCGAGGAAATCCGGTACGAGGGCTACGGCCCCGGCGGTGTGGCCGTCATCGTCGAGGCGATGACAGACAACCGGAACCGGACCGCCTCGACCGTACGATCAACTTTCGGAAAACATGGTGGAAATCTTGGCGAAACCGGCTCGGTCAGTTTCATGTTCGAGCGGAAAGGGGAGATATTCTACCCCGCGGACGTCGGTGACGAGGATACGGTAATGATGGCGGCAATTGAAGCCGGAGCGGAAGACGTTGAAAGCTCGGAAGACGGGCATCTTGTTTACACCGCAGATACGGAATTGAACGCCGTCTCGACTGCGATTGAAGCGGCTTTGGGAGAGGCGGAGTCGACAAAACTCATTTGGAAGCCGACCACGATGACCGAGCTCGATCTGGAAGGCGCACAAAAACTTATGAAACTCATCGAAGTTCTCGAGGACGATGACGACGTGCAGCGCGTCACCGCCAATTTCGAGGTCTCTGACGAGGTTATGGCGCAACTCGCGTGACAACCTCGTTTATTACCGGTTTTGCGCTGAGCCTGTCTTTGATTGTGGCGATCGGCGCGCAAAACGCCTTTGTTTTGCGCCAGGGCATTCGACAGCAGCACGTGCTGGCGGTTGTTTTGACGTGCGCTCTGTCGGACGCTGTGCTGATGACCGCGGGCGTTGCCGGGTTTGGCGCGATGGCGCAGGCTTATCCCTGGATGAAGCCGCTGATGACACTGGGTGGCGCGGGCTTTCTGCTGATCTATGGGCTGCTGGCATTCTATTCTGCCTTCTCGGGCAACAGTGCGTTGGAGGCCAATGGGCATGGAAACGGCGGGCTTTGGAAGACGGTCGCCGTTTGCCTGGCGCTGACCTGGGGCAACCCGCATGTGTACCTCGATACGCTTGTTTTGCTGGGGTCCATCGCGGCTGTGCATGAAGGCAGCCGGTTGGCCTTTGCCATCGGGGCCATTTCAGCAAGTTTTTTCTTCTTCTTTTCGCTCGGTTACGGTGCGCGGCTTTTGGCGCCGTTTTTCGCCAAGCCATCCAGTTGGCGGATGCTGGACATTGCCGTTGGCAGCCTGATGTGGACCATCGCGCTAACGCTTTTGTTCAACATTTGATCGCACTGGATCCCGCCGCGCGGGAATGCTACCTTTTGTGGTATGCACGCCCCGGACCCCAATATAAGCCAGATTTCTGGTCGGATAAGGCCGCTTGACGATGCGGCTATCAACCGGATTGCGGCCGGCGAAGTCGTGGAACGGCCAGCTTCCGCCGTCAAGGAACTGGTCGAAAATGCCATCGATGCGGGCGCCGGTCGGATCACGATCGCCGTGGCTCAGGGTGGTAAGCGCCTGATCCGGGTGCGCGACGATGGCGCGGGCATTCAGGAAAGCGATCTGCCCCTTGCCGTGGCGCGCCACGCGACGTCGAAAATCGACGGTTCGGATCTTTTGAACATCCACACCTTCGGGTTTCGAGGAGAGGCATTGGCGTCTTTGGCCGCGGTCGCGCGCTTCATCATCACGTCACGCCCAAATGGCAGCGACGCGCACGAACTACGCGCGTCCGGCGGCGAGGTCGGCGCGCTGCGGCCCGCCGCTGGCCCAAAAGGCACCACGGTCGAGCTCCGCGATCTTTTCTATGCGACTCCAGCCCGGCTGAAGTTCCTGCGCAGCGACCGCGCGGAAATGCAGGCGGTCACGGATGTGGTCAAACGGCTTGCGATGGCCGAGCCGTATATTTCCTTCGAATTGATTGACGAAACCGAAGCGCCGCGCACCGTCTTTCAGGTGTCGGCCGAAGCCGGTGATCCGACGTGCGCCTTGGCCGGGCGATTGCGTCACATACTGGGGGCCGAGTTTGTCGAGAATGCCGTGGCGCTTGACGCAGAGCGCGAGGGGTTGCACCTGACCGGCTACGCCGCCTTGCCAACCTATTCGCGGGGGTCGGCGGTCCATCAGTACTTCTTCGTCAACGGCCGCCCGGTGCGCGACAAGCAACTGATTGGCGCGTTGCGGGCGGCTTATATGGACGTGCTGTCTCGCGACCGGCATGCGGCGTCAGCGCTCTTTATCGACTGCGATCCGAAGCTGGTGGATGTCAATGTGCACCCCGCGAAATCCGAGGTGCGATTTCGCGAGCCGGGTGTCGCGCGCGGTCTGATCGTCAGCGGCTTGCGCCATGCTTTGGCGGATGCTGGGCATCGCGCGTCGTCGACGGTGGCGGGGGACACGCTAGGAGCGTTTCGGGCGCCCGAAATGAAACCCCGTGTCTACCAGATGGACCGTGCGCCCAGCCCCCGGGGCTATCCCGAGCAGCGCACGGCGGCTCTGGACGGCTTCGCCGAAGCCACGGCGCGCTTCGAGCCCGCGCCAGAGCCTGCAACCGAAGCGCTGCCGCTTGGCGCTGCGCGGGCACAAGTGCATGAGAATTTCATCGTCGCGCAAACCACCGACGGGGTGGTTCTGGTCGATGCCCATGCCGCGCATGAGCGGCTGGTTTATGAGAAACTGAAGGCGCAGCGAGCGGAAAAAGGCGTGGCCTCTCAGGCACTTCTGGTGCCGGAGATCGTCGAGCTTGGTGACGCGGCGGATCGGCTTTTGGCGCTGGCGAATGATCTGGCAGGCCTTGGATTGGTCATCGAAGCATTCGGAACTGGGACCGTGGCGGTGCGCGAAACGCCAGCGATCCTTGGCGCGATCGATGCAAAACCGCTTTTGCTGGACATCGTTGATGAGTTGGACGAGGCAGGGGGTAGCACGACGCTGCAGGCGCGTCTGGATGCTGTGCTTTCCCGGATGGCGTGCCATGGCTCGGTCCGCACCGGGCGCCGAATGCAGGCGGACGAGATGAACGCGCTTTTGCGCGAAATGGAAGCGACACCTCTGTCGGGCCAGTGCAACCACGGACGCCCGACGTATGTGGAATTGAAACTTGCGGACATCGAAAAACTGTTTGGACGACGATGATTGAATTCGGCGAGATCACGATTGATTTGAACGACCCCTATGTGCAGGGGGCTTTGGGGATCGGTGCCCTCGTGCTGCTGGTTTTGGTGCTGTTGGTGATGGCCGTGCGGCGTGCCGGGGCGGCGAGCCAGATGATTGCGCCCCTGGCCCAGAACATGGCGGCGCTCCATGGTCGGGTCGATACGCTGGCCGACGGGCAGGCGGCGCTGTCGGGCGGGTTGACGCAGGTCTCGGAAGCGAGCGCGGCAAGCCAGGCCAACATGTTGAAACTGATGGAACAACGGCTGGCGGATGTCTCGAAGGGTATGACCGACAACCTTGCGAATTCGGCCACCAAGACGGCGCGCTCCTTGGGCGAGTTGCAGCAACGGCTAGAGACGATCGACAAGGCGCAGGCGAATATCGAGAAGCTTTCGGGCGATGTGCTGACGCTGCAAGACATCCTGTCGAACAAGCAGACGCGCGGGGCGTTTGGCGAGATCCAGCTTTATGACATCCTCGAAAAGGCGCTTCCGAAGGACAGCTATACGCGGCAGGTGACGCTCTCGAACGGGAAGCGGGCGGATTGTCTGATCCACTTGCCCAACCCGCCGGGACCTATTGTTATTGATGCGAAATTTCCGCTGGAGGCCTACGAGGCCTTGCGGAATGCGGCGACGGATTACGAGGTGAACGAGGCGGCGAAGTCCCTGCGGGTCTCGGTCAAGAAGCACATCAAGGATATCTCCGAGAAGTACATTCTGGACGGGGAAACGGCGGACGGGGCGCTAATGTTCCTGCCGTCCGAGGCGGTCTATGCCGAGTTGCACGCCAACTTTCCGGAGCTGGTGCGCGAGGGGTTCGCGGCCCGGGTCTGGATCGTCTCGCCCACCACCTGCATGGCGACGCTGAACACGATGCGGGCCATTCTGAAGGACGCGCGGATGCGCGAGCAGGCGGGCGCGATTCGGCGGGAATTGTCGCTCTTGCACAGCGACGTCGACCGGCTGACGACGCGTGTTTCCAATCTGGATCGCCACTTCGGACAGGCCGCGAAGGACATCGACGAGATCAAGATCAGCGCCGAAAAAGCGGGCCGCCGCGCGCTTCGGCTGGACCGTTTCGATTTCGAGGAACTGGCGCCGAACGAGCCGGACGTGGTGCAGCTTCCCAAGTCGGGTTAACGCGCCGCGCGCGCGGTGGGCGTTGCCCTCTCTGAAATGTGCAACTACCGCAATTCGATGGGCGTACAAATGAAAGTCATTCCGGAAATCCGGCTCGAAATAAAACCTATGACAAGCGAGGCAGCATCTGCGATCGGGTTCGCTTGGGCGGACACTCGCGTTGGCAAGAGATCGAAGATCGGTGGCAGGCCGGACCTTCTTCAAGAAGAGGATCAAGTGATCTGCGATGTTTGTCGCAGCGAGATGGTCTTTTATGCGCAAATCGACTCTGTCGGTGACGAGATTTGCCTGGCGGATGCCGGAATGGTTTTCGTATTTGTCTGCTTCGACTGCTTTACCAGCAAAAGTCATATACAAAGCGCGTAAACGCTCCCGAAGACTTGCGAGTGCCTAGATTTCTCGCCGCGCGTTCCGGCCCCCACGCCGTCCGGGAAGCATTGACTTGCGGTTAGGCAAGTTTGCCATCACATCCCTTCGCGCATCTGGGCTTAGCCGGGACCAGCCGGCGATTTCGTCGCGCGTGCGGTAGCAACCAAGGCAGATGCCGGCTTCGGGGTGGAGCACACAAACCTTGACACAGGGGCTTTCGATTTCGGCGCGTTTCCAGACCTCGTCGCTCATGGCGCCTCCAGATGGGAAAGGCGATCAAGCGCGCCTTGCAGGATGAAGGATGCGGCGACGTGGTCGATGACTTCGGCCCGGCGTTTTCGGGAGGTGTCGGCTTCAAGAAGCGCGCGTTCGGCGGCCACGGTCGACAGGCGTTCGTCCCAGAAGCCGATGGGCAGATCAGTGAGACCCGAGAGGTTCCGGGCGAAGGCTCGGGTCGCCTGCGCCCGCGGGCCTTCGGTGCCGTCCATGTTGAGCGGCAGGCCGAGGATCACACCCGCCGCATCGCGCCCCCGGGCGATGGTCAACAGCCTTTCCGCGTCGATTCCGAATTTCTTGCGCCGGATGGTCTCCAGAGGCGAGGCGACGCGCCGAAGCCCGTCGCTGATCGCAACCCCGATAGTGTGTGTGCCGAGGTCAAGACCCAGGATCGGGCCGGACGGGGGCAGGGTGGCGGCGAAGTCTTCGAATGTGTCGCTGGTCATTCACTCAAGCCTGCCGTGCGCGCGGCATTTTCGATGGTTTCGATGGCGCTGGCGTCGGCGGCAAAGACTTCGCGCGCTTCCGACAGGATTGCCGTGGCGCGTTCGGTGTCACCAAGAACGCCGAGCGCCGTGATCAGTCGCGCCCATTCTTCTGCGGTGCCGCCGTCAGACGCGAGCCGTGCGGCCAGACCTTCGACCATGCCCCGGATCATCGCCTGGCGGTCTTCGTCCGACATGTCCTCGGCCGCCGTCATGTCTTCGGCGGAGGGGCCACGGAGCGGAGTGCGGGCAGGTGGCGTGTATTGCACGCCAGCGGCGGCGGCGATGCCGGTAATCTCCTCAGCAATGACAGGTACCCAGGGCGCATTGGCGGGCCCCTCTTCGAGGAGCCTTCGCCAGATGGGAAACGCCTGGTCGGGACGGCCATTCTGGGCCAGCGTCAACCCGGTGTAGTACTGGGCGGCGCCGCTGTTGGGATTGCTGACCAGCAGGCGGCGGATCAGCTCTTCGGCCTCGGGGGAGACGTAGCCACCTGCGGCGAAGACCATGATGTCGATGGACATCATCAGGTCGTTGGCGGTTGCCTCATTGCCCTGGAGTTCGAGGATCCTGTCCTGCGCTTTCCGGGCGGCGGCGAAATTGCCAAGGCGCGCTTCGTTCTCGGCCAGAAGCGACAGGCCGCGGATATCGTCCGGGCGTTCTTCGAGCGTGGCGCGAAGCTTGTCCATGAGTTCCAGAAAGCGCTCGTCCGGTTCGGGTGGTGGTGGCAGGTTGGGCGCGGCGCGCGTTTCGGCCTCGGCCTGGCCCATGCGGTTGGCGGCGGCGTCCTGAATGTCGGCAAGGCGTTTCGTCATCGGCAGGTCCGGGTATCCGGGTGCGCCGATCTGCGTGTAAAGCCCATAGCCTCCACCAACGAGCACCACAGCAATCAGAGCGGCTGCGGGCCAGAACTGACCGGCGCTGACAGCGGCGGCTTCGCTTGCGCGACGGTCAGCCTCCAACAAGCGGCGCGAGACTTCGAGGCGCACCGCCTCGGCCTCGTCCTCGGTCAGGACACCGCGGGCAAGGTCTCGGTCGACGTCGCGCAACTGGTCGCGGTAGACGTTCACGTCCGATTGCGCGCCGGTTTGCGCCACACGCCCACCGCCGCGCACGGCCAGAAGCAGCGCAAGCACGACAATCAGCGTGATCAGAATGGCGAAGACCAAAAATCCCATGGGCTGCATTTAATCTGCCGGGCGGGTGTCGGAAAGAGCCAAGGGCTTGTGGTGGGTCAAATCGCGGCGTTTTCGGACGATCTGTCGCGAAATGCGTCTTTCCTGCCGCTTGTCGAAAGTGGACAGTTGCGGAATTCTGGGAAACAGATCGCGGGCCGATGGGCCGCTCAATTGGGTAGGGACGATGCGCCGATATTCCGCCTTTGCCATCGCGAAAGAGGCATTCCGGGACCACACCGGTTGGGCCCGCGCCTGGGGCAATCCCGAGCCGAAGCGCAAGTATGATGTGATCATTATCGGCGCTGGCGGGCACGGGCTGGCGACGGCGTACTACCTTGGCAAGAACCACGGGGTTAGAAACGTCGCGATCCTGGAAAAAGGGTGGCTCGGCGGCGGCAACACAGGTCGGAACACGACGATTATCCGTTCGAATTACCTGCAGGATCCCTCCGCTGCGATCTATGAAAAGGCACGAGCGCTATACGAAGATCTGAGCCAGGACCTGAACTACAACGTCATGTTCAGCCCGCGCGGCGTGATGATGCTGGCGCAGACCGAGCATGAGATACGCGGCTACAAGCGCACGGCGCATGCCAACGCGCTGCAGGGTGTGGCGACTGAGTATATCGGGCCCGAACGCGTGAAGCAGCTTTGCCCGATCATCGAGGTGCGCGGCCCGCGGTATCCGGTCCTAGGCGCGCTTTGGCAGCCGCGCGGCGGCACGGCGCGGCATGATGCGGTGGCGTGGGGTTATGCGCGGAAGTGCTCGGAAATGGGCATGGACGTCATCCAGAAATGCGAGGTCACAGGCATCCGCCAGGTGGATGGCAAGGTGCAGGGTGTCACCACCACGCGGGGCGAGATCGATTGCGACAAGCTGGGCATCGTCGTCGCGGGGCACTCGGGCCATGTGGCGGATATGGCGGGCTTCCGGCTGCCGGTGGAAAGCGTGGCGTTGCAGGCGCTGGTCAGCGAGCCGATCAAGCCGTGCATGGATGTGGTCGTGATGGCAAACACGGTACATGGCTACATGAGCCAGTCCGACAAGGGCGAGATGGTGATCGGCGGCGGCGCGGACGGGTTCAACAACTTCACGCAGCGGGGGTCGTTTCACCATATCGAGGAAACCGTGCGGGCGCTGATCGAGACCTTCCCGATGATCTCGCGGCTGAAGATGCTGCGCCAATGGGGCGGGATCGTGGACATGACGGGGGACCGCTCGCCCATCATCTCGAAAACGCCGCTCGAGAACTGCTTCATCAACTGCGGCTGGGGCACGGGAGGGTTCAAGGCCATCCCCGGTTCGGGCTGGGCGACGGCCGAGCTGATCGCGAAGGGCGAGCCGGGGCCTTTGGCGGCGGAGTTCGGGCTGGACCGGTTCCGGGAAGGGCGGTTTATCGACGAAAGCGTGGCGGCGGGGGTGGCGCATTGATGGGGAAGGTTCATCCAGTCACACTTGATTTTCTCGCGGATGACATTGCTGAAGACGGCAAGTGGTACGCAGACCGTATCGAGAAATTTTTGGCGTCCGGTGAAGAGAGTTTCAGTACGAACACGATGTACTTCAACAAAGCCGGTGATCAGCAATCTGTCCATTTCTCCACGATTTGGTGCGATGACGACGAACAAGTTGCCACGTTGAGTGGTTCAGAACTGTCTAACTTAATTGATGAAGTTCGAAGGATTCAGCAAGGGCAGCCCAAAGCGCTTTCCATTGCAGAAAGGCAGGATCGTTCGAGGAAGGGCGTCAGGCGGAAATGATCACGTTGTTTGTAGATGACTTGAAGGCGGTCGAGTCAAACGCCGTGTCGCGCAGCGAGATGGCTCGCGCCCGGACCGCTCCCCATCGCCGTTGGTGCTCGAACCAATGGCGCATCAACGGCGACCGGGCGCGAACGCCCACCCCGCGGCCCGAGTACGTGCCGCACGTAGGGCAATGCAGTCGGTCGCAAAGTGAAACAGTGTCTGATGGATCGGCAGGATTAAGCCAGAATTTGGAAACAATCCGTTCGGGCTTGGAAAGGTCCGAATCGGCCATATTTAGCGCATCGCATCCAGCGAAATCCGCCAATTCCAGCCCAAGCCGGGGCCTTTCACACATTCCGACTCTCTTCAGGGCCTACCCATGTTCTGATCTTCCTTACAGGAAGAAGGATTTCAGACCATGGCTGACTACTATTCTCACAACGACCCCAAGAAGAAGGGCAACGACCAGTATCTCGACTATGACACGGGCTCGGGATCGACGTGGATTTGGGCGGTTATCGTCCTTGTCGCGATCGTCGCGCTCATTGCGCTGGGATCGACCGGTGGCGGAACAGGGGACGGCACGGCTGCTGTGCCAACGACGGCCACCGAAGCGCCGGCAGCGCCCGCCGCTGCGCCCGTTTCCGAATAAGGCCAAAGATTACCCCCTGTCTTCTGGCGGCGGCCTTCCGGTCGCCGTCAATTCGCACGACTGCTGGTACGTCGCGCCGACGACGCGCCTGGCCGACCCCCGCAGGCGCGGGTCTATCCTTACATCAGACGGGCCCGCGTGCCCCATTGGGGGGCTGCCATGCTGATCCTGAGATGCCCGTATTGCGGTGTCGACTGCGATGAAACCGAGCTGACACCCGGCGGCGAAGCGCATCTGACACGCCACGGGCCGGAGTCGAGCGACGCTGATTTCGAAGCTTATCTCTTTCAGCGGGAAAACCCGAAAGGTGTGCACTTCGAGCGCTGGCGCCACGCCTATGGGTGCGGCAAGTGGTTCCATGCGGCGCGTCATACGGTGACGCTTGAGGTCTTCGGAACCTATCCGGCTCAGGTCCTTGAGCCGCCGAAGGCGATCAAGAACGCGATTTCGGCCAAGGTGCCCGGCTGGTCGTGGAGGGCGTTCTCATGAGCTATCGCTTGTCGTCCGGCGGGCGCTTGATCGACCGCACCAAGCCCGTTTTGTTTACCTTCAACGGCAATGGCATGCGCGGCTTCAAGGGCGACACCCTGGCCTCGGCGCTTTTGGGCGAGGGGCAGGTGCTGGTTGGGCGGTCGTTCAAGTACCACCGGCCGCGCGGCATTGTCACAAGCGGGCCGGAAGAGCCGAATGCTCTGATGGGGCTCGGCCGCGATGGTATGTTCGAACCCAACGTGCGGGCGACGACGACGGAGCTTTTCGACGGGCTCGAAGCGCAGAGCCAGAACCATTGGCCGAGCCTCGACTTCGATCTGGGCGCGATCAACACCAAGCTTGCCCGGTTTTTTCCGGCAGGGTTCTATTACAAGACGTTTCTTTGGCCGCGCGCCTTCTGGAAGCACATCTATGAGCCGGTGATCCGGCAATCGGCGGGGCTTGGCAAACCGCCCAAGCGGCGCGATGCGACGCGGTATGAGCATTTCCACGTCACCGTCGACGTCCTTGTCATTGGCGGCGGCATTGCAGGATTGACGGCGGCCAAGGCGGCAGCAGAGGCCGGGGCCGAGGTTCTGCTGGTCGAACAGGATGTCCATTGGGGCGGTCGCACGCCGGTCGATGGCGGCGAGATCGACGGACAGGCGGCAGAGGACTGGGTGGCTGCGACCGTCGAAGCGCTGCGCAACATGCCGAACGTGCGCCTGCGTAACCGTTGCATGGGGGCGGGCATCTATGACCACGGCTATGTGCTGTTGGACGAGCGCCTGACGGACCACCAGCCAGACCCGTCCGTCCCGCGCCATCGGCTGTGGAAAGTGCGCGCCCGCCAGGTCATCACCGCGACCGGGGCCATTGAGCGGCCGTTGAGCTTTGCAGGCAACGATCTGCCCGGCGTCATGCTGGCGAGCGCCGTGCGCGACTATGTCGTAAACTACGGGGTCGCTCCGGGCGCGCGTACGGTGATCGTGACGAACAACGACGATGCCTACCGCACGGCGTTGGCGCTGAAAGCGACGGGGGTCGAGGTGCCCGCGATCCTTGACGTCCGTGCGGAGGCAACCGGGCCACTGGCGGAGGACGCGCGTGCGGTGGGCATCAACGTGCGTGTCGGCCGAGGGATCAAAGAGGTAACCGGCAAGGGCAAGGTCGAAAAGGTCTTGGTGTGCGATCAATCGCGGGATGGTGGCAATGCCGAACCGATCGAAGCCGATTGTATCGCGATGTCGGGCGGATGGTCGCCGGTGGTGCACCTCTGGAGCCATTGCGGGGGCAAGCTTGTCTGGAACGCGGAAGAGGCGCATTTCCGGCCCGATGCCGAGGCCGCGCCTTCAGGCGCGGATGGTCTGGCGTTCGTCTTGGCCGCCGGGTCGGCCAATGGCGCGATGACCACGCAGCTTGTGCTTGCGGATGCGCATCGGGCCGGGTTGGCCGCGGCGGATGCTTTGGGCCATGCCGGGGCGGGCGCGGCACCACAGGCGCTGGAGGAGGCGCGCCAGCCGATGCAGCCGGTCTGGAAGATGCCAGCAGAGGCACCTTACAAACTGCGATCCAAGGCGTGGCTCGATTTCCAGAATGACGTCAAGGTGACGGATGTCGAACTGGCCGCGCAGGAAGGGTTCGAAAGCGTCGAGCATGCCAAGCGCTATACGACACTCGGCATGGCGACCGACCAGGGGAAGCTCAGCAATATCAACGGCCTAGCGGTGCTTTCTGATGCCTTGAGCACGGATATCCCGAGTGTCGGGACGACGACTTTCCGGCCGCCCTATACGCCGATCCCGATGGGTGCGATCGCGGGCGAGGCGCGCCACGAGTTGTTCCAGCCTGTCCGTAAGACGCCGGTGCACGACTGGCACGAGGAAAACGGCGCGCATTGGGAACCCGTGGGCCATTGGCGGCGGCCCTATGCCTTCCCGCAGGAAGGTGAGACCGTCGACGAGGCAGTTCAGCGCGAGGTGCGCGCGGTGCGGAACGCGGTCGGGCTGCTCGATGCCTCGACCCTTGGCAAGATCATCGTCAAGGGGCCGGACGCGGGCCGGTTCCTCGACATGATGTACACCAACATGATG
>JASJDQ010000025.1 GCA_030065075.1 Paracoccaceae bacterium | reverse complement strand
GGCATCCTGATGAAGCTGGGCACAGTCTTCGAAGCGCCCGTCGCCAAGGACTATTTTCAGCGCGTGGCGCCATACGTCGAAAGCAGCACCAACCTGATCGGACTGATGATCGCGCCGCATTCGATGGACGGATTTCTGACGTTCCTTGGGCGACGACCCGAGGCAAGGCTGATCTATCGCAACGACGATCAAGACTGGGCGCGCGATCCGGGACCGGTGTTCGAGTATGGCTGGAACCATACAACCCTGCGGGCGTTGAAGGTCGATCCGTCGATCACTTATCTGCAGGTCCGCTACGGCTATCCCGAACACAAGGACCTGATCGAAAAGATGCAGAGCGCACTCTCACCCGAGGTCCTGCAGCACCTCGAGGTTCTGCGCGAAAGCGGGAAGGTCATGTTCGCCGGGTTGAGCCTTGTAAAGTTCACGACTGAAGAGCGTCTGGATGAGATTGTGAAGATGCATGAAGACGCGGGCGCGATGATTTTCAACCCGCACCGCTACACGCTGGAAGAAGGCGGGCGACAGACGGTCGATGATCGTCAGTTGAAATTCAAGCAAGAGGCCGACCCCAAGGGGTTGTTGAACCCCGGCAAGATGATCGCCTGGGACGATCCCGATTGGTCCTTCGACAGGATGTACGCCTATCCGAAGTTGCAGGCGGCCGAATGAGCGGGGACCAGAGAAATCGAGTTTTGAGCTCCATCTTCTTCAAAAAAACTGGCCTCGCATGAAAGCACTCGTCCTTTTCGCCCACCCGTGCGAGGAAAGCTTTGGCGCGGCGCTGCACACCAAGATCGTGGAGACGCTGAGCCAACGCGGCTGGGAGGTTGACGATTGCGATCTGTACGCCGAAGGCTTTCAGCCGATCCTGACGACCGAGGAACGTCGCGGCTACCATGACGAGCCCGAGAATTGCGGACCGGTGCAGCCTTACGTGGATCGGCTGCGGGCCACGGAGGCCTTGATCTTTTCTTTCCCGGTTTGGAACTTCGGCTATCCGGCCATCCTGAAGGGGTTTCTGGATCGCGTCTTTCTGCCTGGCGTGTCGTTCAAGCTGGTGGACGGCAAGGTTCGACCGAACCTGACCCATATCCGAAAACTCGTCGCCGTCACGACCTATGGAGGCACCCGTTTCCGCGCCATCGGAGCGGGCGACCCGCCACGCAAACACTTCACCCGCGCGGTCTGGCATGTCACCCGGCCCGAACGCATGCGCTATCTGGCGCTCTACGACATGAACCGTGCGACCGATGGGCAACGCCAAGCCTTCCTAAGCAAGGTCGAACGCGAAATGCAGGCGCTATGATGAAGGCCCTTGTCGTTTACTGCCACCCGCGACAAGGTTGCTTTAACGAAGCCGTCCGCGAAACCGTCGTCGGCAAGTTGCAGGCGTACGGGGCGGAAATCCGGGTTTCTGACCTCTACAAGCGCAATTTCCATCCCGTATTGAGCTGCCACGAGTTGGATATCTATCTGAACGCCACTCGGAACACCGAGCCGGTCGCGCAGGATGTTGGCGACCTGCGATGGTGCGACACGCTTATCTTCATCTATCCGACCTGGTGGTACGGTCTGCCTGCGATGTTGAAAGGATGGCTTGACCGCGTCCTTGTGCCCGAGGTCGCCTTCTTGATGCCGGATGCCGACAACAAGGACATCCGCCCGGGCCTGACACACATCAAGCGCCTCGGCGTCTTCACAACCTGTGGCGCCTCGCGCTGGCTGACATTCTTCGTCGGCGCCCCCGGCAAACGCACGCTCTTTCGGGGCATCGGGCTTCTGTGCGCAAAGCCGCTGAAAAAAGCCTTTGCCGCGCATTACCTGATGGACAGCTCCACACCCGAAAGTCGCAAAGCCCATCTTGACCGGGTGGCCAAGACCATGGATCGTTTTCTCTCATGACAGACACGCACATCCCCGTTCTCGACTGGTCGCGCTTCACCTCTGGCAGCGACCGCGAAGGGTTCGTCGCCGATCTTTCGAAAGCCTGCCGCGACACCGGCTTCTTTCTGGTCACCGGGCACGGCATCCCCCAATCACTGATTGACGACACCCTCGCAGTCGCCGATCGTTTCTTTGCCCTCCCAACCGAAGAGAAGGTCAAGCTGGACATCCGAACGGTGGGCAACAACCGTGGCTGGTCCGGTCCGGGCACCGAGAACCTCGATGACAGCAAGCCGGATCAGGTCGACCGAAAGGAGGCCTTCAACACCGGGCTCGAGTTCGCACCCGACGACCCGCGTCTGTCCAGCCAGCCCTTCCGGGGGATGAATGCCTGGCCCGATGTGCCCGGGTTCCGCGACACGGTGATGGCCTATTTCAACGCTGTCCACGCACTTGGTGTCGATCTGCACCGCGCCATTGCCTTGGACCTTGGCCTGCCCGAGCATTACTTCGCCCCCTATCTGGACGAACCGCTCGCGACACTTCGGATGCTGCGTTATCCGGGCGGAGACCGCGATGGTGGGATCGGTGCAGGTGCGCACACCGACTATGGCTCGATCACCGTGCTTTACAGCGATGGCGAACCGGGGCTGCAGGTCCAGCCGCGCGACAAGGATTGGATCGACGTGCCGCTGGTTCCCGGCGCCTTTATCATCAACATCGCCGATTGCCTGATGCGGTGGACCAACGACATCTATGTCTCTACCCCGCATCGCGTGTTGGTGCCCAGGAATCCGCGACGCTCACTGGCCTTCTTCCTCGACCCGAACCCCGACGCCGTTATCGAGGCTTTGCCTGGTACCGGCACCGCGAAGTACCCGCCGGTGACTGGGGCCGAGTATCTGAAGATGCGGCTCGATGCGACCTATGCCGAGAAGATCACGGCATGACGCGCCGCTTCGACTGGGCCGAATTCCGAACGACTGAGTTCGAGGACATCGACCCAGGGCAGGTCATCGCGATCCTGCCAACGGCGGCCATCGAACAGCACGGGCCTCATCTTCCGGTTGGTGTCGACACGATGATTGCCGAGGGCATGCTTGGCGAGCTTCGCAAGAACTGCCCGGACGATCTGGACATACGCATCTTGCCCGTTCAGGCGGTCGGCAAATCCAACGAACATCTGCACGCACCCGGTACGCTGACCTATACCGCCGAAAACGCGCTTCGTGTCTGGAAAGACATCGGTCTGTCAGTCGCCCGCGCAGGCGTTCGCAAGATGGTCATCGTCAACAGCCACGGCGGCAACCTCGATCTTATCTCGATCCTCGCGCGCGAATTGCGCGTAGATGCTGGCATGTTTTGCGTGAAATGCCAGTGGGGCAACTTCGGTACGCCGGACGGCCTGTACTCTGACGGCGAGGTGCAATTCGGCATTCACGGCGGCGACCGCGAAACGTCGCTCATGCTGCATTTCCGGCCCGAGTTGGTCGACATGTCTCGGGCAGACAACTTCGCTTCGACCGCCGAAACGATGCCAATCTCACCCATTGGGCCTGTGTCCTACGGGTGGATTGCGTCCGATTTGCATCCCGCTGGCACCGTTGGCGAGGCCCATCTGGCGACAGCCGAAAAGGGCCATAAGACCGCAGAACACCAAATTTCGGGCTTCATAGACCTGTTGCGCACCGTCCGGGATCAATCTGTCGGCGGGTTTTCGCCTACAAACAGGTCATACTGACCGCGAAGGCAACGGTTTATTGACAAAACAAGGCCCAATGCCACTTAAATCCTACCACTGGTAAAGATTACTGGTCGGGACGGGAAAACCCGCGGGAGCAATATGGCATTCGGAGCAGTCCTTCTCAGCCTTCCTTTGGCTTTGGCAATCACATGCATCAGCATGCTTGGTCTGGACTTTGGTGTCGCCTACTTCCTGGCCGTTTACGCCTTTGTTGGCGTGGCCTCGCTGGCTTCGTTCACGGTGGCGTTCGGCGTACGCCCGGAAGACTTCCAGTAGCTCCAGCTTTGTTGACATCACCTGTCGTCCAACGTGAAGTCGCTTCCAACTGAAGGCTCACGAAGGATACTCGCATGAAAAACCTGGTTCGCGACGTTTGGAACCGCGACGAAACGGCGGTCAACGCCTGGCTCAACCTGCCCCACTCCTTTCCAGCCGAAATCATGGCGGCGCAGGATTTCACCTCGCTCACTATCGACGCTCAGCACGGACCCAACGACTATTCGAACCTGCTACCGATGTTTCAGGCGATGCGCGCTTCGGGCAAGACACTTATGGCGCGTGTGCCGTGGTGCGACCCGACATGGATCATGAAGTTCCTGGACGCAGGCGCCATGGGGATTATCTGCCCGATGGTGAATACCCGGGAAGAGGCCGAAGAGTTTGTGAGCTACCTGCGGTACCCGCCCTTGGGTCAGCGGAGTTGGGGACCGACGCGCGCGATGTTCGCCTATCCCGACTACAACAAGGACGGTGCGAATGATGCTGTTCTGGCCTTCGCGATGATCGAAACCGCTGAGGCGTTCAAGAATGTCGATGCAATCGCCGCGACGCCTCATCTTGACGCCCTCTATGTCGGGCCATCGGACCTATCGCTTGGAATGACGAATGGCGCGCTTCCGCCCAAGCTGGACCGTGAAGAGCCCGAGATGATCGACGCCATCAAACGCATTTTAGAAGCCGCACATGACAACGGAAAACGCGCCGCCTTGCACTGCGGTACACCGGAATACGCCGCCAAGGCCGTCGACTGGGGCTATGACATGGTCACAGTTGCAACGGATAGCGCCATCCTGGCGCAAGGCGCGGCTGCCACGCTCAAGGCGTTTCGAGAACTGACGTCCTAGCGACCTAGCTGCCCGGCCCAAACCGACGGGGCAATTCCTTGTCGCGCGAGACATAGCGTACATTCTCGGCCTCCTCCTTCTCGAAGGACGCCGCGACGCGTTCATAGGCTGCCGCCACCTCCTGCCGAACGGTTTCGGACCAAAATGCCAAGGCAACAGCCAGCTGCAGAAACGCAATCAGGCTGAGCGACGCCGTAAAGTCGATCTTGAGCGATTTGTGCCCCGAAATGATCTGCGCCAGCTTGGCGCCAACGGCGCCACCGACGAACGACATGGTCAGCAGCGCATTCTCAGGCACGCGGCGCTTGTCATAAACCGCAAAACCCTTGTCCATTATCGACACGGTCAGCGTCAGAACATTGATTGCGACAAAGTACCAAAGGATCGTCTCGGTCATGGTTCAAACCCTTGAAAGGACCCAAGTGACAGTGTCTGCAAATTACCGGAATTCCGACCAAATCCCTAACGAATTGCCCGTAAGATTTGAGATGAGTTTCCTTGAAATCCGACATTTCTGGCTGGACTTAACTGCAGAGGCCTACTGGTCCTAATCCACGCCTACCGAGGCAACTAGTTTGTCGCACTGGGACGGCTCGCATCCGTCCTTATTTTGGGCCAAAATCGTCGGCAGGCAGGAGGAGGGCACGGGCATGTCCGTGGATCTTGATACATCACCAAAGGTGTCGGACGAGATCCGCAAAACCACCTGCTACATGTGCGCCTGCCGGTGCGGCATCAACGTGCACATGAAAGACGGTCAGGTGGCCTACATCGAGGGCAATCGCGATCATCCCGTCAACCAAGGCGTTCTTTGCGCCAAGGGCTCGTCGGGGATCATGCAGCATCTCTCGCCTGCCCGCCTTCGCGCGCCCATGAAGCGTGTGGGACCAAGGGGATCGGGCGAGTTTGAAGAAATCTCGTGGGACGAGGCGCTGGAAACTGCTGTGTCCTGGCTCAAGCCACTGCGCGAGACCGATCAGTCCAAATTTGCCTTCTTCACCGGTCGGGACCAGTCACAATCCTTCACCTCCTACTGGGCGCAAGCCTTCGGCACCCCGAACTATGCCGCACATGGCGGGTTTTGCTCCGTCAACATGGCGGCTGCAGGCATCTATACGATGGGCGGGGCCTTTTGGGAGTTTGGCCAGCCCGACTGGGACCGGACGAAGCTCTTCATGATCTTCGGCGTGGCGGAGGATCATGACTCGAACCCGATCAAGATGGGCCTTGGCAAGCTGAAGGCGCGGGGTGCGAAAGTGATCGGCGTCAACCCCATCCGCACCGGCTACAACGCCATCGCAGATGAATGGGTCGGCATCACGCCCGGCACCGATGGCCTATTCATTCTCAGCCTTGTCCATTGCCTGATGAAGGCGGGCCGGATTGACCTCGTATACCTCGCCCGCTTCACAGACGCGCCGTGCTTGGTGAACGGGGATAAGGACAGCGACGAACACGGGCTGATCCTGACCAACGAGGCGGGGAAGAAACTGGTCATCGACCGCCGCACCGGCAAGCCGGAAGCCTACGACACGCCCGGCGTCCGGCCTGACCTCTCGGCCACTTACCGTCACGCGGGCATCACGCACCGCCCTGTCCTGCACCACATGGCAGAGAAATACCTGAGCGACGACTACGCCCCCGAGACTGTCGCCTCCAAGGTCGGCGTCGACGCAAATCGTATCCGGGCCATCGCCGCCGAGCTCGCGCGTGTAGCCTTCGACGAAGCGATCGAGCTTGATCGCGAATGGACCGACTTCCGGGGCGACAAGCACGACAAGATGGTCGGACGGCCTGTCGCCTTCCACGCAATGCGCGGTATCTCGGCCCATTCGAACGGGTTCCAGACCTGCCGTGCCCTGCATCTTCTGCAAATCATTCTCGGAAGCGTCGAGGTGCCGGGAGGCTTCCGTTTCAAGCCACCCTACCCCAAACCCTCGACCATCCACCCGAAGCCCCACGCCGGCGTCACACCCGGCAAGCCGCTCGACGGCCCGCACCTCGGCTTCCTCCACGGTCCCGACGACCTGCTGATCGACGAAAACGGCACGCCCAAACGCATCGACAAGGCGTTCTCCTGGGAGAACCCCATGAGCGCCCATGGCCTGATGCACATGGTCATCTCGAACGCGCACGCCGGCGATCCATACAAGATCGACACGCTGATGCTCTACATGGCGAACATGTCTTGGAACTCGTCGATGAACACCTCGGGTGTCATGAAGATGCTGACGGACAAGGACGAGACCGGCGACTATGTCATCCCGCGCATCATCTATTCCGATGCCTACTCATCGGAAATGGTGGCCTATGCCGACCTGATCCTGCCCGACACGACTTACCTCGAACGCCACGACTGCATCTCACTCCTCGACCGTCCCATCTGCGAGGCCGAGGCCGCGGCCGACGCCATCCGCTGGCCGGTGGTCGAACCCGACCGTGACGTACGCGGCTTCCAGTCGGTGCTCTGCGAACTGGGGGCCATGCTCGACCTGCCGGGGTTCGTGAACGAGGACGGAAGCCAGAAGTATGCGGACTACGGCGACTACATTCAAAACCACGAGCGCAAGCCAGGCATCGGCCCATTGGCAGGCTTCCGAGGTAATGGCGAAGACCATGGCCGCGGCGCGCCAAACCCGAACCAGATACAGAAGTACATCGAAAACGGCAGCTTCTGGATCAGCCACATCCCGGAAGACGCCGAGTTCTATAAACCCTGGAACAATACTTATCAGGACTGGGCAGTGAACCTCGGCCTCTTCGACGCGCCTGCGCCTTATCTATTCACGCTCTGGTGCGAACCGCTCCGTCGCTTCCAACTGGCCGCAGAGGGCAAACACCGCCTCTCACCGCCCGGCCATTTGAAGGACCGATACGTAGAAACCATGGACCCACTTCCGGTCTGGTATTCGCCGTTTTCTGACGCAGACAACGGCTTCGAGGTCCATGCACTGACCCAGCGCCCGATGGCCATGTACCACTCCTGGGGCTCGCAAAACGCCTGGCTCCGACAAATCCACGGGCGAAACCCGCTCTATGTGCCAACCAAGATTTGGGTAGCCAATGGCTTCAAGGAAGGCGACTGGGCACGCGTGACCTCGCCCCATGGCGAAATTACGGTCCCCGTCGCCCATATGGCCGCGCTTAACGAAAACACGGTCTGGACCTGGAACGCCATCGGCAAACGGAAAGGAGCCTGGGCGCTGGACAAGGATGCACCGGAGACAACGAAAGGCTTCCTGCTGAACCACATTATCCACGAACTGCAGCCGCCGAAAGGCGACGGCCTTCGCTGGGCCAACTCGGACCCGATCACAGGGCAAGCCGCGTGGTTCGACCTCCGCGTCAAGATCGAGAAAGCCACTGCACCTTCAGAAAGCCAGCCATCGCACCCGCCGCAGAAAAGCCCGGTCAGCGAAGCCCCAACATCCGTCAAGCAAAAGCTCGGCGCATGAGCGTGACCTTCCATACCACCAGAGACGGAAAGACTGCCCCGATTGCCAGCCTGTCGGCGCACGACATCGAATGTCTCAACGCGTCGTTGGACGCACATGCGGTCGCATGGCAGCTTTCCGAGTATGAAGACACCAAACTTCTCGACACACATATCGACAGTGTCCTCTCCCTGCCAAAAATCCCGACAACAGTCCGCGTCGCCTTTGAACGGATGCAAGGAATGGAGGTCGTCTATGCTATTGGTGAGTGAACTCTTTCGCCCATTCCGAAGTATCCCCGCCGGAGGCACCGCGACGGCGAAGCCGGCGCAAAAACAAAGAGCCACGCCGCAGGCGTGCCCGCCTGGGAACTGCCCATGACCACTTTGCCGCAACACACTGAAAAGTCGCTCGGACTCGTCATCGATCTCGACACCTGCGTCGGCTGCCATGCCTGCGTCACCGCCTGCAAAGGCTGGAACACGGAAAACTACGGCGCACCGCTCGCGGATAAGGATGCCTATGGCGCGAACCCGGTTGGCAGTTTCCTGAACCGGGTGCATTCCTACGAGGTTCAGCACGAACATGGTCCGGCCCAGCTTTTCCACATGCCGAAAAGCTGCCTTCACTGCGCTGACGCGCCCTGCGTCACCGTCTGCCCGACGGGTGCCAGCTACAAGCGCGTCGAAGACGGCATCGTGCTGGTGAACGAAAGCGATTGCATCGGCTGCGGGCTTTGTGCCTGGGCCTGCCCATATGGTGCCCGCGAGATGGACCCCGAAGAGCAGGTGATGAAGAAATGCACACTCTGCGTCGACCGCATCTATAACGAAAACCTGCCGGAAGAAGACCGACAACCCGCCTGCGTGCGCACCTGCCCTGCGGGCGCCCGCCACTTCGGAGACCTTTCCGACCCGGAAAGCGACGTCTCGAAACTGGTAGCGGACCGCGGCGGCTTCGAATTGATGCCGGAACAAGGCACGGCCCCGGTGAACCGCTATCTGCCACCGCGACCGCGCGACGAAGTGCCCGATTTTGATGTACTGGCGCCGTTCCTCGAGCCGGTCGCCGAAGAGCCGGCGGGCTTCCTCGGCTGGCTCGACCGCACATTGTCGAAGGTGTCTTGATGCATCCAGCACCCTCGATAATCCTCTTCACCACGCTCTCGGGCCTCGGCTTCGGCATGTTGGCCTTCCTTAGCCTCGACGTGCCTGCGCCCCGCGGCTGGACCGCCTTCTGGTTCTTCCTGATTGCCTATGCGCTTGCCATTGGCGGGCTGCTGGCCTCGACTTTTCACCTTGGCCACCCGGAGCGCGCCTTGAAAGCCTTCACGCAATGGCGGTCCTCCTGGCTCAGCCGCGAGGCTTGGCTGGCGGTCGGCACGCTCGTGCTGATGGGGCTCTACGCCATCGGGCTGGTCTTCTTCGACACGCGGCTGCGCATCTTTGGCATTCCCGGCGGGCTGATGGCCATCGCCACCGTTGTTGCGACATCGATGATCTATGCACAGATGCGGACGGTGCCGCGCTGGAACCATTGGTCGACGCCCATAGTCTTTCTGGCCTACGCCATCGTTGGCGGCGCGCTTCTGACGGGACGTGTCGAGCTGGTGCGCGCATTGCTGCCGCTTCTCTTGATCCTCCAGGTCTTCGCTTGGATCGATCAGGATCGGCATGAAAAGGCGGATGACACGAACATCGCCACAGCCACGGGCCTGGGCGACCGCGGTCGCGTGCACGCCTTCGAAGCCCCGCATACGGGTGAAAATTATCTTACGAAGGAAATGGTCTTTCGCGTCGGCAGGAAACACGCCGCCGTGCTCAAGGTCGCGGCGCTTTTGCTCGCGATGATCCTGCCCACCTTCCTGTTGTTCTTGCCCTTCCATCATACCCTCGCAGCGCTGGCGGTGCTGTTGCATCTGGCGGGCGTGCTGATCCAACGATGGATTTTCTTTGCCGAAGCGCGACACGTGGTCAGCTTTTACTACGGGCGTTGAACGCATAACGGGTATGAGTGTACCGTGGCATTCCGCGCATTGCATTATTTCTGCAATCGCATAATAGATGCTGCATTGCAGAAAACGCTCTGCTTCTGAGGAGGAAGCCCTATGACCAACGTCGTTATTGCCTCAGCTGCCCGAACCGCGGTCGGCAGCTTCAATGGTAGTTTTGCCAATACCCCCGCCCATGATCTTGGGGCCACCATGCTGGAAGCATTGGTCGAGCGCGCGGGTGTCGAAAAATCGGACGTGTCCGAAACCATCCTCGGCCAGGTGCTGACCGCCGCTCAGGGACAGAACCCGGCTCGCCAGGCACATGTGAACGCAGGTCTCCCGATTGAAAGCGCCGCCTGGGGTATCAACCAGGTCTGTGGCTCGGGCCTTCGTGCCGTGACACTAGGCGCTCAGCACATCCAACTGGGCGATGCCGAGATCGTCGCCGCCGGTGGTCAGGAAAACATGTCGCTCAGCCCCCACGCGCAGGCCATCCGCGCCGGGCAGAAGATGGGCGATCTGAAGCTGATCGATACGATGATCAAGGACGGCCTTTGGGATGCTTTCAACGGCTACCATATGGGGCAAACCGCCGAGAACGTCGCCGAAAAATGGCAAATCAGCCGGGAACAGCAGGACGAATTCGCACTCGCTTCGCAGAACAAGGCGGAAGCTGCCCAGAAGGCCGGTAAGTTCGACGACGAAATTACCCCCTTCACGGTCAAGACCCGCAAGGGTGACATCGTGGTCGACAAGGACGAATACATCCGCCACGGCGCAACGATCGAAAACATGACGAAGCTGCGCCCAGCGTTTACCAAGGAAGGCTCAGTGACCGCTGGCAACGCCTCGGGCATCAACGACGGCGCCGCGGGCGTGCTCTTGATGAGCGCGGACGAGGCCGAAAAGCGCGGCATCGACCCGCTGGCACGCATCGTGTCCTATGCGACCGCTGGCCTTGATCCATCGATCATGGGTGTGGGCCCGATCCACGCCTCGCGGAAGGCGCTGGAAAAGGCCGGTTGGAAGGCCGAGGACCTTGACCTGGTCGAAGCCAACGAAGCTTTTGCCGCGCAAGCCTGTGCCGTCAACAAGGACATGGGATGGAACCCCGAGATCGTGAACGTCAACGGCGGCGCGATTGCCATCGGTCATCCGATTGGCGCCTCGGGCGCACGCGTGTTGAATACGCTCCTCTTCGAGATGAAGCGTCGCGACGCCAAGAAAGGCCTAGCCACGCTCTGCATTGGCGGCGGTATGGGCGTTGCCATGTGCGTCGAGCGGTAACTGGATTTGCGCCCCGCTGACGCGGGTCGCTCCAACGGGGGGCTCCGCCCCCCGCACCCCCGGGGATATTTTTCGGTCGATGGAGACCGCTCGGGGATACACGGAATGAATATGGAGGAAAGACGATGGGACGTGTTGCCCTTGTGACCGGTGGCTCCCGGGGAATTGGTGAAGCAATTTCGAAAGCACTGAAAGCGGATGGCTACGAAGTCGCCGCGACCTATGCCGGCAACGACGAGAAGGCCGCCGCCTTCAGCGAAGCGACCGGCATCAAGACCTACAAGTGGAACGTGGCCGATTACGAAGCATCGAAAGCGGGGATCGCACAGGTCGAAGCCGATCTGGGACCGATCGACACGGTTGTTGCCAATGCGGGCATCACCCGCGACGCGCCATTCCACAAGATGACGCCTGAAGCCTGGAAAGAGGTGATCGACACCAACCTGACCGGTGTCTTCAACACCATCCACCCGGTCTGGCCGGGCATGCGGGAACGCAAGTTCGGACGCGTGGTCGTCATCTCCTCGATCAACGGCCAGAAAGGCCAGTTCGGCCAGGTGAACTATGCCGCGACTAAGGCGGGCGATCTGGGCATCGTAAAGTCGCTGGCACAGGAAGGCGCACGCGCTGGCATCACCGCGAATGCCGTTTGCCCTGGTTACATCGGGACAGAGATGGTGCGCGCTATTCCGGAAGAGGTTCTGAATTCCAAGATCATCCCGCAGATTCCTGCCGGACGCCTAGGTGAACCGGAAGAGATCGCGCGCTGCGTGACCTTCCTGACATCCGAGGACGCGGGCTTCATCAACGGTTCGACCATCTCGGCCAATGGCGCACAGTTCTTCGTTTAAGAGTTGGCGGTTGGATTTGGGCCGGTCCCGGTTGGGGCCGGCCCTTTTCGCGTTCTCGGACAAGCTGCAACGATTACCGGAAGACGCGGAAGATACGGGCAAAGATTTGCGCATGTTCGTTGTGGGCTTTCCGGATGGCATCACGGGTGCGGGTGTTGGCGGTTGTTTCGTACATCGGGCGACCTCTCGGCTTTTGAATTTCTGATCTGTTCCCAATATGATCATTATTTTCTTTGCGACAAACGAGACTTTACCGGCATTCAGTTAAGCTGTATTTAACTGAAGATGTCTGATCGCCTTCCTCCCCTAACGGCCCTTCGTGCCTTTGAGGCCGCGGCCCGCCATATGTCCTTTGCCAAGGCCGCCGAGGAATTGAACGTCACTCCCGCTGCACTTTCGTTTCAAATCAAGTCACTGGAAGAGCACCTGGGCCAGCCCGTGTTTCACCGTCTGAACCGAGCCGTGAAACTGACAGAGGTGGGCGAAATGCTGGCACCGGGATTGCAGGACGGGTTCACCGAGATCTCCAGCGCCTGGACGCGGGCCCGGCGGCAATCGGATCAAAGCCTGTTGACCGTTACGGCAGGGCCGGCCTTTACCGCGCTTTGGCTGGCTCCACGGCTTTTTTCCTTTGCAACCCAGCACCCCGAGATCGAACTGAGGTTTTCGGCCAGTCTGAAGCTGGTCGATTTCGACCGTGACGACGTGGACCTGGCGATCAGATTTGGACCACGCCCCGACGACAGCCTGTTTTCCAGGGCCCTTGCCGACGAATGGGCCACCCCAATGATGGCGCCAAGCCTTGCCGAGACCGTCAAGACGCCGGAAGATCTGTTGAACGTGCCGCTTCTCACCGACGACGTGACGGCCGCCATCAAACCGTCCATCGACTGGGATGCGTGGTTTGCAGCAGCAGGACTACCAGCGCCAGAAGTTCACGGTGCACGCTTCAACCAGTCCGATCACGCCGTAAGCGCTGCGCTCGCTGGAACGGGCGCCATCATGGGCCGTGGCTCCTTGACGGAGGCCGCGTTGCGCGACAACAGGCTGGTCATGCCATTTCGGCTTTCGCTGGCGACAGCCTCGAAATATCGGCTTGTGTGCCCACACGAAACCGAAGGCCGACCGCATGTGGCGGCCTTCATGGATTGGATTGACGACCAGGCTCAAAGCCTTCGCGACCTTGCAAAAGATCGCATATTTGCAGCTTCAGCTGACGTCAGTGCTGGTGGCTAAGCCGCTCGATTTCTTCTTTGAGTTTGAGTTTTTGTTTCTTCAGCGCAGTGATTTGAAGATCATCGAATGCCGGGCTGCGCTGCGCCTCTTCGACCTCAATTGAAAGATGTTCATGTTTCTTGCGGAGTTCTTGCAGATGGGAACTCAAGCTCATAGTCGTCCTCCTGTTCGTGATTACCGGTGCTGTGAGTGCAGCACGAAATACGATTCGTGTCACGCCTGTCGTACAAGTTGGGGACAATTCCTTATCAGAAGATTAATTCTGCAGCGGCAGAGGATTGCCGCGGCGCAGAATACCAGAAGCCTTTGGTGTGTAACTGTCACCGTCCCTTTCATGGGACTTGCCCTGGTGGAGGACAAACGGACTCAAGAGCTTGAAGGGGCCATTTGCATCCTTCTTTGCCCGTAAAACAAAGAGCTTCGCGGACCGCCCTTCGCGGGCCGCCAACGGAAGAACGATGACATCGCCAGCCCTAGGATGAAGTGCTGCAAGTGCAGCAGGCAGCTTCTCAATCCTGTTAATCATCGTTAACGTTCCACCAGGCCGAAGCCTCCGCAGCCCTGTGTCTAACCATGTGGACAGTTTTGTGCCTTCGCCGCGCCCTGCTTCACGCGTGCAATCCTCTGCCACACTACCTTCTTTGCGATCAAAAAATGGCGGGTTCATCATCACGTGATCGAACGATTGCGCCCGGATTTTCTTTGGCAGATCAGCCACGTCGCCCACAACGACCTCTGCGTTCAAACTGTTGCCCGACAGATTGCGCACTGCCAACTCCGCCATATCGGAATTGACCTCTACCCCCGTGGCCCGCACCTCGGGGCAACGCGCCAGCAAGCAAGCCAGTGCCGTCCCCGCCCCGCAACCCAACTCCAAAACAGTCTGGCCGGGCTGAGCATCCACGGCGGCTGCCAGAAAGACCGGGTCCGCTCCCGCGCGATACCCTCGTTTCGGCTGAGAGATCGCAAGCCGACCGTCCAGAAACGCGTCGCGCGTCGTCTCCATCACTCGTCTGCCAGCAGGTCGTTGTCCTTCAGAACATGGCGCGCCTGAAAATGATCCGCATCGCGCACCATCAACCGGCGCGGCAATATGCCAATCGACCCTTCAAGGACGCTCATATGGACGTCCATCTCGAAGCAGTCTATATCCTCGCCCTCAAGCAGAGCTTTTGCGAAGGCCATTGCCGTCGGATCATTTGTGCGCAGAAGTTCTTTCATGAAACGGAATAAAAGGCAGACCGCAGGGTTTGTCGAGCGACCTGACAGGGGTGTGATGAGCCTGGACACCGAAACATCGGTGAAACCGCACGAGCGCCTGGCCGAGTATCTGGCTGATGACCTTTCGGCGGTTGATGCGCTGATCCGCGAACGGATGGCGTCAGAAAACGCGCCACGCATTCCAGAGGTCACCGCACATCTGGTGGACGCTGGCGGCAAGCGGGTGCGACCCATGCTGACTTTGGCGGCGGCGCGGCTTTGCGGGTACGAGGGTGTCAATCACCATCGCCTTGCCGCCACGGTGGAGTTCATCCACACCGCCACTCTCTTGCATGACGATGTCGTGGACGAAAGCGCGCAGCGACGCGGCCGCCCGACAGCCAATCTCCTGTGGGACAACAAGTCTTCGGTTCTGGTCGGTGACTACCTCTTTGCCCGCTCGTTCCAATTGATGACGGCCACCGGCTCGCTCCGTGTGCTGGACATCCTGGCTGACGCCTCGGCCACCATCGCCGAGGGCGAGGTGCTGCAACTTACAGCGGCGGCCAATCTGGCAACGACCGAAGACATCTATCTGAAAGTCGTCCGCGGCAAAACGGCCGCGCTCTTTGCGGCAGCGGCGGAGGTCGGCGGTGTGATCGCAGGCGTCTCGGAAGAGCAGGTTAAGTCGCTCCACACCTATGGCGACGCTTTGGGCATCGCCTTCCAGATTGCCGACGATCTGTTGGACTATGGCGGCGACACTTCTGCCACCGGCAAGAACCTTGGCGACGATTTCCGTGAACGAAAACTAACGCTACCGGTCATTAAGGCGGTTGCCAAGGCCGATGCCGACGAACAAGCCTTCTGGGTCCGCACCATCGAGAAGGGCGACCAGAGCGGCGCCGACCTGGATCAGGCGCTGGCCATCATCGCCAAGCATGGCACGATGGACGCCACACGTGCTCAGGCGCTTGAATGGTCCGCGACGGCAAAGGATGCCCTTGCGGTCCTGCCCGACCATCCTCTGCGCGACATGCTGCGCGACCTCGCCGACTACGTGGTCGCCCGGATCAACTGAGCCGCGGCATTGATCGGTCAAGCTGGTCGCCAATTGAGCAGGCCTCGATCCACCAATCGTGGTGTCGCGCTCTCAGCTCGTCTGCCGCTGAGTGCGCGGCGCCGTCGTCCGCAAAAAGCCCGAAGCACGTGGCTCCGGACCCGGACATCCGCGCCAACTTGCATCCCGCCAAGCCGCGCAAGACTTCCAACACGCGGGCGATCACGGGCGCATTCGCGATCGCCGGTTTTTCCAGATCATTCCTCTGATCCTCCAACCATCTGATCAGTGCCTCGGAATGCGCGAAGTCTGGCAACGCTGTCGCCGTTGGCGGGTTTCGCTTCTCTTCCAGGTCACGAAAGATCACAGGCGTCGGCACTTCGATCCGCGGATTGACCAGAACGGCCGCCAAGGACGGAAGCGTGACATGTTGCATCTCCTCGCCGATCCCGAGCACGCGTTTCGGGAAGGGAACCAGGCACATCGGCACATCCGCACCCAGCGCCAGAAAACGATCGCCCTCGCCATCGTACTGCTTCAAGGGACCACCGGGCACCTTGTGCAGGCGGTACACACCACGAAACGCCGCCGCGGCATCCGAGGAACCGCCACCAATTCCCGATGCAGGGGGCAGGAACTTTTCCAACTCAAGGGATGCGGCGCGATCCGCGCTTGCCGTCAGCTTGGCAGCTTTCAGGGCCAAGTTGCTTTCGTCCGCAGGCACCCCCTGCGCCTCGGGTCCAGACACCGAAATCGACCAGCGATCGGCCTCTGTCATCGTCAGCCGGTCGCCGATATCGGCGAAGGCCACCAGGCTGTCCAACAGGTGATACCCGTCGTCCCGTTGTCCGGTGATGTGAAGCGTCAGGTTGATCTTCGCAGGCGCGAAGACCTCAACCGTCTTCGCCATTCGCGACCTTCAGTGGTTCCGCACCCTCTTCCTCCAGAACCTGATACAGCCCCACTTCCAGCTTGCGCCGGATCCGCTCGGGGTCGATGTCGTTCAAGTCTGTGTCGTCGGTGATGAACGAAAGTGCCCGGTGCCACTGGAACTCGGCCTCGCGATAACGTCCGACCGCCCAATACACGTCGCCGAGGTGATCGTTGACGATCGGGTCGATGGGCATCTTTTCGACCGCGTTCTCCATGTGACCTACCGCCTCTTCATAGCGGCCAAGCCGGTAAAGGCCCCATCCAAGCGAGTCGATGATGTACCCCGAGTCAGGCCGCAACTCGACCGCGCGCTCGATCATTGCGAGCGCCTCGTCATAATTGGTCTGCATCTCCAGGAACGAGTATCCAAGATAGTTAAGCACCTGAGGCTGGTCGGGCCGAAGCTCCAGCGCTTTCCGGAAATCCGCTTCGGCCTTTTCCCATTGCTTCGTCCGCTCAAATGTAATGGCGCGCGCGAAGAAAATGATCCAATGCTGCTCTTCCAGGGTCTCGATCAGGGAAATGGCTGTGTTGTAGGGCTCTATCGCGTCTTCAAACTGCTCAAGGCCACGCAACGTGTCGCCAAGCGTCACATGGACCAGCGGTAGATGAGCATGACTTTCCGAAAGTTGGTTCAAAACCTCGATTGCGGCATCGTCGCGTCCCGCGCGGCGAAGCGCCTCGGCCCGGCCCAGTTCTGCGGCATGGAACAACGGATCATCGCGCGGCACGGTGTCATAGACATCAGTTGCCAGATCGAAGCGTTCAAGGCTTTCCAGCAATTCTGCTGTCAGCAAAAGCGCGTCCGTGTGTTCGGGCCGAAGTGCTGCAGCCATGCGCGTATAAAGAACGGTGTAAGCCGGTTGCGCTTCCGTCCGAAGTGCATTTGCGATCGAGAAATAGATTTCGGCCACGCCATGGACAGGTGTCTCAACCGTTTTGAACGCCAGAGTCTCGCCCGCCTCAAGTCGCGTGCGCAAATCCTCCAGGTAAGGATCAAGCGACGCCCCGAAACTTTGCGTAATAAGATCAATCGCCTCGTCGTTTCGCTCAAGCTGGCTTAGCACCTCGGCATAGGCAACGACCCCCCGTCGCGAAAGACGCAGCGTGGTGCCCGCTTCGCCCGAGAGAATGGTCGCCGCACCTTCGAAATCTCCAACCGATCCCAAGGCAAGCGCTTTGTGGTACAGACCAAACGCCTCGACACCCGCATTCGTGGCGACCTCGTCGAAAGAAGCCAATGCATCGGACATGTTGCCCGACCCGACCAGCGCCCAGGACCTGGCCAGCCCGTCGAACAGTGGCCCAACGGTCAGCCCGCCGTCCAGCGCCGATTGTATCTGGTTCCAATCTTCAGCGCGCGCATTCTCGCCCAACAAGATCAGCCCGCCCAATTGCCCGGTGCCACCTGCGGAAACCATCCGCCGCGCAAGTTCGGCAGAGCGGTCAAGATCGCCCAGGCCCAGATAGGCCGTGGCCGCGCTTTCAAGCAGTGTCAGATTGCCCGGGTCACGCACCAGAGCGCGCGAGAAATATTGAGCCGCCTCGCTGTAATCGCTGACCGCCATGGCCGAGCGCGCAGCAAGATAGCTGCCAGAATCCGCCAGAGCCGCGCCAGACGACAATCCCGTCGACAAAACGACAGCAAGCATCTTCAGTTTGGTAAGTTGCATATGCAAAGCCTTCCTGATTTCCCGAAACCCTAGTGCGCAGTGCGTGGGGAGGCAACTTAGGCGGACAGTTTGGCGCAGAATACTGACGCAAGTGTTACATGTACCCGCAGATCTCGATCAGTTCCCCGCGAACGCCCATGGAATTGCCACAAACTCGGCCCGAATTCTCCTCAGAATGGATTTTAACCTCAGGTGCAGGCCACTATTTCAAGGATGGTATTGTGCCCATAGTCATATTGATCCTCACCGCCATCGGCGGCGCTATTTGGTGGTGGGCACGCAACAACCCACGCGAAGCTCTGCATGTTGCGTCAGATGCTGCAACGACGCTCAAGAATGCGCCGCGCCGGATCGCCTTTCGACGTCAGACACGCGAGCATCCGGTGGAAGGCATCGACGACCCGCGCATCGCAATCTGTGCCATCGCTCAATCCTTCCTGGAACTCGACGATCTTCCTACCCAGGACCAGCGCAAGAAGTTGCACGTTCTGGTTCGCTCCAATCTGCGGGCAGATGAGGAAGAGGCGGAAGAGATGGAGGTGCTTGGCCGCTGGCTGATGACCCAATGCGACGGTCCCGCACAGGCGATCCCGCGCCTTGGACGGCGCATGTTCAGGATCGATGGCACGTCGTCCTACGAATTACTGCAAGACGTGCTGTCCGGCTTGGTTGATGGCGAGCTTTCGACCAAGCAAGTGGCCGCCATCGACGATCTGCGCGTCGCGTTCAAGAAGTAATCACATATTCGGATAGTTCGGCCCATCGCCCCCCTGCGGCGTGGTCCATGTGATGTTCTGGCTTGGGTCCTTGATGTCACAAGTCTTGCAGTGCACGCAGTTCTGGAAGTTGATCTGGAATTTCCGAACCGCGTCTTCGCCCACGAATTCGTAGACGCCTGCAGGACAGTAGCGTTCGGAGGGACCGGCGTATTTGGCCCAGTTCACCTTCACCGGAACATCTGGATCGGTCAGACGCAGATGCGCCGGTTGGCTTTCCTCGTGGTTGGTGAAGGAGAAGCTGACATTTGTCAGACGGTCGAAGCTCAAAACACCATCGGGCTTGGGATAGTCGATCGGTTTATGCTTCGAGGCATCCTCGGTCGCCTCGGCATCGGTCTTGCCATGCGCGAGCGTGCCGAAGAGGCTGAGACCGCCGAAGATCGTCTGGAACCACATGTCGAAGCCGCCAAACGCCAGTCCGCCAAGCGGCCCATACTTGGCGTTCAAAGGCGCCACGTTCCGGACGCGCTTAAGGTCCTTGCCGACTGGCCCCTCGCGCAAGGCCGTGTCATAGGCCTCCAGCGAGTCGCCGCTGCGCCCGGCTTGAAGCGCGGCAAAGGCCGCTTCGGCGGCGTCGATGCCCGAATGCATCGCGTTGTGGTTGCCCTTGATGCGCGGCAGGTTCACCAACCCGACGGAACAGCCCAACAGCGCACCACCCGGGAAAGCCGCTTGCGGCATCGATTGGAACCCGCCTTTGGTCACGGCCCGCGCGCCGTAGGCCACGCGCTTGCCGCCTTCCAGCACCTTCGCGATCTCGGGATGATGCTTGAACCGCTGGAACTCCATGTAGGGGAAAAGGTGCGGGTTCTTGTAGTTCAGATCGACGATATAGCCCACATAAACCTGATTGTTATCAAGGTGATACATGAAGCTGCCGCCCGACTGCTTCCAGCCTAGCGGCCAGCCCATCGTATGCAGGACCGAGCCTTCGTCGTGGTTCTCGGGCTTGACCCCCCAGATCTCTTTCATGCCGATGCCGAACTTTGGCACGTCGCAATCCTTATCGAGGTCGTACTTCGCAATCACCTCCTTCGAGAGCGACCCGCGCACGCCTTCCGACAAGAAGACGTACTTGCCGTGAAGCTCCATCCCCGGTTCGGTGTTCGGGCCGTAGGAGCCATCGGGTTCCAGCCCGAAGACGCCAGCGACAACGCCTTTCAACTCACCGTTTTCGCCGTAGACCAGCTCCGAGCATGACATGCCGGGGAAGATCTCGACCCCCATCGTTTCGGCCTGCTCGGCCATCCAGCGGCAGACATTGCCCATCGACACGATGTAATTGCCGTGGTTGTTCATCAGCGGCGGCATCAGGAAATTCGGCAGACGCAGTTTGCCCGCTTCGCCAAGTATATAGAACTTGTCTTTCGTGACCTCGACCGTGACGGGCGCGCCCTTGTCTTTCCAATCCGGCATAAGTCGCGTCAGGCCCGACGGGTCCAGAACCGCCCCAGAAAGGATGTGCGCGCCGACTTCCGAGCCCTTTTCCAACACGACAACGTTCAGATCGGCATCGAGTTGCTTCAGCCGGATCGCAGCCGAAAGACCCGCAGGTCCAGCGCCGACGATAACCACGTCATATTCCATGCTTTCACGCTCGATCTCGGCCATCGATGTTCCCTCTCGAATTCGTCCGACATTGCGTAGTCAGAAGCCGACGCTTGGTCAATCGAAACGGAGCGTTACGAGCGAATTCGATGGCTGTTCAGGCAGGCACGCTGTCAAGGATACAATGATTTTGCCTTGTTGATGCCTGCTCAAAAGTCAGTTCTTTTGAAATCAACAAGCGGCGCGCTTCCTGAACTTTTATCACGGGGCGCGCAGTCGGCCCATATCCACGACCAGAAAGAAGATCTGGGAATTGTTGCTTCAGCCTGCGGCAATCCAACTCCGATGCGCCAGCAAGGACACTGGGGCCGATGTAGCAGCTTTCAGTGTGGACACCGTCAGCGACGACAACGGAATGGCGGCGAAGGGCAAAGTGCCGGTATTCGACCGTCCGCTTTCCGTTCATCGACCGAATTCCCGGAAGGCAGGTCAACGCCTTGGCCGCCACCAAAACCTCTTTTGACTGACCACCGCGCTGATCGTGAAACACGAAACGGTGCTGGGGAGACACCACAAGATCACGGGTTGGAAAACAAGACGCAAAGGCGCCCTTTTTGACCAAGACCGGCTTGGCATCATTCGGATCACCCCGGAAACGCACCTGCAGGCTAGACGTCCAAATTATGGGCTGTGGTCCGCAATCGACTGTGGAGACAGTATCGCCTGTCCGCAGCATTTCGACTGGACGCGGGCCATCTGGCGTCGCGATCATCGCGCCATTCGTGAAACAAACAAGAAGACTGTATGGCTCGGAAGATCCGATGCCATCGTCGCTAGAAGCACCGTCACCATCGCGGCCGGTAACGCCGATAAATGTCTCTCCGCTGCTTGGTTCCAGACCCTCTGGGTAAGCAAACCCGACATTGACACCGTCGATGCGGACAACCCAGATCTCGTTCCCCGAGGAATCGAGCATGGAGAACTCATTTTCGACAACGGACCCCGCAAGATATGTGGTTCCGTTGATCGTTACGTCCTGCGCAAGGGTCGCAGCACCACCGGTTTCGACATAACCGTCTTCGAAATTTCCATCGTCGTCGTTGACCGCAAGCTGCGTGGACGCCCCGCCATTGAAAGTGAAGGTTTCGCCCAGCCAGCTCGCCTCGTCGGGATCGTAGCCGGGATTTGCCGGGTTATTGGGCTGGGTATCGCCTTCGAGACGCGCCGTGGAAAGCGCGGCCGGGGTCGTATAGAGCGACCAGTCATAAACAGCGAGATAGAAAGGCATATCAAGCGAGGCACAATGGATCCGGCGGCCTTTTTGCCCAAGAAAGCTCTTTGTTTGGTTAATGACCCCAGCCATTCTTTCACTGGCATTTGCCCGGTTAAATGGCTGTATCCGCGACAGGACTTGCTCTTTGCTATCGTGGGACGGTAAAACCCTTGGGACTTTTCGTAAGGTTGGTTTCCATGGAAAAGATACCGCTTACCCGCGCGGGACACAGCGCGCTCAATGAAGAATTGAAGAAATTGAAGTCGCAAGAACGCCCGGCGGTGATCCGCGCGATTGCCGAGGCGCGCGAGCATGGCGACCTTTCCGAGAACGCAGAGTACCATGCTGCGCGCGAAAAGCAGAGCTTCATTGAAGGCCGTGTGAAGGAATTGGAGGGCATCCTCTCGCTGGCGGATGTCATTGATCCGGCGTCCCTTTCCGGCTCGATCAAGTTCGGTGCGACGGTCACCATTGTCGACGAAGATACCGACGAAGAACGCACCTATCAGATCGTGGGTGAACCCGAGGCCGATATCGAAAACGGGAAGCTCAATATCAAATCCCCTCTTGCCCGCGCGTTGATCGGAAAAGACGAAGGCGACAGTGTTGAAGTCCGGACGCCGGGCGGCGAAAAGGGGTACGAGATTTTGAGTATTTCTTATAGCTAGGGACCTTTCAATGAGCGACGAGCGGCAATCTCCGCCAGTTGATCTTGGAATCTACGGTCGCCAGGACACACCCCCTGGAATGGACCCGATCGACCGGTTGGCGCTGGTCGCCAGCAGCGCTTGGTTCCTTGCGGCCCTGGTTTTTCTTTTCGTATCTGGCGTCGGCGACGGCAACTCTCTGGGACCATTGCGTTTTCTTGTGGTCATCCTGGCGCTCTTCCTACCAGTCGCCTTAATCTGGATCGCGGCAATCGCCCTGAAAAGCGCGCGTATCATTCGCGACGAAAGCGAGCGGTTGCAGGCTTCCATGGATGCGATGCGCCAACTCTATGTGAGCCAAGCGCAGATCGCCGCAACAACGATGGGTCCAAACGTCGAGCGGAAGATCGACGAGATCGTCAAAGCCCAACGCCGCGCTGAAGAAACCCTGACGAACTTTGCCGTTCACGCGCCACCAAATATACCTGACCCGCAAACGCCGCCATCGACCGAAGTGCCTCGGGCAAACGACGGTCAAATCGCGCTGGAACTTGCGTCGAGCATGCCGGATACGCGGATCGCCAAGCAGGACTTCATCTCGGCCTTGAACTTCCCCGAAACCGCCGAAGACAAAGCAGGCTTCGAAGCATTAAGGCGCGCATTAGCCGACAGGCGCGCGTCGGTCCTGGTACGAGCCAGCCAAGATATTCTGACGCTTCTGAGCCAGGATGGCATCTATATGGACGATTTGACGCCTGAGCGCGCGCGGCCCGAGGTCTGGCGCAAGTTCGCCGGCGGTGAGCGGGGGCCGGCAGTCGCAGGGATCGGCGGCATTCGTGACCGCTCGTCCCTTGCGCTGAGCGCGGCGCGTATGCGTCAGGACACGATCTTCCGGGACGCGGCGCACCACTTCCTGCGGACCTTCGACAAGACGTTTTCGCAGATGATCGACGAACTGTCGGATCAGGACATCGTCGCGATCGCTGAAACGCGCACGGCACGAGCGTTCATGTTGCTTGGTCGCGTTACCGGCATTTTCACCTGAGCGCAGGATCAGACGAGGAAGCCGTCCTCGCCGTCCTCGCAAGTTTCACCGCGCAGGTGTTCGCAAAGGCCCACACAGCCACAGGGATTCGGACGATCGGACATGTCGATCATCGGCAGACCTTCGACATACGTCTCGGCTGCATAAACCTGATGCGCTCCTTCGTGACCGTGGCCACAGCCCGAATCATGCACATGAAACTGATCCAGCAGTGCATCGGCCTGCCCCGGAACCTCGTCGTCGTCATTATCATCGTGTGCGACACGGCCGGCCGCCATCGCAACGGCCGCCCCGCCACCGCCGGTAAACAGGCTCGCAAGAAGCGCCAACAGGCCCAGCAGCAACCCAAGGGCGCCACCTCCGCCGCCACCGCCTCCGCTCAAAGGCGCAGCGCTTGCGCCGTCCGTTCCATAAATCTCCTGGATACCGCGGATGTCGCCGTCGCCGAGATCGGTGGCATAGATCGTTGCGTTCATGATCTCGGAGCGATCTTCAGGCATTGGATGACCAAGGCCAAGAATATGTCCGATTTCGTGCAATGCGACCGCGTAAAAGTTGGTTCCGCCGACACCGTCTTCCGACCAAAGTAATTCGTCGGCAAACTCTACACGACCACTCGACAACGAATTGAGGCCAGAGAACACCGGCCCGTAGAAGGCTTGCCCGGCCACAAAGGGATCACCGATTTCACGTCCCTCGTTCAACGACGCCGTCGTGATAAGCACATCGGCGCCTGAGCTGACTTGCTGAAAGTCGACGGCTGCCACGCTTTCCCAGCGATCAAAGGCTGCGTTCAGGGCGTCAAGAATGTCACCGTCACTTGTTCCGCCGGCAAGAGCCAGATCGCCGCCGATGTCTTCCGACCACGTGATCGTGCCGCTTGGCGTTCCAAAGGTCGGTTCGCCCCACTTTGTATTCAGCAGCTCAAACATGCTCCACCCGCAAACGCTCTACCCCAGCGCAAGCTAAAGGATATGCGAGCCTTCGAGGGGGGGCAATGGCGCGCGCGACAGAACCATCAACCGTGATCTTTTAGCAATCTTTGCTTCTGGCGGTTCCAGTCACGTTTGGCTTCGGTTTCGCGCTTGTCGTGGGTCTTCTTTCCCTTGGCTAATCCGATCTTGATCTTCGCCACGCCCCGGTGGTTGAAGTACAAGACCAGCGGTACCAGCGTCATGCCTTTGCGCTGTGTCGCGTTCCATAGGTCAGCAAGCTGTTTTTTCGATACCAGAAGTTTGCGGCGGCGGCGATCTTCGTGCCCAAACATGGCCTGCTCGTAGGGCGCGATATAGCTGTTGACCAACCAAAGCTCACCGTCTTCAACGGCGGCGTAACTCTCGGCGATGTTCGATTGCCCTGTCCGCAGTGACTTGACTTCGGACCCCATCAACTGGATGCCGCATTCCAAGTCATCTTCGATCGAATAGTCATAGCGCGCCCGCCGGTTTTCGGCGATCACCTTGTAGTTTTCATTGTCGCTTTTCTTCGCCATGACCGTGGCGAGATAAGGGGTCCGGCCTCTGCTGTCCAGACCGCCTAGTTAAGCAGCCCGGCGTGCACCATGGCGTCCTTGATGGCCGACTTGGTACCATCTGTCAGGTCCACATGCGGCAAGCGCACCTCGTCCGAGCACTTGCCCAGCAGCGAAAGCGCATATTTCGCCCCGATCAAACCAGGTTCCAGAAAGATCGCGATGTGAAGCGGCATTAGCCGGTCGGTGAGTTCCAGCGCGGTCTGGTAGTCATTGGCTTGCGTGGCCGCCTGCACCTCGGCGCAAAGCTTGGGCGCGACATTCGCCGTGACGCTGATGCAGCCGACACCGCCCTGCGCGTTGAAGCTGATGGCCGTGGCATCTTCGCCCGAGAGCTGGATGAAATCCTTGCCGCAGGCGATGCGCTGCTTGGCAACGCGACTGACGTCGCCGGTGGCATCCTTCACCCCTATGATCCGCGGCAATTCGGCCAGACGGCCCATGGTCTCCGGCGTCATGTCGACGACGCAGCGACCGGGAATGTTATAGATGATGATCGGCACATTGGCCGCGTCATGCATGACTTTGAAGTGCTGATAGAGCCCTTCCTGCGTCGGCTTGTTGTAGTAGGGCGTCACCACCAGCGCGGCATCCGCACCAACCCTTTCGGCGTGCTGCATGAAGCGCACACCTTCGGCGGTGTTGTTCGACCCCGCACCCGCAATGACCGGCACACGACCGTCCGCGGCCTTGGTCACTTCTTCGATCACCATCTCGTGCTCGTCGTGGCTGAGCGTTGGGCTTTCGCCAGTCGTGCCGACGGGAACAAGGCCGGTTGAGCCACACTCGATCTGCCAATCCACTAGGGATTTAAGGGCATCAACATCAACGGCGCCGTCCTTGAACGGCGTGACCAACGCAGGCATCGATCCTTGAAGCATTTTTGCACCCTCTTAAGCAGACATTCAGCGCGCGGACACTATATGCGCTCAAGTGAATTGCCAAGAGAGGGGTTCTTGTGCTTTTCTCTGGATTGCTGAGGGGCGAAGGATGAACGGAACGCTGCCAATGTTCAGGGCCCTCGTTGCGGCTATTTTGTTTGGTTCTACCGCTGTCGCTGCCGAAACCACGGTCAGCGTGGCTTCTCTTGCGCCCACAACTTCCTTCCAGGATGCCCAAACACCGGGCAATGCGATTCCCGCCGCGGTCCTGCGAGATATCACGAATTGGCACCGTCTAAGGAGCGGCCAGGGCAGCCTAGACGACGCGCTGTCCTTTCTGGAGCGTCGCGGCGACTGGCCTGGCCTGAAGCTTTTGCGCAAGCGCATGGAACCCTTGTTGCCGATCGGGCGGCGGGCCGATGATGTCATCCGCTTCTTCGGCACCACGGTGCCGCAGACCGGTCGTGGTGCGCGCGCCTTAATCGCGGCGCATCGTGCGCGCGGTGATCTGGACACCGCCCATGACCTTGCCATTCTGACCTGGCGCACGATGGTTCTGAGCGAGGCGGACGAAGACGCGCTTCTGGGCGCTTACGGTTCGCTATTAGCGGATCATCACGAAGCGCGGCTGGACATGCTGCTCTGGCGGAACGCTGAAACCTCTGTTGATCGCATGCTGCCACGTGTCAGTGAAGACTTGGGAAAGCTGGCTGCGGCGCGCCTTGGCCTGCGCGCAAAGAAGTCCGGCGTCGACGCCCTTATCGAGGCCGTGCCCGCGAAGTTGCAGGCCGACCCGGGCCTAACGTTTGAGCGAATGCAATGGCGGGCCCGCAAGGGTCGGACCGCCGACGCAATCGCGCTGATGCTGGCAACCAACGCGGATGCGCTTGGCCAGCCCCAGCGTTGGGCGGGTTGGCGGCGTAGTTTTGCGCGGGCCGAGATGCGGGCCGGTCGCCCCGACAGGGCCTACAAGCTGGCGTCCGAACATGGCCTGATATCCGGCTCTCACTTTGCTGACCTTGAGTGGCTATCGGGCTATATTTCCCTGACATATCAGAAGAATGGCGCGAAGGCGCTAGAGCACTTCCTGAGGTTCAGGGGTGCCGTCGAGACCCCGATCTCGCTCGGTCGCGCCGGATACTGGGAAGGTCGCGCGCATGAGCTTTTGGGCGATACCGAAAACGCTCGCCTAGCCTATGCCTTCGGTGCTGAATACCAAACCAGTTTCTATGGCCTCCTTGCAGCCGACCGGATCGACGCACCGCTTGATCCGGCACTGACAGGCCTCGCGATTTACCCGGACTGGCGGCAGACATCCTTCGCAGAGTCCTCGGTCCTTCAAGCCGCTCAGTCGTTTTTATCCCGTGGTCAGAGGCACTTAGCAGAACAATTCCTGCGGCACATGACCGAAACCCTTCCTGCGGAAGAGATTGGAAGTCTGGGTGATTACGTTCTGTCACAACATGAGCCGCACCTTGCCGTGATGATTGGCAAACAGGCCGCCCGGCGCGGTATCGTCATCCCGAAGGCCTACTATCCGGTGGCAAGTTTGGGCCTGCTTCACGATCCGGTCCCACAAGAACTGACACTGGCGATCGCGCGGCGCGAGAGCGAATTCGACCACTCGGTTGAAAGCGGCGCGGGGGCCAAGGGGCTGATGCAGGTCATGCCCGCGACGGCCAGAGCCGTGGCTTCTTATCTGCAGGTGCCCTACGAACGGGACCGGCTGTTGGCAGATCCGGCCTATAATGCGCGACTGGGTACGGCCTATCTAGACGAACTGATGGCCAAGTTCAGCGGGAATATCGTAATGGTTGCAGCGGGTTACAATGCCGGTCCCGGCAGGCCGATACGCTGGATGCGCGAGCGCGGCGATCCGCGGCGCGGGGCGGTTGATATTGTGGATTGGATCGAACACATCCCCTTCGACGAAACGCGCAACTACGTGATGCGGGTTGCCGAAAGCTTGCCGGTTTACCGCGCGCGGCTGAGCGGTCAGGTCCACGCACTTGATTTCGCAGAAGAGCTTATGGCGCGCCCGGGCCACAAGAGGCAAGCGATCAAGGGCAGTTTCCAAAGGCCGGAGCCCCGACCTGAACCGCTGACAGACTAGCGCGCGCACCCTTCAGAGTTCCGCAATCATCGTTCCCGCATCGTAACCTGTACGTTCGCGAAAAGACGTGCGTCATACGTTTTGTACAGAGTTCAGAGGGGCGAATTCACATTTGTACAGAACACTGCACGGTGGGTTCACAAGGTGTGAATGCGCCGACCGGCAGAAGCCGATATCACCCGAGGGTGGCGGTGGTCTAGCGCAGCGCGCGGCCCTTGATGATGGCGTCCGAACCGAAGCGTTCGCGGATTTCATCCGAAGCCCGTTCGGCCCCAGCGCGGAGGCGCGCTTGCGGGTCGAGGAGGTCGCCGCCGGTATCGGCGGCATCGGCCGGTTCGAGGTGGGAGATTCCGACACCAATGAGCCGATACGGCCCCTCATCGCCCACCTGATCGAAGAGGAGCCGGGCGGTACGATAGATACGATCCGCGATTTGCGTGGGTTCGGTCAGGCTGGTTTGTCGCGTCAGGATCCGGTGGTTGGCGCGCTTGAGCTTGAGTGTCACGACACGGCCCGCTTTATCCTTCGCCTTGGCCCGGTCAGAGACATTCTCGGCAAGCCGCCAGATGTGGCCGTCGAGGATCTCGGCATCAGCGGTGTCTTCGCCAAAGGTGGTTTCGTTGGAGATCGATTTGACCGGCGCGTTGTTTTGCACTCGGCGATGGTCTTCGCCGCGCGCCAGATGCCAGAGCCGTTCGCCCATGGAGCCGAACCGTGCCACGAGGTCAGGCTTTTCCCACCGGTGCAGATCCGAGAACGTGCGCACCCCGGCTTTCTCCAGCGCCGCCTGCGCCTGATGGCCGACACCCCAGATCAGACGCACCGGTTTGTCATAGAGAAACTCAACCGTTTCGGCCTTGCCGATGATCGAGAAGCCCTTTGGCTTATCCAAATCCGATGCGACCTTGGCCAGAAACTTGTTGTGCGAAAGTCCGATGGAGCCAGTCAAACCCAACTCGTCCTCCATACGTTTCACAAGACCCGCCAGCATCACGGCGGGAGGTTTCCCATGAAGCCGGGTGGTGCCGGTGAGGTCCAGAAAGGCTTCGTCGAGCGACAGGGGTTCGACGATGGGCGTCAAGTCGTCCATCATCGCGCGGATTTCGCGACTGGCCTCAACATAGGCGCCCATGCGACCCCTGACGATGACCGCTTCAGGGCAAAGCTTGAGCGCCTGAAACATCGGCATGGCCGAGCGCACGCCCTTGATGCGGGCGATATAGCAGGCGGTGGAGACAACACCGCGCTTGCCGCCACCTATGATGACGGGCTTGTCGCGAAGCTCGGGATTGTCGCGCTTTTCGACCGCCGCATAGAAGGCGTCGCAGTCCATGTGGGCGATGGAGAGGTCGAACAGCTCGGGGTGTTCCAGCACGCGCGGGCGGCCGCAGGACGGGCAGCGCGCGCCTGTCTCGAAGGTGTGCAGGCAGTCTCGGCACAGGGCTGGCATGGGCGGACCTCGGGTGTCTCGGCCTTCCCTAGTTTAAGCACGCGTGCGCCGAATAACCAGTCACTCCGCCGCGCTGGCGGTCAGTTGGAGGCCACCGATCCGGGCGATATGGTCCAGCACCTCGGCCACGCCCTGATGATTTTTGAGCTGGGTAAAGACGAAGGGGCGCCCGGCGCGGACGCGGGTTGCGTCGCGCTCCATGACAGAGAGATCGGCACCGACGTAAGGCGCAAGATCAGTCTTGTTGATGACAAGAACGTCCGATTTGGTGATCGCCGGGCCGCCTTTTCGGGGAATTTCCTCGCCCGCGGCCACGTCGATAACGTAGACGGTCAGGTCGGCCAGTTCCGGGCTGTAGGTGGCGGACAGGTTGTCGCCGCCGCTTTCGATCAGGACGACTTCCACGCCGGGGTGCCGCTTTTCCATTTCGGCGACGGCGGCGAGGTTGATCGAGGCATCCTCGCGAATGGCGGTATGGGGGCAACCGCCGGTTTCGACGCCGATCACGCGGTCGGCGGGCAGGATCTGCATCCGCATCAGCGCCTCGGCGTCTTCCTGCGTGTAGATATCGTTGGTGATGACGCCGATGGAATGCGTTTCCTTCAGTGCTTCGGCCAGGCGCGCTGTCAGCGTGGTTTTACCGGCGCCCACAGGGCCGCCGATGCCGATGCGGAGTGGTCCATTCATGACTGGAATACCCTTGGTTGAAGTGTTTCGTGCCGCATTGCGGCGACATCCGAAAGGAAAGCGCAGGATGACAGGTCGTCAAGCGTCAGGTCCGGCGCGGCGTGGCCGAGTGCTTCGCATTGGGTGGCGAGTGCTTCGACGACCGCCTGGCCTTCCGTCTGCCCCAAGGGGACCAGTCGGACAGCGGCCGAGACGAGGTTGGCCACGAAGGCCTGCGCGTAAAGCGCGGCGGTTTCAGGGAGAGGCAGGCCGCGCAGGGCGGCGGCCCGTCCGACGACCAGCGGGTAGAGGTCGTCCGGCACATCGAGGTTCCAGACTTTGCGGACGGTGCGCGCGAAAGCATGTCCGAGTTTTTCGGCTTCCTCCAGCCGTTCGGCGGAGGGTTGGAACACGCGGGCCAGTGTCGAGACGTCGTTTGCGCGATAGGCTTCGCTGAGGAAGACGATGTCGCTACGGCTAGACCCGTACTGCAACAGGTCGGACAGCCAGTCCTGCAGCGCATGGGCGTCGGCGATCTGGCCGTCGGCGATCATGGTTTCGACACCATGCGAGAAGGCGAACGCGCCCACCGGAAACGCGGGCGAGAGCCATTGGGTGAGGGTCAGCAGGTCTTTCATGGCTCAATGCGCATGCGCTGTCGCCCCGTGTTCATGGGCGTGGGTTCGCCCGTGGCCATAGGCGCCGCCTTCGGGTGTGAACGGTGCGTCGATTTCTGAAAGCGTGGCGCCGAGATGCTCCAGCATGTGACCGATCACCGGATCGCGCTGGATCAACAGGTGATCAGAATGCACCTGGCAAGGCGTGTGGCGGTTGCCGATATGCCAGGCGAGGCGCGCCAGGTTCGGGCCAGAGACCGAATAGAGAGGCTCGTCGGCGGCTTCGATTTCAATCAATCGACCATCCGAAAGCTCGAAGGCCTCGCCCGCTTGTAGCGAGGTCGTCTTCTCCAGATCACAGAGGAACGCAAAGCCGCTGACGCAGGTTAGGCGTTTTCGACGCAGGAACCGCTCGTCATAGGTCAGGACGCAGCGATCAACCGCGTCGCTCCAATCGCCGGCTTCGCGGACCCGTTCTGCGAACGGCCCGCTCATGGGGCAGTCCTTACGACGCGGCGATGTCCTGATAGACGTGATGCACGATCCGGTCGCGCGTCAGGCCCAACTGGCCAAGTTCGTCGTCCGTAAGCCCTTGCAAACGCACGATCTCGCGACTGCGGGCTTCCGACGCGGCACCCGCCGCCAGACCTGCCCCGACTACGTTGAAGAATGCCGCGACGCCGCTTGGCCCGCGTTCGATTTGAACTGAGTCTTCCAGAAATGCTGAATGAGCCATTGGAACTCTCTCGACTACGAATTACGCCTCTCACCTGCGTTAAGGTTTTGCATAGAATTGTGGCCACAGAAAGCTGCTCCCGTGGCGCAATTCCGAAGTTTTTTGCCTTCATAGAAAGTGTCCTCGTCTTGGCTCAGAACAGGAAATAACGCTGCGCCATCGGCAATTCGGTGGCTGGATCACAAGTGAGCAACTCGCCATCGGCACGCACCTCGTAAGTTTCGGGATGGACTTCTACTTCCGGCGTGGCGTCGTTCAAATGCAAATCCTTCTTGCCGATACTGCGCGTATTTCGAACAGCAAGCGTGGTTTTCGCCAGCCCGAGCGCGTCGCCGATGCCTTCCGACGCCGCCGCTTCCGAGACGAAAGTGACTGCTGAGTTCTCGACCGACCGGCCATAGGCCCCGAACATGGGGCGCGTATAGACCGGCTGCGGCGTCGGGATCGACGCGTTCGGGTCGCCCATCTGCGCACAAGCAATCGTACCGCCCAACAGGACAATTTCGGGTTTGACGCCGAAGAAGGCGGGATGCCAAAGGCATAGGTCCGCGCGTTTGCCCACCTCGATAGACCCGATTTCGTGCGCTATTCCGTGGGCGATCGCCGGGTTGATCGTGTATTTCGCGATATAGCGGCGGACGCGGAAATTGTCGTTCTCGCCGCTTTCTTCCGAGAGCCGCCCGCGCTGCTTCTTCATCTTGTCGGCGGTCTGCCAGGTGCG
>JASJDQ010000216.1 GCA_030065075.1 Paracoccaceae bacterium | reverse complement strand
CGGCTGGTTCTGTATCAGCATTTTCTGGAACTCGACCGACGGGTCAAACGCGCGGCCAGTCAGGACAAGGTCTGCATGCGCATGATGACGGTCCCCGGCGTCGGCCCCATCGCGGCCTTAACCTTCAAGGCTGCTGTCGATGATCCTGCACGGTTCAAACGGTCTCGCACTGTCGCGGCCCACTTTGGCCTGACACCTCGACGATACCAGTCGGGCGAGCACGACAACCCTGGCCGCAAATCCAAAGCCGGGGATCGGGATGTCAGGGCTACGCTTTATGCTGCCGCCAATGCCTTGCTCATGCGAACCATGGCCGGGTCACAGATCAAGTCATGGGGCATGCGCTTGATGCGCACCAAGGGGCGTCGCCGCGCGGTTGTGGCTGTCGCCCGAAAACGGGCTGTTTTGCTTCACCGGATGTGGGCAGATGGCACCGAGTTCCGTTCAGAAAGATGGAGGACGTGGCATGATCTAAACCGCCCAACACCAACCTGAAAGGGATCGTCCTCACCGGACGAGGTTCGTGCCCTCTCGGGCATGCAAGCATGCCCTGTCAGGTAATAGATGAAGCCGAAAATGGCTGCTGCGCCATCAAGCGCGTCTCTAAGCGAGGCTCTCCACTGCCAATCCGACACATGCGTGCAGCGATGCCAAAGCCGCATCACCCCGCGAAGAGAAGCGTGACCCGGATGAGCGAAAACGATCCCAAACAACACGGAAAACGAGCTTGACCCAAACGCCCAATTAGAGAAGCGGACGCTCTGCGGCAGCGCAATGGTTAGCATCTACGAGCCGATTTCAGGGTAATCTTCTGGCGCAGCTACAGTCGAGATGGATGCAGCCCAGTGCCGATTTGTGCAGTCATTTCCACTGCTAACCGTTGAATACCGTTCTGATCCAGTCAATTCAGTTAGAGACCATAATCGCGCGCAGTTTTAGCGACAATCTCGCGACATCTTAACCAAAAGCTGAGGGCTACTGGGGCATCACCTTTCACGATCGAGCGCTTTGTGAAGGTGGAAATGCGGAACAAAACGATCAAGGAGCTCCTTGTTCACGGCACAGTCATGCTTGGGATGGCGGCCTGCATCGTTGTTGGTATACAGTTCGCAGTCGAGCGCGTGGTAGGTGCAGCGATTCTGGAGAACGCCGAGAAACGCGCACTGCGCTGGGCGACCGAGTTTGTACGTGTCGTACCTGACATTGAGTCCATTGCGGCTGGCGCCAAACCGACAGCGGATCAGCTGAGCCATATCCAAGCGGCGATCACGAGCGGGGACATCTTCCGCTTCAAGATTTTCGGTCTCGATGGCACATTAATGTTCGTCTCCGACATGGATGTGCAGCGGCTCGAGGCAAGCGACCGCCACAGCGACGAAGCGCGCACGGTGATCGCGTCCGGGAAGAATGACGTCGAAATCGAGGACGGCAGAGAAAAATCGAACCGTCCGGATACCTATGTCGAGGCCTACCTTCCCGGGCATTCTGTAGATGGAATCCTGTTCGGGGCGATGGAAGTCTATGTCGATGTCGCGGTGATGGCGGACAGCTTGCGCACTGGTTTCGGCCGACTTGGTCTGATCCTGGTCATGGTCAGCGCCGCTGCGTTCCTGGGGCCTTCGGCAGTGGTCATAAGCCGAACACAACAGCTTCGCGCTCGCGACCGTGCGATGCTGCAGATGTCCCGCTTCGACCCACTTACCGGTGTACTGAACCGCGGTGCGTTTGCCGAAACTCTCAGCCGTTTGTTCAACGAGCGCGAGAAAACAGGAACGGGGATCGGCTTGATATTCATCGATCTCGACAGGTTTAAAGAGGTCAATGACACGCATGGCCACGACGTCGGTGACCAAGTGCTGCGACACACGGCGCAGGTGTTGCTGTCGGTGGCGCCCGGCAGCGACTACGTGGGCCGCATGGGCGGCGACGAGTTTGTAGTAGTTTTGCCTTCGGTCGATGCCGCCAGCCTTCGCTCAGTCGGTCGGCGCATCGTAGCGGATGTGGCACGCCCGATTGAAGTTTGTGGGCGTCGGTTGTGGCCTGGAGCATCGGTCGGAGCGCACCTTTCCATGCCCAGCGAACCCGAAGACACGGCCCTGCAATGCGCGGATATTGCAGCCTATCGGGCAAAGGCCGCCGGACGTGGTCGGCTGGTGGAGTACACCGTGGCTCTCGACCGTCAGGTCAGCCGACAACGCCACGTCGAAAATAGTGTTCGTAGAGCGGTTGAGACATCAGGCTTCTTCGTCGAATACCAACCTATCGTTCACGCCGCCGATCTGCGTCTCGCCGGGTTCGAAGCGCTGATCCGCATGAAAGACGCGGCCGGCGAGTTGATCCCGCCCAGCGAGTTTGTTCCTTTGGCCGAGCACTGCGGCCTGATCGACGCTATCGGCGATCAGGTCCTGACCGACGCCACCTCGGCTGCTTGCGAATGGGGCGGAGACCTGTTCGTCTCCGTCAACCTGTCGCCACTCCAGTTCAAAACCGGGAAACTGGTCGACCGGATCAACTGCTACTTGGCCGGAACTGGTCTGGACCCGTCGATGATTGAAATGGAAGTGACTGAGTCGCTTCTACTCGACACCACGGATGAAGTGAACGAACAGATCGCCGACCTAACAAGCCTCGGCATCACCCTTACTCTCGACGACTTCGGTACTGGGTACTCCAGCCTTGGCTATTTGTGGAAGTATCGTTTTAACAAGATCAAGATCGACCGGTCGTTTCTGCTCGGATTCGACTTCGACCCCGACCGCTATCGTGAAGTCGTGTCGACGGTTCTCCTGTTGGCGCGCCAGCTCAATCTGAGCGTCACAGCCGAAGGGATCGAGACCGAAGCGCACCGTGATCTGCTGGTTGAGCTTGGCTGCGACATGCTCCAAGGGTTCTTGTTCTCTCGACCTCTTGGGCGAGAAGAGGCACGGGCGCTCGCAACATCCGGCCGCGACCGCTGGGTGGCTTGAAATGCGGACCAGGTTTCCCAGTGGATCGGCGTAGTCGGTCCTCATCGGTCCGCGGTCGGATATCATAGATGCTTGCACGGGTCGGCATCCATTCAGACGAGCGCGGATTCGTCACGCGGCTTGAATGCAACTTCCAGACGCGGTCGTCCGACAGAACTTGGCAGATGTCAGGTCTGTCCGCGACGCTGACTTTGGACGATGAAATCTCGCTCACAGAAGCGGCGAACGACCGCTAAGAGCCCTTCTCAACGGCTGCTTCTCCAATCAATCCAGCTTGAGTGCTGCACGTTCCTTCGAGCCCGATCTGACAAAGGCAGCGCCGCCGTCGAATTGAAGCAGAGCGGAAATTACGGCACTAGTCTCGTATCGGCCGCCGCAAGGAGTTTCTTGGATGACAGGTTCATTGGCAGATGCCGCGATTGAGGCCCATATCGCCGAACTGCTTGAAGCCTATGACGCGGGCCACCAGATCGCGCCAATTTCCGATAGCGACCCTGCCTTTGACGTCGAAGCGGCGTACCGCGTCGCCCACGCGATCACTGCGCTACGCGAGGCCCGGGGAGAGCGGCCGGTGGGCCGCAAGATTGGTTTCACAAACCGCATGATATGGCCGATCTACGGTGTCTCGGGCCCGATGTGGGGGCCAGTGTGGGATACGACCCTGCATGAAATTGGTGACGGGCTGCACACTTTGCCGGTAGTGCCCGAACCGCGGCTTGAGCCCGAGATTGCCTTCGGCCTAAAGTCCGCGCCTCAGGCGGGGATGAGTGACGCTGAGCTTTCCGGGTGTATCGACTGGGTGTCGCACGGGTTTGAGATCGTTTTTTCACCTTTCCCCGGCTGGCGCTTTTCCGGCGCGGATTGTGCCGCCGCTTTCGGCCTGCACGGCGCGCTCTATCTCGGCCCGCGGTTGCCCATCACGCAATCAATCATCGACCAGCTGCCGCGCTTTCGCATCGAGCTTGAGGGGCCGGGCGGCAAGCGGCTCACGGGCTGCGGCGCGGATGTTCTGGACGGTCCACTTCGGGCGCTCGGTTATCTTCTCGACACACTGGCAACCGACCACAGTGCAGCGCCGGTCGGCGCGGGTGAGGTCGTTACCACCGGAACCCTAACCGACGCCGCGCCGATATTACCCGGTGAGCGCTGGACCACTCGGCTCGACGGCATCGATCTGCCGGGCGCGACGATCACCTTTCGCTAGCAGGCATCTGTGTCGAATGTGGTGAACGGCAGTTCCGTCCCGCGACCCGGACATTGCTCCGACAGGGATGCTGCGCCAAGGGTTCCACGTCCGGTTTGGGAAAGCTGCACTGCTGCGTCAACGCTGTGAGTGGATGCCTTCATAGGGCCGACCAGCACGAGCTCAAGGGGCGTTGCGATGCCTCGGTGGTCCGCTGAGAGCCACCCTACAGATCTCCAGCAAGAGCGCAATTTGTCCATTTTTGATAAGGCCAATTGCATGGCTACGCTAACTAGCTTTTGCCGCGGAACTTGGCACCATTATAGTGCAGGACTAATGAATACAGAACTGGGAGCCGGCATGACGACAACCTCTGGATGTTGTCTTGCGTCGCGTGATAGTCGGAGGTTATGCAGGACGTGTTGCGCCACAACGTGGAACTTTTACCCCCTCGTCTTGGCGGTGTTGAAGTAGTCTCGCTTACGTCGGATCGGAACTTTCCACGTCACGCACATGATCAATTTGGAATTGGCGTTATGCTAAGTGGTGGTCACGCCTCTTGGTCAAACGGAGGAATGGTCGAAGCCGGGCCGGGTGACGTGATCGCCGTCAGCCCCAACGAAGTGCATGATGGAAAGCCGATCGTCGGCGTCAGGTCTTGGAAAATGCTCTATGTCGAGCCATCGAGGGTCGCTGATACGGTCGGGGCGGACATGGCCGCACGGGAGATCCAGTTTGCCGTTAGGAGTGCACCCTGCATGGCATCGGCAACGTTGAGAGTCTTTGATGCACTCTCCGATGGCGACCTCCTGGCAGCGGAAGAAGGCCTCACCGGACTGTTCGCCGACTTACTCGCGCCATCCAAGCCAATTGGAGACCGCACTCACTCCGCGGCGACCCTTCGTGTCCTGCAACGAATTCACGATCAAGTCCACGTCCCGCCGACCCTAGACGAGGTTGCATCACTCATGGGGATGGGTCGAACCGGAGCATTGCGGCGCTTCCGGCGAGAAACGGGCGCAACACCGTATGAATATGCAACCCAAATACGCCTGCGGCGCGCGCGGCGGGCTTTGGCATCCGGCGAAAGCCCTGTGTCAGTTGCGATTGACCTGGGGTTCGCGGATCAAAGCCACATGACGCGCGCGTTTGCACGTCAATTCGGATTGCCGCCAGGGCGATACCAGTCGAGCAAGGGCAATATCGTTCAAGACCGGGGGGCTAAACCGGACCCATAGTTCGGGCATGGTTTTTTCTTACGACCCGTCCATGGCCATGCGCTTCCCAAGTCTTGCTACTGGCCTGTTGCACGTATCGGGCCTTTCCAAGGTCACGGAAGAACCCGATGCAGTTGCGCGATATGAGCAAGAAGCGCTTCGTCGCCTTGAAGCTGGCAGCGAGGCCGATCTTGCCCCAATCCGGGCATGGCGGTCGGCGTTCTCGTCCATGGGGCTGAAACCCACAAAGTACCGTTGCGCCTCCGAAGCTTTACTTCGCCGTCTTCGCAAGGAAAACACGCTGCCGCGATTGCACCCGATCGTGGACCTTTGCAACGCCGTGTCGGCGGCCTATGCCATCCCCGTCGCCGCTTTTGACCTTGAGCGGATTGAAGGTGATCTGACGGTCGGCCCCGCCAAGGGCAACGAAGAGTATCTGACGTTTGGAGGCGAGCTTGAGCATCCAACCCCAGGCGAAATCATCTTTGCCGATACCGCCTTAAGGGCCCATGCGCGCCGTTGGACCAATCGCCAAAGCGCGCATTCTGCGATCTCAAAACAAACTGACAACGCCTTGTTGGTCATGGAGGCTTTGCATGCAGATGCCGAAAAGGATGTGGCCGGGGCTCGCGACGCATTGGCATCTACATTGGGCGCACAGGGAGCAACGGTGCGAAAAGGCCTCCTGATCGGTGGCATCGGTCGTTTCGAAACGACGGAGGTTTCCTATTGAGTTGGGAGTTCCTTGTTACTGCGCTCGTCGTGGTTCTGATGCCCGGCACGGGCGTCGTCTATACGCTTGCGGTTTCCATCGGTCAGGGATTCCGGGCGGGGGTCGTCGCCGCGCTCGGCTGTACGCTTGGGATTTTACCACATATGGCCGCGTCGATTCTCGGATTGGCGGCTGTTTTGCACGCAAGCGCACTGGCATTTCAGATGTTGAAAATCGCAGGCGTTCTTTATCTGCTTTGGATGGCGTGGAGCACTTGGTCCGGCAGGGGTGTTCTGACAGTTTCCGGCCGATCTGGTAAGGCCTCGATTCCGCGGTTGGTGGCAGATGGCGTGTTCCTCAACCTTCTCAATCCGAAGCTCTCGGTTTTCTTTCTTGCCTTTCTGCCACAATTCGTTCCGGTAGATGCTCCGGACGCGATCGGTCAATTGAGCATTCTGTCCGTCGCTTTCATGATCATGACCTTCGTGGCTTTCGTTATCTATTGCGCTTTCGCGGCATCGTTGAGAGATCGCGTCTTGGGCCGCCCGGGTGTGATGGTCTGGCTGAGAGGAACATTCGCTGCGTCCTTCACCATTCTAAGTCTTCGACTGGCATTGGAATCAAGATGAATACGCGACGCGCAAAAGAACCGGCAGCCTGCGACACAATGGCTGAATTGCGTGCCGGGATCGACGCACTGGATGACGCCCTGATTGATCTTCTGGCCCGCCGAAGCGAATACATCGATCGAGCGGTCGTCTTGAAAACACGAGAAGGTTTGCCACCACGCACGGTGGGTCGCGTTGCCGAAGTGCTGAGGCGTGTCAGAGACGCGGCTGAGACCAAAAACCTCGATCCAAGGCTGGTGGAAGCATTGTGGACGGTCCTCATTGAATGGGGAATCGAACGCGAGGCGACGGCAATGGACCGATCCTGACGAACAAAGCCGATGGTGGCGCTGAGGCCGTCAGCGCATTCCACCGGAGACGGTAATCACAAATGATGGGATTTCGATGCAAGTGAAAGCATACCTCGGATTGGGAAGTCGGTATTCCTACCTGGCGTCTACGCAGCTTGCCCGGCTTGCACACGACACTGGCGCCAAGATCTCCTGGGTGCCTGTCAATTCAGCGGCGCTGATCCGGCGGGCAAGGACCGATGGATCACCTTTTGATCAACCGGTGCTGGCGGGGCAATAC
>JASJDQ010000024.1 GCA_030065075.1 Paracoccaceae bacterium | reverse complement strand
TATTGGCGTTCGGTGTCAATATTGACATGCGTGTGCGCCGGTCGCCGTTTTCAATGACGGCGCCATTGATCAGCACACGCTCTTTCGGAGCAAGTTTGAGGACAAGGCCGCTCATAGGTTCTGTTCCTGATTGCGGAGGCCTTGCAGGACAGCGGCGTTGATTTCGATCAGAGCGCCCACGTCGCCGTCGTTTCGGAGGAGTTTTCGCGTCTCCTGACTGGTGAATTCGGCGAGCCAGAAAAGCCGCGCGCGCAGTTCCTTTGGCAATGTGTTGTCGGGCTGAGCGACGTTCACCGCAAGTGTCGTCCAGAGCTTGTTGTTGTCATGCAGGGCGCTGACATAGGCCGGGAAATCGGAGTTGCGGTTTTGTGCGGCAGATCGAAGTCTGTGCGAGATACGGGCGATGACTTCGTACTCCGTATCGCGCGGAGTTTTCATATGGACGGCGGTTTGGCTGTAACCATCGCGTGCGCGTTCGACGACATTCACGGCGGGCTTCTCCTGAAGTTCGGTTCATTCGGAACCGGAATGGGGTTGGGTGGCCCGAAGGCCACCCGAGTGATCGCTTAACGGAAGAGCGACAGGATCGACTGGGGCGCCTGGTTGGCGATCGACAGCGACTGGATACCCAGCTGCTGCTGCACCTGAAGAGCCTGCAGACGAGCCGACGCAGCTTCCAGATCTGCGTCAACCAGCGCACCGATGCCTGCTTTGAGCGAGTCGGTGAGGTTGCTGATGAACGTGTTCTGGGTATCGATCCGCCCTTGGGCCGAGCCGAAGTCGGCAGCAGCTTCGATGGATGTCGCGATGAAGGTTTCAATGTTGGTAAGTGCCGCATCCACACCTTCGTCTGTCGTGACGTCGATGTTTTCGACACCCGCCAGACCGCCTGTGGCCGTACCACCGGCATTGCCGTCATCCGTCAGCGCCAGGTCAGTTGCGCTGTCGTTGTCAATCTGCAGTATCCAAGCGCCTGTGGTGGCGTCCTGAGTGACATTGGTGGAGATGTTGGCGACTGCCGCCCCATCAATCGCCACTTTGAGACCGCGCGCAACATCCTCGAAGGTTTCACCACGGCCAGCGACATAGTCATAGTTCACGCCGCCGATCGAAACGCGATACCCGTCACCTTCGACAACACCGGCAGTGGTAGAGAACGTGACCGTCGATGCGCGCGCCGCAATCGTTTCGCCGGTGAAGCCAGCGCCCGCGGCCGTCGCGGTGCCGCCGTTTACGGCGTATTGCGATGTAGCGTCCGTGGTCGACAGGTTCACTTCGACATCGTCGAATTTTGTGGTCGACGAGATGGTAATGGTGTCTGTTGCGACAGTTGCTGAGATGTCTTCAATCCCCGCCGCGTTCAGAGCCGCCGTGATTCCAGCTGCAACGGTTGCTGCGGTGTTGCCCGTGGCGTCCGATGTGAAGGTCACGGTTTCCCCGGCCACCTGCAGGTTATAGGTGTTCGAGGCGCCGGCTGTGATGTTCGACAGCTGGATGGTCTGCGTGTTTGCCGCGTTCGAGAACTGGTTACCGGCAGCGCCGGCGAGGCTGTTCGAGCCATCGGCAGCAGTAATGTTCGCGCCCAAAGTCGCGCCGGTGCCCATGACGCCAGCATCGAAGCTGAGGTCCTGACGCGCAACGGTGATGTCCGCAGCCGTTACAGTTCCGTCGGGCGCGCGGTCGAGCGACGACAGAATGTTCACGTCATCCGTGCCTTGAACTAGGTTCAGACCATTGAACTGGGCAGCCCCGACGACCGAACGGATCTGGTCGGATAGGGCGTTGACATCATCCTGAATTGTGGTCCGGTCGACGTTTTCTTCCTGGGCGGCAACGATCTTCTCTTTCATTTGCGTCAGAAGGTCGGTGACCGTTTCAGAGGCTTGGCGAGCCACCGTAACCGTCGACTGTCCCAGGTTGAGGCTATCGTTGATCGCCTTGAAGCTCATCGCGTCGGATTCCATCACTTTCGAAATGGCCCAAACCGCCGCGTTGTCGCGTGCACTGGAAATGGCCTTACCCGTCGAGATCATCCTTTGGGTGTCTTCAAGGCCGGAGTTAATGGTGCGAAGGTTTTGCAGCGCAACCATGGCGCTGGTGTTGGTGAGAATACTTGCCATCTGGCGTTCTCCAATAATTGCGGCGATTATTCGCCTTGGGTTTCGGAAACGTCTTTCAGACGAGCCAGCCATTCTGAACTTGCGTGCAGGGCATCCACCCCTCGCGCGCCACCACTTCCCGGTGCTCGTGCAGTTCATCGTGAAGGGTTTAAGAAATGCTAAACAGCCGCACGATGGCGGCTGCTGCAATCGTTTGAATTTAATATAAAATTTTCAAACTTTTTGTGTCACCGAAGACGGTTTTCGCGACAGGGTCTGACGCTCGCCATTTTGTCCGTAGGTGGTTTGTTCAACTGACTGCGCCGCGTGCCGGAGTTGCGACATTGCCGCTTGCAGGCCGCGTTGGGCGGAATTGAGCAAGGCCTCGTTCTTGCTCGCCTGATCCACCAAACTCCGATAAACGTCCTCGGGCAAATCCGGTCGATTGCTCGAAAGCCTTTTGGCAAGTGCGGCCTTGCGTTCGACGAGTTTTCCCAAAGCTGCGAAATCGCCTTTGAGAAGCGATTCCTGTTCCCGCTTCAGCACGTCTTCCAATTCAGTCACGATATTCATTTCGACACCTCATTGCGGACCAGCGCTTGATAAATGGCTTCCGACAGTCCTATGCCGCCCGCGTTCACTGTTGCGCGCGCGTATTCTGCTGTCAGGAAGCCCGCGAACTGATCTTCGCCCGCACCGCCGCCAAACGTGTCGCGCGGTTTGCCGACGCCCGCGTTCTTCAGCATTTCTGACAGGAACTGGATTTCAAGCTCGTCGGCGATCGCCTTGTATTCGGGTTTCTCGGGCCGCGGCAGTTGCAGCGCAACAGGTGAAATCTGGGTCATGTTTCGATCCTTCTGAATCGGAAGAATTTTCCGCACTATCCACTGGACAGGTAAAGGACTGGTAACTTCCCGACGGTATCGACGTCGCAAAGGACAGGACGTCCGGAGGTTCAGGATGCAAGTATTGCTACAGGCCCTACAGGTCGAAACACCAAAACAGGGAAAGACGCCATTTCCCGAAATGGTTGGCGATGTCGAAGATGCTTCGGACTTCGCGGTGCTCTTTGCGGAGGATGCGCCGGAGGTTTCGTTAGAATTGGACACGACAGATCTGCCGAACGTCACGCCGGAAGAAAAATTCCTTTCTGAAGACGTTTCGACCTCGCCGGCGGAACCTGCACAACCAGCCATTGACGTCGCTGAGCCGGTCGTCGCGCCGATTGCCTCAATCGCCCCGAGACTTGCAGAGCGTGACCCGACACAGTCGACTGAAAAGACGCCGTTACGGTCGGAGTTGGCGAATGACGAAATCACAGCAAAGCCGGTCAGCGATAGTCTTGCTGCGCCTAAGTCTATCGACCCTGAGTTGCCCCCTGACATGCCGAAGCCGACGCCGGAGGGGGCGGTGGCCAAAGCGGTGGTGTCCAAGGCAGCTTCGGAGAGCACTGTTTCCGTACGCGAGGCATTGGTGCAGCGATCGGCGGCAGTTGAAGAGCCGCGTGAGGCACCGAATTCATTGCCGCGGGAGCCAGAGCAGCCGGTTGCAGCGGCGCGCGATCCTTTGCCCAAGCTCGAAAATGAGCGCGCTGGTGCGCAGCCAATTCTTCAGGCCCCCCGCGCGCACATTGCGGTCGGCGCGAAGGCACAGGTGACTTCGTTGAAGGACACCGCGCCAACCCTGCCAGCGAGTGGCCCCGATCAGACGGTGCTGGACATCGGCAGCCCGGTTTCCGCACCGGCGACGCGGGCTACCGAGGCGATGCCTGCCTCAGTTCAACTTGCCGCCGACCCCGCGATTTCCACAGATGAGAAGCCTCGACGCACGCGGGGCAAGGATGGGGACATCCGAGCCACTGTTGCGTTGACCGTGACAGAGCGAAGTCTGCCGACGATGGGGACCGCGTCTCATGTGTCGCCATCGCCGCAATCTCAATTGCTGCAAGCCAAGCCTGACGTGGCACTCATAAAAGACCAGCCCCTGCAAACAAGCGAAACCACGCTGGACGCCTTGTTGCAGGCCGACAAGATCGAAGCGGAACGCCCTCTGTCAAGGGAAGCGCCTCGCGTGGAACCGACGATTCGATCGGTCGTGACCCAGGTGGTGAACACAATCACCAAAGTCACCGCCGAAGGCATGGTCGAACTTCGGTTGCAACCTGAAGAACTCGGGCGCGTGCGCATGACAATGCTGCAATCGGATTTGGGCATGGTCGTCCAGATTTCGGCCGAGCGGCCCGAAACGCTCGATCTGATGCGCCGGAACATCGACATGCTTGAAGCCGAGCTGGCTGACCGTGGGTTCAGCGATCTCAGTTTTTCGTTCGAACAGGAAACCGAACAGCAAGGCCAGCACGCTGGCAGCGAACGCGTTCCGTCTGAAGACGGATATGGGCGTGACGGTCCAGGCGAGCGTATCGATGTTGTTCAAAATCACTCACCCGGCGTCGAAGGCCGGATAGACATAAGGTTGTAAGCGATGCCGGATCCCGTTCAACAAGTGGCGACCGCGCCTGCCGTCAATCAAACGACTTCCTCCGCCGCAGCAGCTGCCACGCAAACCAACGACTCCACCTCTGCCCTAAGTTCAGATTTCGAGACGTTTCTTTTGATGCTGACCACGCAGCTTGAAAATCAGGACCCATTGAACCCGATTGAAAGCCAGGATTTCGCGGTGCAACTGGCGACTTTCTCGGGCGTGGAACAGCAGGTCCTGACGAACGATCTCTTGCGGGACGTGACGAACGGTCTTGGCGCGTCGGGACTGGCCCAACTTGCGGGCTGGGTCGGCATGGAGGGGCGCGTGTCCGCCCCCGTAGCCTTCGATGGCACGCCGGTCGACATCGCGCTGGCGCCCGACCCGGGATCCGATGCCGCGGAATTGATCGTGCGCGACAGCTTTGGCCGCGAAGTCTCGCGTCAGCAGGTGCCGCTCGGCAATGATATCGTCGCCTGGGCGGGTACCTCTTCAACTGGGGATCCGTTGCCAACCGGGAACTACATGCTGGAACTGGCAAGTCTCAATCAGGGTGAGGTGACTAGCACACGTCCTGTGTCCCATTACGCGCGCATCGAAGAAGCGCGGCAGGGCACCGATGGGATCGAGTTGGTCATCAGTGGCGGTGCCGTGGTTGCGTCGAACGACGTCACGGCGCTCCGCGACCCATGACCCGGGCGCTAAGCCAGCAGCCCGATCAAAAACGCCAGAAGGCCAACGGCACCCAACAGGGCGGCGCTGGGCCATCGGCTCGGTGAGTTCTCCCGCTCCTGCCGATCAGCTTGCGCGACCAAAGCGGCCTCGGCCAGTTTCGGAAGGCGGGGCCCGAAGCGCGCAACCACGCGGGCCGTGCTGACCAGGTCGCGGATCAGCGCCTTTGGCCCGATGTTCTCGGCGATGTAACCCTCGACAACAGGCCGCGCGACGTTCCAGATGTTGATATGCGGGTCCAGAGAGCGCGCGACGCCTTCGACCACCACCATCGTTCTTTGCAGCAGGATCAGCTCGGTCCGGGTCTCCATCCCGAAGCGTTCCGTCACCTCGAAGAGATAGGCCAGCAATCGCGCCATCGAGATGCGGCTGGCATCCATCCCGAAGATCGGCTCGCCGACGGCCCGCAGCGCGCGGGCGAACTCATCGACATCACGGTCCGGTGGCACGTAACCCGCTTCGAAATGAACCTCGGCCACGCGATGATAGTCCCGGCGAATGAAACCAATCAGTATCTCGGCATAAACGCGCCGCGTATAGGCGTCGATCCGGCCCATGATTCCGAAGTCCAGGGCAACAAGCGTACCATCTGCTGCCACCTTCAGGTTGCCCTGATGCATGTCGGCGTGAAAGTAGCCGTCGCGCAAAGCGTGGCTCAGGAACGTGGTCAACACCTTCTCGCCCAGGCGCGTCGTATCGTGCCCGGCAGCACGCACCGCATCGACATCGCCAAGTGGCAGACCTTCGACCCATTCCAGCGTCATCACTCGCCGGGACGACAAGGCCCATTTGACATCCGGCACGCGGAACCTTTCGTCCGTCGCCGTATTGGTGGCGAACTCCGACGCGCTGGCGGTTTCCAGCCGCAGGTCGAGCTCTCCCATCACGACGCCTTCGAAGTGTTCGATCACGTCCATGGGGCGCAACCGGCGCGACCCTGGCGAGAGTATCTCGATCACACGAGCTGCGAAGTAGAAGGCGTCGATGTCGCGCTGAAACGCCTGCTCGATCTTCGGCCGGAGCACTTTGACGGCGACGGCTTCGCCCGTGTCGGCGAGCTTCGCGCGATGCACCTGGGCGATCGAGGCCGCGGCGACCGGATCGGAAAACTCGGAGAAGATCGCACCAACGGGTTGGCCAAGTTCCGTTGCCACGGTTTCTTTCGCTATGTCGGTGTCGAACGCCGGCAATTTGTCCTGCAAGACCCGAAGCTGCTCGGCCAGTTCTGTTCCCACGACATCGGGACGGGTCGAGAGGATCTGGCCGAACTTGATGTAAGCCGGACCCAACGCGGTCAGAGCGCGGGTGACCGGAGGCTGCGCCGGGTCGCCCCGGATGCCCAGCCAGGCGAAAGGCCAACCCAGAACGCGGGCCGCAACACGCAGCGAGGCTGGCGCGTCCATCGCCTCCAGCACCTGCCGCATCGCGCCCGTCCGCTCGAACGTCGCGCCTGTCCGGATCAGGCGGAATATATTGTGCGGCCCGCGCATGCGCCTAGAGTTTCCAGCCCGAATGCAAGGCCGCGATCCCCATCGACAGGTTGCGGTATTTGACCTGATCGAAACCGGCCGCGCGGATCATGGCGGCGAAGGTCTCCTGATCGGGAAACCGGCGAATGGACTCGACCAGATACTGATAGCTGTCACGGTCCCCCGCGATGGCCTGGCCCATGCGCGGAATGACGTTATAGGAATACATGTCGTATAGCTTTTGCAGCCCGGCATTGGGAAGTTGCGAGAATTCCAGGACCATCAACCGACCCCCGGGCTTCAAGACGCGATAGGCCTCGGACAACGCGTCTTCGATCCGCGTCACGTTCCGAATGCCGAAAGAGATCGTATAGACGTCGAAAGAGGCGTCTTCGAACGGCAAGGCCATCGCGTCGCCCGTCACCCAATCCAGCCGGTCGGTGAAAGCTTCGGCCTCGGCCCGCTTGCGGCCTTCCACCAGCATGGCTTCGGTCATGTCTGTGACGACAGCCTCCGCCCCCGGCGCGCGCCGCAGGAACCGGAAGGCGATGTCGCCCGTCCCACCGGCCACGTCCAGCAGGCGCTGACCGTCGCGGGGCGCCAGCCAATCCATCATGGCGTCTTTCCACAGACGGTGGATGCCGACGGACATGACATCGTTCATAATGTCGTACTTGGACGCTACGCTGGAAAAGACGCCATGGACAAGGCCGGCCTTTTCGTCCTCGGGCACAACCCGCTCCCCGAAGTGGGTGGTCTTTTCGTCTGTCTCAGGCATCGGCTTTACTTCTTGTGGCGGGCTTTCTTATACCCGGGCGACCGTTCGGAGCCAGCCCATTTGACTGGCTCGCGAGAGTCTTAATCCAGGTGCGTCCCGTTGACACCCAATCGGGCGCATTCGCCGCAGGAGGGGACCCGTGCCAGAACTGCCTGAAGTGGAAACTGTCCGAATTGGACTGCTTCCGGCTATGGAAGGGCAGGTGATTGCGCGTACGGAGGTCAACCGGCCCGATCTGCGCTGGCCGTTTCCTGAAAACATGGGCGAACGTTTGTCGAAGGTTCGTGTGCAAGCCCTCAGGCGCCGGTCGAAGTACATACTGGCGGATCTCTCCAGCGGCGAGACGCTGATCGTTCACTTGGGCATGTCAGGTCGCATCCTGATCTCGGGCAACCCGCTTGGGCAATTCCACCACGACCACCCCGCGCCCGACAGACACGACCACGTCGTCTTTAACATGGAGAACGGGTCGCGCATCACGTTCAACGATCCCAGGCGGTTCGGCGCAATGGACCTCGCGCCGACCGACCAGATCAACGCGCACAAGATGCTCAAAACTCTGGGACCCGAGCCTTTGGGAAACAGCTTTGATGAACGCTACTTGGCTGACGCGCTGAAGACACGGAAGACGCCGATCAAATCGGCGCTCTTGGACCAGAAATTGGTGGCGGGACTTGGCAATATATACGTGTGTGAAGCGCTCTGGCGGGCAGGCATTCGACCGACGCGGCGTGCCGATCGTATCTCAAAGGGTCGCGTCGCCGGACTTGTTCCCCACATCAGAGAGGTATTGCGCGATGCCATCGCCGCAGGCGGATCGTCCTTGCGCGACTATCGGCAGGCGGATGGCGAGCTTGGCTACTTCCAGCACACCTTTGCTGTCTACGATCGCGAAGGAGCGGCCTGTCAGACACCCGAATGCACGGGCAAAATCAGGCGTATCGTGCAATCCGGACGCTCCAGTTTCTTCTGCGCCCTATGCCAAAGATAGCTTGATCCCGCGGCCCGGACTGCTAAGCCTGTGCTCTGATGGCAACAACCAAAGGCGGGATACATGGCTTTTGAGACGATCGTCGTCGAAACGGAAGAGCATGTGACGACCATTCGGCTGAATCGCCCCGACGCGATGAACGCCATCAATACACAGATGCTAGCCGAGCTGGCGCAGGCGGTGGGCGAGGCCTCGGACAACGATAAGGTCCGATGCATCATCATCACCGGGTCGGAAAAAGCCTTTGCCGCCGGAGCCGATATTGGCGAGATGTCGGACAAGACCTTTGTGGATGCCTTCGGCGAGGATCTTTTCACCGACGACTCCGAGCGTATCCTGAGATGCCGCAAACCCATCATCGCCGCTGTCGCGGGCTATGCGCTGGGCGGCGGCTGTGAACTGGCCATGATCTGCGATTTCATCATCGCAGCAGATACCGCAAAGTTCGGCCAGCCCGAGATCAATCTGGGCACCGTCGCAGGCCTGGGTGGAACGCAACGCCTGACGCGCCTGGTCGGGCAATCCAAATCCATGGACATGCATCTGACGGGCCGGTTCATGGATGCCGAGGAAGCTGAACGCTCTGGTCTTGTCAGCCGTGTGGTGCCCGCCAAGAAGCTGATGGAAGAGGCAACCGCAGCGGCCCAGAAGATCTCAGAGAAGTCGCTTCTGACAGCCATGGCCGTCAAGGAAGCGGTGAAGCGCGCCGAAGAAACCTCGCTGCGCGAAGGCCTGCTGTTCGAACGACGCCTCTTTCATTCGCTCTTTGCGACCGAGGATCAGAAGGAAGGCATGGCGGCCTTCCTGGAAAAGCGCGAAGCGCAGTTTCGCGACAAGTGAATTAGGGCTTCCCAAACGGGATCGAATGTCGTAAGTGCCGCGCCGTACATGCGCGTGGAGCCCGCTTCGCATTCCAAGGAATGTCTTAGGCTATGTGTCCGTCGGTCACCAGACCGGCAGCGGGAAGATCGTGCGACTTTTGATTTGGACCCGCAATAAAAAAGGACACCTCCATGGCGAATTCGCCCCAAGCCAAGAAACGCGCGCGCCAGAATGCGCGCCGTCTTGAAGTCAACAAAGCGCGCCGGTCGCGCATCCGCACGTATCTCCGCAAAGTCGAAGAAGCCATTGCTTCGGGCGACAAGGATGCCGCCGCTCAGGCGCTGAAGCAGGCACAGCCGGAACTGATGCGCGGCGTGACAAAAGGCGTCTATCACAAGAACACTGCCGCTCGGAAAATGTCGCGACTCGCAGCCCGCGTGAAGGCGATCGGCTAAGATTTGCCGTCAAGCTTTGTTGCGTCCTTCGGGGCGCAATTTTTTTTGCGCGGGCTATCTCTATTGAGTTGTCTGAGCAATTTCCGAAGCGGACCGGATTCGTTCGACAGCCATCCTCTGTCAAGCGCAAAGGGTTGTTGCGAGGCCAAGTGACTTTGGACATCTTGGGTCTGCGATTCACTTCGTCCTGGGGGGACATAATTGATGGGGATGGGCGACAGCCCGCATGTCGGAGAGGTTGATCCGACAGAAGCGTGGCGCATATTGAGTTCCGAGTCCAACGCCCGACTCATTGATGTCAGAACACGAGCCGAATGGGGTTTCGTTGGTGTTCCTGACGTCGCGGAGACTGGAAGCCAAACGCTCTTTGTCGAGTGGTCTTCCTATCCCGACATGTCCGTTAACCCGGCGTTTGCGTCGGATGTGGAAGGGGCATTGGGTTCGGCACCGCCGGGACCACTTCTTTTCATTTGCCGATCGGGCGCAAGATCGATGCAGGCTGCTCGTGCAGTTTCGGCGCATTACGCCATGAAAGGTGTAAGCGTTGACTGTCTGAACGTAGCAGAGGGCTTCGAAGGCGATGTGGATGCACTGGGACACCGGGGCAGCCATAATGGATGGAAGGCCCGGGGGCTGGCTTGGCGCCAGTCGTGAGCATAAAAAAGAAGTAACGGGCCAAAGAATGACAAATGAAACTTGGGGTGAGATTCGCGAGAATCTCTTGTCTGCAGTCGGGAAGAACAACTACGTAAACTGGATCGAGCCATTGGAGCTCGCGGGTCTTGACGGGGGAGTCGCAACCTTCCTCGTCCCGACCAATTTCATGGGCAACTGGGTGTCGCGCAATTTTGGGGATATGATCCAAAAGGTGCTGACGAACGCGGGAGAGACCGTCTCCCGTGTCGAATTCTCAGTCCCAAATCAACCAAAGGCGGCGGCGATGGTCCCTTCGAAAGAAAAGCCAAAGAACGACGCCCTTGCTATGACAACAGACGATGATCTGCCCGGCGCGCCACTAGACAGCCGTTTCAACTTCGACACCTTCGTCGTCGGCAAGCCGAACGAACTGGCGCACGCTGCCGCGCGCCGTGTGGCCGAGGGCGGGCCGGTGACCTTCAACCCGCTGTTTCTTTATGGCGGTGTCGGTCTGGGTAAGACGCACCTGATGCACGCCATCGCCTGGGAACTGCGCAAGCGGCAAAGCGACCTGCGTGTCGTGTATCTTTCGGCCGAGCAGTTCATGTACCGCTTCGTGCAGGCGCTGCGCGACAAGGACATGATCGCCTTCAAGCAACTCTTCCGCTCGGTCGATGTTTTGATGATCGACGACGTTCAGTTCATCGCCGGCAAGGACGCGACGCAGGAAGAGTTCTTTCACACGTTCAACGCGCTCGTGGACCAGAACAAGCAGATTATCGTGTCGTCCGACCGCGCGCCGACCGAGATTGCCGGGATCGAAGACCGGATCGTCAGCCGCCTACAGTCCGGGCTGGTCGTCGATCTGCACCCGACAAACTACGAGCTGCGGTTGGGCATCCTTCAGCAGAAGGTCGAGCAGTTCTCGGCCCAGTTCCCGAACCTTGAAATTCAGGATGGTGTACTTGAGTTTCTGGCCCACCGCATCTCGACCAACGTGCGCGTTCTCGAAGGGGCGCTGATGCGCCTCTTCGCTTTCGGCTCGCTTGTCGGGCGCGAGATCACGATGGAACTGACGCAGGATTGCCTGGCTGATGTCATTCGCGCCAGCGACCGCAAGATCACGGTCGAGGAAATCCAGCGCAAGGTCAGCGATCACTACAACATCCGCCTGTCGGACCTGATCGGCCCGAAGCGCGTGCGCACCTTCGCGCGACCGCGCCAGGTGGCGATGTATCTTTCGAAGCAGTTGACCTCGCGGTCCCTGCCCGAGATCGGGCGGCGTTTTGGCGGGCGCGATCATACGACCGTCATGCATGGCGTTCGCAAGATCGAAGAGTTGATGCAGCAAGACAGCCAGATCGCCGACGATCTCGAAATGCTGCGTCGCGCGCTGGAGGCCTGAGCCTCTTATCGACCATATTTCGTGACGCGTCACGGCGGCGCTGGTTCGGCGCCGCCAAGGACTGTGGCTCATCAAGCGGATGGCGGACAGGATTTACATGCGTGTGATAGAGGTGCTTTTGCTGTCCCTGTCGGTTATCCTTCTGACCAAAACTGCCCTTGCGGCTTGACTGGAAAAGGAGCGCCATATGGGTCGCCTCATTCGTTGGATCATCACCCACGGTATTGCCGTGGCCATTGGCTTCGGGCTGGGCGTCTATTTCTTGCCCATTCTCACCGCGCCGCCGCCGCCGGACGCCGCCAAGCTGGAAGAAATGGCGGGGCAGGCGCTCTATTCGGCCGAATTCACGCGTGACCTGCGTGGCAGCGACTTCGCGCATTGGGGCGAAGGCACTATCAGCCTCTCAGCCAGCGAAATCACTCATCAGGGCAAGCTTGCACCTGGTCCGGACTACAAGCTCTACCTGACCAAGGGTCTCGTCGATCACGAAGACAGCTTCGACCGCGCCAGCGCAGTTCGTGTGGGCGACGTGAAGTCATTCGCCGGGTTCATACTGGAGGTGCCGGACGGCATCGACGTCAACGCCTATGATAGCGTGCTGATCTGGTGCGAAGCCTTTAGCGAGTTCATCACGGCAGCCACCTATAACTAGGCCGATCGTTTCCGCCGCCGTGGTTGCCGCTTTCGGCTTCCGTGCTTCTCCATGATCTGGGCGGCCTGCGCCTTCAGGGCTGGGTCGCGACGCAGTGCAAATATCTGATCTTTGGCAAAGGCTGTTGCGGTCTTGTGATCGACAATTGGCGCGGGGTAGCCTGCCACCATCGCCTCGACCGTTGTCAGTTCGTGCACTGCCTTACCTGGAATATGCGCCAGTTCGGGCACCCAGCGCCGCGTGAAATCTCCCGTCGGGTCCTGATCAAGTCCTTGCTTGATGGGCGAGTAGACACGCACGGTATTGATGCCCGTCACGCCCGACTGCATCTGCACCTGCGGCCAGTGAATGCCCGCATCATAGTCTGTGAAAAGCCGGGCCAGCACCTTGCCGCTCTCCTGCCACGGCAACCACAGATCATAAGAGGCAAAGGACACCAGCATTGCGCGCATGCGAAAGTTGATCCAACCGTTCGCTTCCAGATACCGCATACAGGCGTCCACGAAAGGAAAGCCGGTCTGCCCGGCGGCATAGCGTTCCAGCAGCTCGGCATCGCTTTCACGCAACGCGTCATAGGCCGGGATCATCGAGCGGTTTTCCAGGTCCGGCTGATCCTCCAGTTTCTGGCTGAAGTGGCAATGCCAGTGCAGCCGCCCGACAAAGCTGTTCAGCGACTTCAGCCAGAAGCCTCGCTCCTCGGCCGGGGCGGCCCGCAGTTCTTCCTGCCGCGCAACGGTCGCCTGATGCATCTCGCGCATCGACATCGACCCCCAGACGAGATGTGGCGAAATGCGAGAGCATCCCGCTTCGCCCTCGACCGGGGTCGACATGTTCTTTTGATAGAACTCGCCGCGCTCATGGAGGAAGCTTTGAAGCGTCTCTTCAGCAGCCCGCCGCCCGGCACATTGTAGCCAGGCAAGCGATGGGTCCGCTTCCGGCGCTGGCAGGTTGTCCGACGGCGCGCTCGCCCATTCGATGGCTGGCGGTTCCGGCAGGGCAGGAGCCTCCATCATCGTATCCCAGCGCTTGGCCCAGCCGTTCCGCTTGGTGTCACCGCCCCGTTCGATCCCGAACTGGCGGTACTCGTCAAAGCGAACGCCCTCGGCCCGACACCAGGAGCGCACGGCGTTGTCGCGCACAAAGCTCCAAAGATCACCGGTTTCCTCATGTGCATAAAGCCGGAACGAACCGTGCGCCTCGCGCAAAGACCGCAGCACGTCCGTCACTTCGCCCACACGCTGGCACAACATCCCGCCCCTCCGCGCGATGTCGCGCGCAAGGCTCGCCAGCGCGCCGCGCATGAACTGATCCTGCCGCCCGCTGCGGTCGGGCCCCGCCCAAAGACCGGGTTCATAGACGAAAAGCGGCAGCACCGGACCGCGCCGCGCAGCCTCGGTCAAAGGCGCATGATCGGTCAGGCGAAAATCCCTTTTGAACCAGACGACCTGAAGCTCTGTCACAAGATGCCTCTCTCATAATCACTTCGTCTGAATTAGCGTTCAAAAGCGAAGGTCCAGACCCCGCGCCCTTGACCGCTGACCGGCTTCGCGAAAGAAAGTCTCAAAAGCATTGCAAGGGGGCGAAAAACCGGTAATTTCAACGCCCCGGGACAGACGGAGCGAGCAGATGGAATTCTCGATCGAGCGGGCAGCCCTTTTGAAAGCGGTCGCACAGGCGCAATCGGTTGTCGAACGCCGGAACACCATCCCGATCCTCGCCAATGTGCTGATCGAAGCCGAAGGCGACAACGTCAGTTTCCGGGCGACCGATCTGGACATCGAGGTTGTCGATCAGGCAGCCGCCAAGGTGACGCGCGCAGGGGCCACTACGGTTAACGCAGTTACCTTTCACGAGATTGTTCGCAAGCTGCCTGATGGAGCCTTGGTGACCATCGTCGACGACGGTGCTTCTGGCCGGATGTCGGTGGAAGCGGGCCGGTCCAACTTCTCTCTGGCGACGCTGCCGAAGGAAGACTTTCCGGTCATGGCGTCGTCCGAGTACGAAGCGAACTTCGCCGCCTCCGCCCCGGTCCTGCGGCGGCTCTTCGACAAGTCGAAGTTCGCCATCTCGACCGAAGAAACGCGCTACTACCTGAACGGTGTCTACATGCATGTGGCCGACTCCGAGGGCAAACAGGTGCTGCGCTGCGTCGCCACCGACGGGCACCGCCTCGCCCGGATCGACGCCGACCTGCCAGATGGCGCAGGCAGCATGCCGGGCGTGATCGTGCCTCGCAAAACCGTGGGCGAGTTGCGCAAGCTTCTCGAAGACGACGACGCCCAGATTGCCGTCAGCGTCTCGGAAACCAAGGTGCGCTTTGCAACGCCCGGGATCACGCTGACGTCGAAGGTCATCGACGGGACCTTCCCGGACTACACCCGCGTCATTCCTGCAGGCAACACACGCCGGATGGAAGTAGATGCCTCTGACTTCGCCCAGGCTGTCGACCGGGTTGCGACCGTCAGCAGCGAACGCTCGCGCGCCGTGAAACTGGCGCTCGACGAAGACCGTCTGGTGCTGTCGGTCAATGCACCCGACAGCGGTGCTGCCGAAGAAGAGCTGGGCGTCGCCTATGGCTCCGACCCGCTGGAGATCGGTTTCAACGCCAAGTACCTGTTGGAAATCGCCAGCCAGGTGGATCGCGAAAACGCGGTGTTCCTGTTCAACTCCAGCGGCGATCCTACGCTGATGCGCGAAGGCGATGATGACACGGCGGTTTACGTCGTGATGCCGATGCGGGTGTGACAACTGTCGCCGAACTGAAACTGTCGCATCTCAGGTCGCACCGACGGACGGTGCTGCAGCTGGATGCGCGCCCGGTCGCGATCTTTGGGCCGAACGGCGCGGGCAAAACCAACATCCTTGAAGCGGTGTCTTTGTTGTCCCCCGGCCGCGGCCTCCGCCGCGCCAGCGCCGAGGAACTCATTCGCCGACCCGAGGCGCTTGGCTGGAAGGTCTCGGCTGTTTTGCAGAACGGGACAGAATCGCACGAAGTCGAAACACAGGCGGAACCTGGCCAACCGCGCGCGGTTCGGATCGATGGGAAATCCGCACCGCAGGTCGCGCTGGGGCAAATCGCGCGCATCGTCTGGCTGGTACCTGCCATGGACCGGCTCTGGATCGAGGGTGCCGACGGGCGGCGGCGGTTCCTGGACCGCATCGCCATGAGTTTCGAGCCAAGCCATGCTCAGGCCGTGCTGACTTATGAAAAAGCCATGCGCGAAAGGAACCGTCTATTGAAGGACATGGTGCGCGACGATCACTGGTATGTCGCATTGGAACGCCAGATGGCCGATACCGGCATCGGGGTGATGCAGAATCGGCAGGCCGCCATCGCACGTCTTCGCGCTGCACAAACCGGGGCCGAGACATCCTTTCCGGCGGCAGACCTCGCCCTGACACACCCAGACCGGGACCTGCCTACTTCAGCCGAAGACCTGGCCGAGGCACTCGCGTCGAACCGGCCACAGGACCTGCGCGCGGGCCGCACCCTTCTGGGACCGCACCGCATCGATCTGACGGCAACCTATGTCGACAAGGGCGTGCCCGCCGCCCAGTGCTCGACCGGCGAACAAAAGGCGCTTTTGATCTCGCTCGTCCTGACCAACGCGCGTGCTTTGGCCGAAGACGCAGGCGCGCCGCCGATCATCCTGCTCGACGAAGTCGCGGCCCACCTGGACGCGGGCCGCCGCGCCGCGCTTTATGATGAAATCATCGCCCTCGGTGCACAGGCGTGGATGACGGGAACCGGTGCCGAACTTTTCGAAGAACTGGAAGACCTCGCGCAGATGGTTGAAGTTACCGAGGAAAACGGCGAAAGCACCGCGACAGTCCTGGGACCGTGATGCCATGACAATTTCGATGAGCGAAGCCGCGCTCTACGCCGGTGCGCTTTTCATTCTGTTCCTTACGCCTGGCCCGGTCTGGGTTGCGCTCATCGCGCGCGCCATGGCGGGGGGCTTTCACGCTGCCTGGCCACTGGCGCTGGGGGTTGTCGTGGGCGATGTGCTTTGGCCGCTTCTGGCGATCCTCGGCGTCACATGGATCGTGTCGGTCTTCGCGGATTTCATGACCGTGCTGCGCTTGGTGGCATGTCTGACGTTTCTTTTTATGGGCTGGGTCATCATCAGGAACCGCGACAAGACTATCGCGTCCGACAGCCGGTTGACGCGCCCCGGCATGTGGGCCGGGTTCCTTGCCGGGCTGGCCGTCATTCTGGGCAACCCGAAAGCCATCCTCTTCTACATGGGCGTGCTCCCGGGTTTCTTCGATCTGACCCGGCTGACGTGGTCCGATATCGCCGTCATCTGCATTCTGTCCATGATCGTGCCGCTCATTGGCAACCTGATCCTCTCAGTCTTCATCGACCGTGCGCGCAGGCTGGTGAATTCGCCAACCGCGCTTCAAAGGATGAATTTGACAGCGGGTGTGCTACTCATCTTGGTAGGGTTGGCCATTCCATTCACGTGATCGTTGCCAATCGTTGAAATTGGTAATATTACTTTACCAATATGGAGTAGCGCCGATGCAGATGCCAAGCCCCTCGCCCGAAATCGTGGCCAAGAAGTCCAGAATCGTTGCCCGCCTGGAAGAGGCTCTGGGCGCGGAGGCCGTCATCTCGGACGTCGAGGAAACCCGCGCCTATGAGTGCGACGCACTCACGGCCTACACCTGCCCGCCCCTTTGCGTCGTTCTGCCATCGACGACGGACGAGGTCGCGGCCGCCTTGAAGATCTGTCACGCCGAAGGCGTACCGGTCGTGCCCCGGGGATCGGGAACATCGCTCTCCGGTGGCGCATTGCCGACTGCGGATTCCGTCATCATCGGCGTCGCCCGTATGAATGACGTGCTGGAGGTCGACTATCCCAACCGCACCATGCGCGTCCAAACCGGTCGCACCAACCTGTCGGTCACCGGCGCCATCGAAGACGACGGCTTCTTCTATGCGCCCGATCCATCCTCGCAACTGGCCTGCGCGATTGCGGGTAACATCGCCATGAACTCGGGTGGCGCGCATTGCCTGAAGTATGGGGTGACCACGAACAACCTGTTGGGCGTCAAACTGGTCCGGATGGACGGCACCATCCTCGATATCGGCGGCGCGCATATGGACGCCGGGCAATACGATTGGCTCAGCGTCATCTGCGGATCGGAAGGGCAGCTTGGCATCGTCACCGAAGCCACGCTCCGCATCCTTCCGAAGCCAGAAGGCGCGCGCCCCGTTCTGATCGGTTACAAGTCGGCCGAGGTCGCGGGCGCCTGCGTCAGCGACATCATCCGCGCTGGTGTTCTGCCGGTGGCCATCGAATACATGGACCGGAAGGTCATCGAGGTTGTCGAGAAGCACGCGAACGCGGGCTATCCCGATTGCGAGGCGCTTCTGATCGTCGAGGTCGAAGGCTCCCCTGAAGAAATCGATGATCAGCTTGGCGTCATCAAACAGATCGCACGCAAACACGACCCGGTCGAAGTGCGCGACGCGGGCGATGCCGACGAAGCCGCGCGCATTTGGCTTGGCCGCAAATCGGCCTTCGGCGCAATGGGACAGATCAACGATTACATGTGCCTCGACGGCACGGTGCCGGTGTCCGAACTGCCGTACGTTCTGAAGCGCACCGGGGAACTTTCCGAAGAATTCGGCCTCGCCGTCGGCAACGTCTTCCACGCGGGCGACGGCAATATGCACCCCCTCATCCTCTTCGATGCCAACAAGCCGGGCGATCTTGAAACCTGCGAGGCGCTAGGGGCAGAGATCCTCAAGCTCTGCGTCGAGGTCGGTGGCTGCCTGACGGGCGAACACGGCGTCGGCATCGAAAAGCGCGACTTGATGGGCGTCCAATTCTCTGCCGCCGACATGGAAGCGCAGATGCGCGTCAAGGATGTCTTCGACCCCGCCTGGCTCCTGAACCCGGCCAAGGTCTTTCCGCTTGATGCCTCGGAAACCCGCCGGACCGCGAAAGACGCTGCATGAACAATTTGAATAAAATCGTCCTTCTTCTTGGGACCAATATCCCGGGGAGCGCGAGTGGCTGGCCCCTCGCTTCAGACCGCTCATGCTAAAGCCCGCCACCGAAGAAGACCTGGCCGAAGTCCTTGCCGCGGCAACCGAGCCCTTCGCCATAACCGGCGGCGGCACGCGGGGCCTGCCGCTTCAAGGCGCGCCGCTTTCCACCCAAGGGCTCAGCGGCATCACGCTCTACGAACCGGGCGCGCTCACGATCGTCGCCAAATCCGGCACGCCGCTTGCCGAAATCGAAGCCGCACTTGCCGCCGAGAACCAGATGCTCGCCTTCGAGCCTCCTGACTATCGCAGCGTTCTGGACACCGACGGCGCACCGACGATCGGCGGCGTGGTCGCGACGAACGCTTCTGGCGCCCGCCGCGTACAGGCCGGAGCCTGCCGCGACTTCCTTCTTGGCGCGCGCTTTGTCGACGGCACCGGCGAAATCATCAAAAGCGGTGGCCGCGTCATGAAGAACGTCACCGGCTACGATCTGGCACGTCTCATGTGCGGGGCCCATGGAACGCTTGGCGTCCTGACCGAGGTCTGCCTGAAAGTCCTTCCAAGGCCCGAAACAGAAGCCACCCTGACACTCTCGCAGCTTCCGCCCGACCGCGCCGTCGCCGCAATGTCGGCGGCGCTCACCACGCCTTATGATGTGACGGGCGCGTTTTATGGGCCGTGCAACGCCAATCAGAATCCACAGGCGCATATCCGGATCGAAGGCCCCGAAGCCTCGGTCACATACCGGATCGACAAGCTGAACGACGCGTTGTCGGAATTCACGTCAGAGATGTCCGTTGAAACAGCCGACCGATCGAAAGCGATCTGGGACGATATCCGCCATCTCAGGTTCTTAACCGCGAACGCTTTGGTGATGCGCAGCGCAATTTCCTCCAGCCGGATCGCAAATGCCCTAGATCGCCGCGTGTTTGCAACAGACGACTACCTCGACTGGGGCGGTGGCCGCGTCTGGACCTCTGTGACAACGGACGTTTTGAAAACCGCCTCTGACACCCTCGAAGACGACCGCGCGGGCGATCCGGACGAAGGAGCTTCCATGATCGTCGGCCTCGTCCGCGAAGAACTGGCGTTCGAAGGCGGTCACAGCACGATCGTCAAGGCAAGCCCGCGCGTGACAGCAAGCGCGTGCGTTTTCCAACCCGAAAGAACCGAGCTTGCCAGAATGGCCGTCGACCTGCGGCGCAAGTTCGACCCCAAGGGTCTTTTCAATCCGGGGCTCATGCGCTGATGCAAACGAATTTCACGGAAGACCAACTTAAGATCCCCGCACTTCAACGCTCGAACGAAATCCTGCGTTCCTGCGTTCACTGTGGTTTCTGCACCGCGACCTGCCCGACCTATCAGGTGCTGGGCGACGAACTCGACAGCCCGCGCGGCCGCATCTACCTGATCAAGGACATGCTGGAAAACGACCGTCCGGCGGATGCGAAAACGGTCAAGCATATCGACCGCTGCCTTTCGTGCCTCGCCTGCATGACGACGTGTCCCTCCGGCGTGCATTACATGCACCTCGTCGATCATGCCCGCGCGCATATCGAGGCGACCTACAAGCGCCCTCTCTTCGAGCGTATCCTACGCAATACGCTGGCGCGCATCCTTCCCTATCCCGGTCGGTTCCGCCTGGCGCTCCTTGGCGCCAAGATCGCCCGACCGTTCAGGGCGTTGGTGCCGGACGCCCGTTTGCGCGCCATGCTGGACATGGCGCCAAAGACCATTCCACCGGTCAGCCGCAACGATGACCCGCAGACCTTCACGCCGGCCAGTGAAAAGAAGATGCGCGTCGCCCTGATGACCGGTTGCGCGCAGAAGGCGCTTAACACCGATATCAACGACGCAACGATCCGACTTCTGACGCGTCTTGGCTGCGAGGTCGTCGTCGCCGATGGGGCAGGGTGCTGCGGCGCGCTGGTTCACCACATGGGGCGCGAAGAGGAAAGCCATCACTTCGCCTCGGCCAACATCCAGGCGTGGACGGCGGCGGACGTCGATGCCATCGTCATCAACACCAGTGGTTGCGGCACGACCGTCAAGGATTACGGCCACATGTTCCGTAATGCGCCCATGGCAGAAGACGCTGCCGCGATCAGTGCCAAGGCGATGGACATCACCGAACTGCTGGCAAAGCTCGAACCGAAAGCAGAAGCGCCCGAAAAGCTGCGGATCGCCTATCACGCCGCGTGTTCCTTGCAGCACGGGCAACAGATCAAAGCCGCGCCGAAGACACTCTTGAAGTCAGCGGGGTTCGAGGTGGTGGAGCCCAAGGACTCGCATCTCTGCTGCGGGTCTGCCGGTACCTACAACCTGATGCAGCCCGAGATCTCGTCTGAGCTCAAATCCCGAAAGGTAAAGACCTTGGAGGACAAGGCGCCAGACGTGATCGCGGCCGGCAACATCGGGTGCATGATGCAGATCGGATCAGGAACCGATGTTCCGGTTGTCCACACCGTCGAGCTTCTGGATTGGGCCACCGGTGGCCCTCGTCCACTGGCTTTGCGCTGACGGCTGATTGTTGCGAGATTGCGGACAATCCGCCCCTCTTGGCAGGATCATCACCATCGCTTTAACGATGAATTCTTGCACGCGAAATTCACTCCACCACTTGGCGGAAAGTCGTCCTGCGACATAATGTTGCCCTAAGGTTGAAGTAACTCCCGAAGCAGATCGGGAAAGGAACGGCATGCGTGTTTTGTTTGCCGCCATCAGTGCGGCCGTTTTCTCACTCTCAGCAAACGCTCAAGACAGCGAGCTTACCAAGCTGCGCACAGCCTACGACGCAAACGGGTGGGAAGCTGTTGGCAGGCTGAACATCGGATGGGGTGGCATGTGCACGGGCGCACTGATTGCGCCCCGCATCGTTCTGACAGCCGCACATTGTGCCTACAGCGCCACGAGCGGTGCCCTGGTGAATCCCTCGGACGTCGTCTTTCACGCAGGTTTCCGAAACGGTCATGCCACGGCCTCCCGCCGCGTCACCCGAATCGTGACACACCCCGACTATGTCTTCAGCGGTCGGCAGGGAAACGCGACGGTTGCGAACGATCTGGCCCTTTTCCAACTGGCCAGTGATATCCGCCTGTCAAACGTCGATCCGTTCCAGACAGCAGGACGGCCCCGTAAAGGCCAGCAGGTGGGGGTCGTGTCCTATGCCCACGATCGGGCAGACACACCATCGCTGGAAAGGTCCTGCCATGTCCTGGCCCGGCAGCGCGGTGCCCTGGTCTTGTCATGCGACGTCGATTTCGGCTCTTCCGGCGCCCCCATCTTCACCGAAGTCGATGGCCAGCCGCGCATCGTCTCTGTCGTCTCCGCCAAAGCAGAGGTGCGGGGCCGCAAGGTGGCGCTTGGAACCAACCTTGAAAAGCCGTTGTCTGAATTGATGGTTCTCTTGAACAGCGATCTCGGTCCGGCCCCGTCGCCCGGGGTCAATATCATCCGGCCCAACCAGACACGCCAATTGTCAGGCCGTGATGGCGCCAAGTTCGTGCGCCCCTGAACTTGACGAAAGCGGGCTCTGCTGCATCTTGGCGGCATGTTTCGGTTCATCCTACTCGCGCTGATCACCTGTGCGACACATGCGTCTGCCGCGGGCGTTGCCGGTGTCGGTCGCATTGAAGATCAAAGCACCAGCGGCACCTGCACTGCAGTCCTGATCCGGCCGGATGTCATCATGACCGCCGCGCATTGCGTCGCGGATGGCCCAAGCGACCGCCACGTTTTTCGCCTTGGAAGCGGTGTGCCGTCAGACCCCGTCAGCGTGACACGCTTCATAAGGTATCCACTTTACGAGCCGACGCATGACCGTGTCGTCTGGCGTCTTCGCTTCGATCTAGCCGTCGGCAAACTTGCCGAACCCATCGACAGCGATCGCGCATCACCCTTTGACTTCGGGACCGAGGCAGTCGTGGGCGAAGACCTCTTCCTGGTCAGCTGGCGCAACGACGGGCGCTCCCGCCCAAGGCAGCGCAGCTGCCCGGTCATCACGAACCAAAGCGGCCTCGTCACCCTTGGGTGCGAGGTTCGCGGCGGCGAAAGCGGCTCTCCGCTTTTCCGTCTGGTCGATGGCGAACGTGTGCTGGTTGCCATCATCAGCAGCAGGTCGACACTTTTGACCCAACCTATCGCGAATGCCTCGGACGTTTACCTCCGGCTGCCTCCTTTGCTCGACGCACTCGAAAAGCCTTGAACAGGGGTTTTCCCGTTCCTACCTAAGGCTGGTCAGACGCCGAGCACGGGTCTGACGCCTGAAAATCTGCCTTGCCCGAATGGGAAGGCGTCTTGGTATCGCTCAAAGGAGGATGACCTAATGCGTAGGTTTGATCTTGCACCACTTTATCGTGCAACCGTTGGTTTCGATCAGGTTGCCGACATGATGGACCGGATTTTGGCCGACACGGCCCAGAACCCGTCTTACCCCCCTTACAACATTGAAAAAACGGCAGAAGATGCGTGGCGCATTTCGATCGCTGTTGCCGGATTTGCCGAAAGCGATCTGAACGTGGAAGTCCGCGAAGACGCACTGATCGTCTCGGCAAAGAAAGCCGACGAAGACGAAGATCGCACCTATCTGCACCGCGGCATCGCCAACCGTGCGTTTGAACGCCGGTTCACGCTTGCCGATCACGTGCGCGTCGCAGGCGCCAGCCATGTGAACGGCATGCTGAACATCGATCTTGTGCGCGAGGTGCCCGAGGCACTGAAACCGCGCCGGATCGAAATCACCAACGGTGATACCGTCGAAGCGAAAGCCGTTGAGGCCAAGTAACTCCACTTGGACAATTCGTTCGCGCCCCTCTCTGGCAGACCGGAGGGGGGCGTTTTAACATGGACCAGATGGAAAATGGTTTCTGGTCAGCTCTGCCCACCGGTTTGCAGATGCGCGCCATTGGCTGGGCTGCGTACTACAGCGCCGCCGCCGGTGCATTCCTGTGGAACCCGATTTACGGCGCCTTGCTCCTCGTGCTGCCAAGCCTCTTGTTCGTCCTGAAAAACTGGATCTCGGGCCAGGATCAGACCGGGCCTTTGACCGCCCACATAACAACGCACATCTGGGGCCGTTGGCACGTCGTCGCCCGCTTGGGCCTTGGAATTGCGATCATTGCCAGCGTGACCATCGCGCTGGGATGGGTCGCCACCGCCGATATGCGGCTCGAAGCGGCCGAGCCAACCTTGGCAGAGAAGGTCGGCGGCGCGGCCAGCGCCTCTGTCGAGGCGACGAAAGAGACAGCAAGCGGCTGGTGGGACACGGCGAAGGGCTGGTTCTCACGCGAAGAAGAGCTTCACTCGCCGTAAGGCACCCAAATGGTCTTTACCTCGGTGCTGGCCTCCAGGAAGGCCTCCGTTTGCGCATCCTGCCAATCGTGGCTTGTCCGGTTGTTGACCCAGGTGCGCTTCAAATTTCCCGCCGCCTCAAGCTCGATCGTCTTTGACAGGTCGCTCGACGAAAAGCTCCAAACCGCATCGACATCCAGATGACCAGCCGCATGGGCGGCAAGCTCACCATGGTCGCCCGTCAGGATGTTGACGACACCGCCCGGCACATCCGAGGTGTCCAGCACCTGATAGAAATCGGTGGCCGCCAGCGGAAAGGGTTCTGATGCAATGGCCGTGACTCGGTTCCCCATCGCCATGGCCGGACCGATGACCGACACCAAGCCCAGCAAAGGTGCCTCGTCCGGAGCGAACGCCACGATTTTGCCGACAGGTTCATGCATGGCCAGCGCGATGCCGCGGATCGGTACGCCCTTTGCGCTTCCGTCGTATTTGTCCGCCCAAGCGGCCCATGTGAACAGTCGGTCGATGGATTGCTCCACTTCCTTCGCACCGGTCTTCTGACCGGTCATGTCATTCAACCGTGCCGCGAATTCACCCGCCCGCGCCGACAGGTTCTCGGCCATGTAATAGAGAATCTGCGCGCGCAGATGCCCCGTCGTCTTGGTCCAGCCCTCCACAGCGTTCATCGCCTCGACCGCGTTCCGCAGGTCCTTGCGGTTCGCAAGCCCCGCATGGCCAAGAAGCGCGCCCTTCGGCGACCAGACGGCGCGCGAATACCCGCCATCGGGCCGCGCCTGTTTGCCGCCGACATAGAGCTTTGCGGTCCGGTCCATCCCATCGGATTCCGCGGCCTTGGGTGGCTTGACCGTAGCGACCGGTTTCAGTGCAGGACGTACGTCGACCGGCTTGGTATAGGCCCTCAGCCCCTCCCATCCGCCTTCACGACCAAAGCCGCTTTCCCGAACCCCACCAAACCCCGCTGCCGCATCGAACAGGTTCGTGGCGTTCACCCAGACGACGCCCGCCGCCAGCTTGGGCGCGATGTCGAGCGCCAGGTTCACGTTCTCGGTCCAGACCGTCGCGGCCAGCCCATAGCGGGTGTTGTTCGCAAGCTCGGCGGCTTCTCCCGGTGTGCGGAAGGTGGTCGAAACCAGGACCGGTCCGAAAATTTCCTCCTGCATCAACGGGTCCGCCGCGGCGAGGCCCGAGATCAACGTCGGCGGATAGAAACACCCCTTGCCCGGTACCTCGCCGGCCGCATGATAGACCTCGCCGTTCGCGCCTTCGACCAGCCCCTTGATCGTCTTCAATTGCACCGGATCGACCACCGCACCGACGTCGATGCATTTATCCAGCGGGTCGCCCATGCGCAGCTTGTCCATCCGTGCCTTCAGCCGCCGTGTGAAGTCCTCGGCAATCCCCTCCTGCAGCAACAGCCTCGACCCGGCACAGCAGACCTGCCCTTGGTTGAACCAGATCGCATCGACCAGCCCCTCAATTGCGCTGTCGATATCAGCGTCGTCAAACACGATGTAGGGGGACTTGCCGCCAAGCTCCAACGTCAGGCTCTTGCCCGTGCCCGCCGTGGCGCGCCGGATGATCCGGCCCACCTCGGTCGAGCCGGTAAAGGCGATCTTGTCGATATCCTTGTGACCCACGATCATCTCGCCGACCGCGCCGTCGCCGGTCACAATGTTCAGCACGCCCGGCGGCACGCCTGCCTCGCGGCTGAGGTCCGCAAACAAGAGCGCCGTCAGCGAGGTATACTCCGCCGGTTTCAGCACCACCGTGTTGCCCATGGCGAGTGCCGGCGCGATCTTCCATGCCAGCATCAGAAGCGGAAAGTTCCACGGAATGATCTGCCCGCAAACGCCCAACGCCTCGCGCCCCGGCAGCTCATTGTCCATAAGCTGCGCCATCCCGGCGTGATAATAGAAATGTCGCGCAACAAGGGGCACATCGATGTCCCGGCTCTCGCGAATGGGCTTGCCGTTGTCGAGCGTCTCCAGAACCGCGAACAGACGCGACTGCTTCTGAACCAACCGCGCCAGCGCATAAAGCACCCGCGCCCGCGCCTTCGCATTCTTCGCCCAACCCGGCTGCGCGGCGCGTGCCGCCCGCACGGCGGCATTCACATCTCGTCCCGTCGCCTGAGGCACTTTGGCCAACGCCTTGCCGGTCGCCGGGTTCTTTGATGCAAACGTCTTGCCGGGCTTGGTGAACGCTCCATTGATGAACTGACCAAAGCTCTTGTGCCTAGCCAGCCACGCCATCGCCTCGCCCGCATCCTCGGGCGCGGGTCCATAGTCCATGGTTTCAAAGATGTCCTGGACGTTCATGCTTATCCCATCCCATGCCGATAGCCCGCTGAATAATGCCCCGTCAGATGGTGCTCCAGCTGTCGCTCGATATCGCCCAAAAGCGACGACGCCCCAAACCGGAACAGATCGTTCCGAAGCCAGCGGTCGCCCAACTCGTCCTTCACCAGCGTCAGGTATGTCACCGCATCTTTCGCCTTCGAGATGCCGCCCGCCGGTTTGTAGCCCACACGGACCCCGGTCAGTTCATGATAGCCCCGGATGGCCCGCATCATGACGAGCGATACAGGCAACGTCGCATTCACCGGTTCCTTGCCCGTGGATGTCTTGATGAAATCCGCGCCCGCCATCATGCAGACCCAACTTGCGCGCGCGACGTTCCGAAGCGTGCCCAATTCACCGGTTGCCAGAATGGCCTTCACATGCGCATCGCCGCAAGCCTCGCGAAAGGCGCGCATCTCGTCATAAAGCGCCTGCCAGTTCCCCGTCAGTACGTGCCGGCGCGAGATCACGATGTCGATCTCTTCTGCGCCCGCCTTCACGCTCTCGCGGATCTCGGCCACCCGCAGTTTGAAGGGCGAAAGCCCTGCCGGAAACCCGGTCGAAACAGCGGCAACCGGAATGCCGCTGCCTGCCAAAGCATCGACGGCCGTTTCGATCATGTCGTGATAAACGCAGACCGCGCCAACTGTCAGGCCGGGCAGACCGAGCGCGTCCAGCATGTCCTGCCGCACCGGTTGGCGCGCCTTGGCGCAAAGCCGCCGCACGCGGCCCGCCGTATCATCGCCCGACAGCGTCGTCAGATCGATCATCGTGATTGCGCGTGCCAGCCACGCCGCCTGATACGCCTTCTTCACCGACCGCCGCCCGGGCAGGGTCGCCGCGCGGCGCTCGATCGCGCTGGTGTTCGCCTGCAGGCCCCGGATCAGGTCGAGGTCCAGCGACATCCCCTCGTTACGGGGCTCTTGCACCTGCGGAAGTTGCGCGGACTTGAGGATTGAGGCTGTCTTCTCCATCCCCTGCAAGGTCGCACGGGATGTCAGCCACTTCAATCCACCAGTATGGTTTCCACCTTGGCCCCGGCCTCCAATGTCCGATGGACGGGACACTTGTCGGCGATCTCCAACAGGCGCTGACGCTGGTCGTGGTCCAGCTCGCCCTCCAGCCGTATCTCGCGCCGGAAATGGTCGATCCGCACCTCTTTCGAGGTTTCGGCGTCCTGCGCATGCACCTTGTCGTGGCTGATATCGACCGAAACATGGGCCAGCGGCCAGCCCTTGCGACGCGCATACATGCGGATTGTCATCGAAGTGCAGGCCCCAAGGCCCGCGGATAGAAACCCATAGGGCGTCATGCCCTGATTGGTCCCGCCATAGGCTAGCGGCTCGTCCGCCACCGTGTGGTGCAGGGGGCCTGCATTCACATCCTGCAAGAACCCGTTCGGATCGGCCTCGCTGACGCGCACGATCCCTTCCGGAGCACCAGGTGGCGGGGCGGGTGGCCGCAGGTCCAGATAACGCCCAGCCCAGGCAGCAATCACCTCGGCGGCGTATTCGGCATCTTCGGGGCGCGAGATCAGATGATCGGCGTTGTCCAGCGTCACAAAGCTTTTGGGATGCTTCGCAGCCATGAAAATGCGCGTGGCATTCTCGATGCCAACTGTCGCATCCAGGGGCGCGTGTAGGACCAAAAGCGCCTTCCCAAGCTTCCCGATCGAGGGTTCCAGCGCAGCCCCCTCGACATCCTGAACGAAGCCCTTCCCGATCCGGAACGGACGACCAGCCAAATTCACCTCGGCCTCGCCGTCTGTCGCAATCCTGTCCAGCGCATCGCCGAAGTTATGTGTCACATGTTCGGGGTCGAAGGGCGCTCCAATGGTCGCAACGGCCTTGATGCTGTCGATCTGGGTCGCAGCCTTCAAAACCGCCGCGCCGCCCAGCGAATGTCCGATCAAAAGGCTAGGCGCCATGCCGCGTTCGGACAGATGGCTTGCCGCGTTCACCAGATCATCGACGTTCGACGAGAACGTCGTGTTGGCAAACTCCCCGCCCGAATGGCCAAGCCCGGTGAAGTCAAAGCGGAGCACGGCAATGCCCATGGCCGACAGCCGGCCCGCGATGCGCCGCGCCGCCGTGATGTCCTTGCCGCAGGTGAAGCAGTGGGCAAAAAGCGCCGTCGCCAGATGCGGGCCTTCGGGCATGTCCAACCGGGCCGCAAGGGCGTCGCCCGCGTGACCGGGAAATGTAAACCGCTCGATCGTCATCAGGGATTCCTTTCGAGCAGCAGATTGCCATGCATCGTCTGCAAGACAAGGGATGTCACGCGCTGGTCACGCAAACTTGCCAATTGTGACGACGGCGCATGGCCGAGACTTCGCGCCCTTCCCGGTCATCATCCGTTAACGCGACCGGGCGCTCTTCTGTACAAAAGTGAATTTGGCACCCCTGAAGTCTGTACAAATCGTCACGCACCCGCGTTTTGGCGAACGTACGCGAAAGCGTTCCTTCAGAAAGCCTGACAGCGTGTAACCCGACCGTTCGGGCCGGTCTCAGGCCATCAGATCCTGCGCCTGCGCAACCCAGTCGTCGCGTTCGATACGTCCGCTGAACTGCAAAAGTGTGTCCACAACCGCAATCTCGGCGGGCCCCCAGGCCGCGATCTGATGGAAGTGGAAGATGCCGTTGTCGTTCAAAAGCCGTTGCAGCGCAGGGCCAATGCCGCTGATGCGCTTCAGATCATCAGGCGCTCCATCGGGGGCATCGAGGGCGCCCGGAACCGCGATGCCGGAACCGCCGTCGATCGGCAAATTATCGTCGCTGACGGGCACTGTGCCCTGGCCTTCGCGCACGTCGGCGGCGCGCACGTCGTCCCCGAAATTGATGCCGGTCAGATCCTCAATCTCTTGAACTGTCGACAGAAAATCGGTCACTCGGTCCAGTTCGTCGTCATCCAGAAACGCCTCGGCTGCCTCCGCAGAGGCAAGGAACTCGGGCGTTCCCAAGGCTTCCGGCCAGGCATCGAAGACCTGGCTCTGGTTGACCAAAAGGGCCAGCGCCTGCAGCGTACCATTCTCTACCCAGACGGTCACCTTGAAGAAGTCCTGCGGTATCTTGATGTGCCGGAACGGGCGGTCGTTGTTGCGGAAGACAGGTCCTGTGAACGATACGACGCGCTGATCTTCGGCCACCGCGTTCCGCAGTACATAGTTCTCCGCCGCGCGCCACAAGTTGCCGTTGCCTGTGCCCGGATCGTCCTCGTCCGCGGTGCCCTGATTGAAAAAGCCCACCTGTGGGGCAGCATTCGTCCAGTGAAACGTATCCCGCTCCGCCGCAAGCGCCCGCGCATCACTACCCCAAGCCGGATCAATCCGCCGCACCAGATGGCCCCTTTGGAACATGCGCGCGATCCGTCCACTGGATTGAGGGCTTGGAAAGCCCGGCACGACTTGGCCCTTGTAAACTTCACCGCCCGAGTAAGTGTCGCGCTCGACCCGAGGATCGGTGCGCCAGCTATCGCCCTCGGCATCGTCGAGCGATTCCTCCAGACCCGGATCAAAGGGGCTAAGCAGCGAGACGGCGCCAGTTTTGCGGTTGATGGATTTCGCTGTTGCGCCGTCGATCATGCAGGCCGTGAAGAACGCCAGCCGCCGCCGCGCGTTCAAAACAACACTGAAATGATGATACTTCAGTTCGAACGGGTTCGCGCCAGGTTCTGGGTCGATCAGGCGGGCCGCATCATCTCGAATTGCCGGCCCAAGCGCGGGCAGGGGGATATGAAATCCGGGCAGGAAATCAGGCAGATAGCCGCTACGATCGCTGAAGTCGTCCTCGGCCTCGGCCGCAGCCGGAATCGACGGTTGCACCACAGCCGTTTCGGTAACCTTGTCCTTCGCCAAGGCGGGAATGCGCACGCTCAATTCGACAGGCAATGTCCAGGTCGCCGTACCGTCTTCTGCTACATGCACACCCGATTCCACCTGTTTGCCGCCCTCGTCAGCGGCCGCAGCGCGCGCCGGAGCCATCTCGGGTAGGGCAAGCGCGCGCAACAGACGTTCGCGTTGCGTTGCGGGCAAGGATGGCATCCGATCCTTCAGCTTTCGCACGATGGAACTGGTCCGGATGCCTTCGTTGATCTCGAAAGATGCTCCGGGCGCCTGATCGATCCAAGGCCCGCCCCAGTGGTGCAGGGCAATCATCTGCCATTCGCTGTTGTACACCGGAGAGCCGGACGAGCCGGGCTCGGTATCGGCCACGTAATGCAGGGCGTCGTCGAACCGGTTGACCAGACGGTTCTCTCTCAGAACAACTTCCTTAAACCGACCCCGGGGGTGCTGCACGATATTGGCGAACTCGCCCACCATATGCTTGTCCGAGGCATCTGACAGTACGGTCCGACCGAACTCGGCCAAGGACCCCGGCCCACTCAGCTTCTGCCCAACCGAAAAGAGCGAGAAATCCAGCCCGTTCACCGGGTCCGTTATGAAGAACGTTCCATCGATCAAAAACCGCGTCTGGCTGCGTAATGCGCCGTTCAGGTCGCGCTCATAATCGAACTCCAGCACGAACTGATCCGTCTGCTCTGACCCGCCGATTACGTGGTTGTTTGTCAGAAACAGATTCTCGCCGATCAGCACGCCTGTGCCTTGGCCGGTACCGTTCAAAAAGGCGACCCGTCCGACGGATCTTGCAATGGCCGCCCCTTTCTCCAGGAAAGCGACGGCGACAAAGTCGATGGTATCACCCCAGATCGCTTCCGGTCCACCGCGCGCACTGTGCGTTTCGAACTGCACGGCCTCCTCGGCGGAGACGTCAACCGCTCTTTGCTGGACGGCGGCACTCAACGCCTCGGCCTCGCGGGGCGCAATGTTCAGCTTTCGCTGCAGACGGCGCGTTCGTCGTTCGATGTTCTGTTCTGCGGCATAGGGATTGTGGTTGTCGATCTTGCGAAGCGCGTGTTCGATGTCGGTCTGACTTTCCCGAATGCGGCGAAGAACGATTTCGTCGAGAGCTGCGTTTGACATGACCTCTCCAAATAAAGCGAATTGCCCAACTCGCGGACGGGCACCCTAAATCAATAAAGAGAGTATGGAGGCTCTATGTGCCGCGCATCAAGGGATGGCGTCAAACCGTGAATGTAGCGTCATTCAACCTTGACGCGCCATCTGGATAAAAGCCTCCTCGGCACGTTGGAGAGAACCACTCTTTACAGGGAATCTCAGTTCAACTCACGGATGTCGAGTCGTCTTTCGCTTGGGCTTCCTCCGTCCATTGCTCACGCGAAAGCGGCGAAAACAACTCCACCAGGTTGCCATCGGGGTCGCGCAGGTGAACCGCTCTTATCGTCCATCCGGGATAGTCCTTGGGTTCATTCACGAAGCCCACACCTGCTTTCGTCAGTCGATCATAGGTCTCGTCCAGATTGTCGACTTGGAGAGAAACCAGCGATTTGTCCTGCGAAAGCGCACTCTTGGGTAACCCTTTCGTCCCAACAGCTTCGGCCATCAAGTCCTTCTTGAATAGAGCCAAGGTCACGTCACTTCCTGCCCTGAGGTCAGCATAGGGACCATTTTCGTCTCCCCAAACAGGCTCCATGCCAAGGTCTTTCTGATAGAACCGGAAACAGGCCGTGAAGTCCTCCACCAAATGGCGGACACTGTACATTTTCATCGGTTTGCTTCCTCTTTCCAGGTATCCCGGAGAGTTTAGCCGAAGCGCGTTGGAGCCAAGTTGACAGGGATCAACGGTACTACGTTTGGCGGCCGCGCGGTCTCATCCCAAAGCCTTGGCCAGGTTCTCGTCGATCTTGTCGAGGAAGCTCGTCGTCGTATGCCACCCCTGATCGGGGCCGACCAGCAAGGCAAGGTCCTTTGTCATGTGACCGCTTTCGATGGTGTCGACGACAACCTTCTCCAGCGTTTCGGCAAAGCCCTTGAGCGCCGCGTTTTCATCAAGCTTGGCGCGATGCTTGAGCCCGCCTGCCCAAGCAAAAATGGATGCCGTTGAGTTGGTCGAGGTTGCTTCGCCCTTCTGGTGCTGTCGATAGTGGCGCGTGACCGTGCCGTGCGCCGCCTCGGATTCCACGATCTTTCCATCGGGTGTCATCAGGATCGAGGTCATCAATCCCAGCGAGCCGAACCCTTGCGCCACCGTATCCGACTGTACGTCGCCATCATAGTTCTTGCACGCCCAGACGTAGCCGCCGGACCACTTGAGCGACGAGGCGACCATGTCGTCGATCAGCCGGTGCTCGTACCAGATCTTGGCCTCTTCGAAGCGCTCCTTGAACTCGGCCTCAAAAACCTCTTCGAAAATGTCCTTGAAACGCC
>JASJDQ010000215.1 GCA_030065075.1 Paracoccaceae bacterium | reverse complement strand
GAAGAAATGGTGCCCAGGAGAGGACTCGAACCTCCACGTCCATACGGACACTAGCACCTGAAGCTAGCGCGTCTACCAATTCCGCCACCTGGGCAGGTGTCGTGGATTTGCGGCGTAACCTCAAGATTTCGCGGAGTCAACCAATACGTCGATTGTTCGCACGTGCGGCTCATTGGTTCGTGTGCATGGGGCAATTCGCTTGCATCAGAGAGCATCGGCTTTCCGACTTGAGCGAGCGGTTGACGCCAGCCATTGAAGTGGGCTCGGTAGATGGCGAGCTCTTGGCTGCACCAACAAGTTGCCAGGCCATCGCATCAGAGTTTTCGTGGCTGGCGCGCGAGACCAGGCTTTGCTTACACCGAATTGTCCAGGTCCGGCAGGACCCTGAGCAAGATCACAACCCAAGCTCTGAAATGATCCCCGGCAAGTCCATCGGATGATCGATCTGGATGGTGGCTGCCTGCCATTCCTCCGGAGCGCCATAGCCCCAGCGCACCGCGACAGAGGGCATGCCTACCGACTCCGCGGCCGCGAAGTCATGGTGACGATCACCGATCATGACGGCATTTGTCGCGGCCTCTCCTGTCTCGGCAAGGGCGTAGGCTAAGAGGTCGCCCTTCCAGTTTCGTGTACCGTCCAGTTCAGGGCCAAACTCGGCCTTGAAAAATGGGGCCAACCCGAAATGCGCCGTGATCTGCGTTGCCGCAACATGCGGCTTAGCGGTCGCCAGATACAGCCGGTGCCCCGCCTCGGACAAGGCTTCAACCATCGGGAAGACGCCATCATAGACTTCGGCATCGAACATGCCACCTTCGGCATAGATCTCGCGATATGCGTCGATCGCTTCCTGCGGGTTTGGCAACCCGATGGTTGTGAAACTGTCGATGAACGGCGGACCGATCATCCAAGTCAGGTCTTGTTGCGCGATATCCGGCCGCCCGATCCTGTGTAACGCCGCTTGCAGCGACGACAGGATACCGGGCTGTGAGTGCATCAATGTGCCGTCCAGATCGAGAAAAACCGCAGTCATTGTTCCCCCTTCAGAACGCTTGTTTCGGCAACGATCACTGCGTTTTCTTCCAGCGCCCGGGTCATCAGGGCGCGATCCTCGTCCCCGATGTCGTGGCCTTCGGCTTCGCGGTCGGATAGCGTGCCGTAGCTTGTCACGTCGAGCGGGTTCAAATCTGCCGTTTTCAGAACCTGCACGGTTTCACGCACGGCCTCGGCTTCGTCCCGGCCCGCCGAGTAACAAAGAAGTGCCGCGCCTGTCGCCGCCTCGGGCAAGCCATCGCCCTTGGCGCGGCCGACTTCGACAAGAAGGGTATAGACGTCGAGAGACTTCTTCGGTGCCATGCGACAAGCGCCTAGGGCCTTCGAAGGGTTTTGTCTAGCTCAAGCCCAAGGGATCAACAAAGCACTATCCGGGTTGTCAGGGCTGATCGATTGCGTGCGTTCGTAAAGATAACGGAACGCCGCGCGAACCGGCCAGGTCATATCATCGCTCATGAACTCGGCCCAAAGCCGCCCTGCCTCATGGGCAGAGATATCGCTTTGAAGCGCATGCGCCAGCGAGTCCAATCGATTGGCGCGAAGGGCTGGCAACACGACATCCACGCCGCGCGTCAAACACTCTGCGTCGGTCGGCGGGTCGCTCAGGTTGACACGGTGGATCAAGTGCAAGGTTCGAAATCCATTCATCAAGGCGGCGCGAACCGATGGGTCGGCAAGCTTGTAGTGGTCGCGAAAGGCGTTCCAGTTCCAATAGAGATCATCCTCCAGCCAGCCCAGCTGCAGCCGGTCGGAAAGTGCAAGCGCCGTCGCTCCAATGAAAGCGTTGAAGTCCTCATCCGGCGTAGCCGCCGCCAGAAGGATCGCGGTGTTCAGACGGGTCTGATCCACGGCCATAAGCCCGCGGCCAAAGCTTTGAACATCAAGCGCGTGCAGGGCCGCTCCGGCTTCTGCCAGCCGTTCCACCGCGTTGCGGTGATGTCGCACGACCTCGACCAGGTCGCGAACGGCCTGACGCGTGCGGAATACTTCCGCGGAACTCGTAAACATGGTTAAGACCCTATTACAACCGTATGGCGAAACGGCGGCAGGTCCGGGCCGTTCCCAAGAAAAGCTTTGGGCGGGTCTGCCCAAAGTGTGCGGAGTTTGCGCAGACAAAAGATCGCGGACTCACCGACCAGCCAGGTCGGTGAATTCAATCAGGTCAGGCCGCTTCAGTCACGAAGAAGCTCGTTGATGCCGGTTTTGGACCGGGTCCTTTCATCGACGCGCTTCACGATGACCGCACAATAAAGGTGCACGCCACCCGTCGACGGCATGGACCCAGCAACGACCACCGAATAGGGCGGCACTTCGCCGTACATCACCTCACCCGTGTCGCGGTCGACGATCTTGGTCGACTGGCCGATGAAAACGCCCATGCCCAGAACCGAGCCTTCACGGACGATCACACCCTCCACGACTTCGGAGCGCGCGCCGATGAAACAGTTGTCCTCGATGATTGTGGGACCTGCCTGCATCGGCTCAAGAACGCCGCCGATGCCGACGCCACCCGAAAGATGGACGTTCTTGCCGATCTGCGCACAAGAGCCAACGGTGGCCCATGTGTCCACCATGGTCCCGCTGTCGACATAGGCGCCGAGGTTCACGAAGGATGGCATCAACACAACGCCCGGAGCCACATAAGCCGATTTACGCACGACGCAGTTCGGCACGGCCCGGAAGCCCGCTGCCTGCCACTCGCTGTCGCCCCAGTCCTTCCACTTGCTGTCAACCTTGTCCCACCAGGCGCCGCCCTGAGAGCTGCCCGACTGCTGTTCCATGTCTTTCAGGCGGAAGCCCAGCAGAACCGCCTTCTTGGCCCACTGGTTGACGTGCCACGTGCCGTCGTCCTGCCGCTGTGCCACGCGCAGGGTGCCGCCATCAAGCGCGTTCAGCGTGGCTTCGATCGCCTCCCGCGTCTCGCCCGTCGTTGCCGGCGTGATCGTATCGCGTGCGTCCCAGGCCGCTTCGATGGCTTTTTCCAGTTGGGCGTTGGACATGGCTCTTTCCCCTGTTTCGTCCCGGGGGACTTAGCGCGGGGCCGGGTGAAGGGCAACGGGCCTCAGTCGATATCCGTCGTCACCTTGAAACCCGCTTGCCGCAACTGCTCGACGAGTTCGTGCACATGGAACCGGTCCCGCGCTTCGATGACGATGTCCAGTTCGGCCTGCTTCAGCGCAATGCTCTGGAACATGCGCTGGTGGATCACTTCAACGACGTTTGCACCCGCTTCGCCGATCATGCGCGAGATCTCGGCCAGCTGCCCCGGCGTGTCGTCGATCTCGAACGTCAGGCGAGCTATGCGTCCGTCGCGCACGAGGCCGCGCAGGATCAGCGTTGAAAGTACGCGGGAATCGATATTGCCGCCGCAGACAACCAAACCGATTTTCTTGCTCTGGAAGTCGCGCGCCAGCTTTTCTACCACCGCCATGCCCGCGCCCGCCGCGCCTTCGGCGACGATCTTTTCGTTCGACAGAAGATCGAATACGGCCGTTTCAATCTCTGCTTCGGTAGCCGTTTCGATCTGGTCCACGTGGGTGCGGATGACCTCGATGTTGGCCTCCGATGGCTCTTTGACCGCGATCCCCTCGGCAAGGGTCGCGCCGTCGAAATGCGGGCGCGTGCCATCTATCCATGATTTAACGGCATCGAACAAAAGGGCCTGCGCCCCGATCAACTCGATCCCGGGTTTCATCGCCTTCGCCGCTACCGCCATGCCCGCCATGAGCCCGCCGCCGCCGATGGGCACGACGATGGTGTCCAAACCCGGGACCTGCTCAAGCATTTCACAGGCCACCGTCCCTTGGCCCGCCGCGACCAGCAGGTCGTCAAACGGGTGGATCAGCTGAAGCCCCTCGCGTTTTGTCAGGTCATGGGTAAAGGCCATGGCCTCGTCGAAACTCGTTCCATGAAGCTCGACCGTCGCACCGAAATCCCGCGTGCGCTGTATCTTGTTGAAGGGCGTGCCATGCGGCATCACGATGGTCGAGGCGATACCAAGCCGAGTGGCGTTATAGGCGACTCCCTGCGCGTGATTGCCTGCGCTGCAAGCAATGACCCCGACTGCGCGCTGTTCGGGCGTGAGGCTGAGGAGCTTGTTCAGAGCGCCTCGTGCCTTGAAGGCGTTCGTGTGCTGCAGGTTTTCGAGCTTCAGGTAAAGGTCGAACCCAAGCTTCTGCGACAGCCGCGTCGCGTGCACGGTCGGTGTCAGTACGGTCGCATCGCGGATGGCGGCACGGGCCTTCTTTATGTCGTCAAAGTCGAGGCTCATCCGCCAGTTATGACCGGAACCTTGAAAAAGGAAAGGGCCCCGCTTTCGCGAGGCCCTTGCTTCATTCTCTGATTTACCGTCAGTCGCGACTTTCGGGCGTCGCGACCAGATCGGCATCGATGATCTCGCCTTCGTCCATGGGCGCAGCCAACGCGGCGGCCGCTTCTGCCTCGGCCTGCGCTTCCTGAATAACCTTCAGGTCGCGCTCGGCGGCGATGCGGCGAACGCGTTGCGTTGCCCCGCCCGTACCGGCCGGGATCAGACGGCCCACGATGACGTTCTCCTTCAGACCGACAAGCTTGTCTTTCTTGCCTTGAACGGAGGCCTCAGTCAGCACGCGCGTCGTCTCTTGGAACGACGCTGCAGAGATGAAGCTGCGGGTTTGCAGCGACGCCTTGGTGATGCCCAAGAGGATCGGCTCGGCCTGCGCCAGGCGGCGCCCTTCGGCCTCGGCCTTTTCATTCGCGGCATCGAGTTCCGCCTTGTCGACGTGCTCGCCCTTCAGAAGCGTGGTTTCACCAGAATCCTGGATCTCCCACTTCTGCAGCATCTGGCGAACGATCACTTCGATGTGCTTGTCGTTGATCTTCACGCCCTGCAGGCGATAGACGTCCTGCACCTCGTCGATCATGTAGTCCGCCAGTGCCTCGACACCCATGATCGAAAGGATGTCATGCGGCGCCGGGTTGCCGTCCATGATGTAGTCACCCTTCTGAACGAAGTCACCTTCCGCGACCGGAATGTGCTTGCCCTTGGGCACCATGTACTCGACGGGCTCCATCGACTCGTCGGCGGGTTCGATGCTGATGCGGCGCTTGTTCTTGTAGTCGCGCCCGAATCGCACGTAGCCGTCGATCTCGGCGATGATCGCATGATCCTTCGGACGACGCGCCTCGAAGAGTTCGGCCACACGCGGCAGACCACCGGTGATGTCCTTCGTCTTGGCGCCTTCGCGCGGGATACGCGCAACCACGTCACCGGCCTTCACGTCAGACCCGTCCTCGATCGAGAGGATCGCGTCCACCGACATCGGATAGGTGATCGGGTTGCCTGCATCGTTCCGCACCGGCTCGCCTTTGCCGTCGGCCAGAATGATCTCTGGCTTCAGGTCGCTGCCTTTGGGTGCGGTGCGCCAGTCGGTCACGATCTTCTGCGTCATGCCGGTGGCGTCATCGGTTTCGTCGCGCACCGAGGTGCCGACAACCAAGTCGACGAACTTCGCCTTGCCCGATTTTTCGGCGATAATCGGCAAAGTATAGGGGTCCCACTCGAAGAGCTTGTCGCCACGGGCCACCTTGGCGCCTTCCTTGAGGAAGACCTTGGTGCCGTAGCCCAGCTTGTGGCTGGCGCGTTCGACGTCGTTGTCGTCGATGATGGCCATGGTCATGTTGCGGCCGATGACGATCTGCTCGCCAGCGGCGTTTTCGATCAGGTTCGCGTTGGTGAAGGCAACCTTGCCTTCTGCCGAGCTTTCCATGAACGACTGCTGGCCCCCCTGCGCGATACCGCCGATGTGGAAGGTCCGCATCGTCAGCTGCGTGCCGGGTTCGCCGATCGACTGCGCGGCGATGATGCCCACGGCTTCGCCCTGGTTCACCAGCGTTCCGCGCGCCAGGTCGCGACCATAACACATGGCGCAGACACCTTCTTCGGCCTCGCAGGTCAGCGGCGAGCGGATGCGCATCGACGGGATTTGCGCCGCCTCGATGGCGTCGGCCTTCCGTTCGTCGATCAGCTCACCCTTCGTGGCCAGCACTTCGTCGCTGCCGGGCACGATCACGTCCTCGGCCGCGACACGGCCCAGAATACGCTCGGACAGCGAGGCGACGATTTCACCATCGTTGATCGCCGGTTCAGCCGTGATCGCGTTTTCGGTACCGCAATCCTGCATGCGCACAATGCAGTCCTGAGCGACGTCCACCAGGCGACGCGTCAGGTAGCCCGAGTTCGCGGTCTTGAGCGCGGTGTCGGCCAGACCCTTCCGGGCACCGTGGGTCGAGTTGAAGTACTCGAGCACCGTCAGGCCCTCTTTGAAGTTCGAGATGATCGGGGTTTCGATGATCTCGCCCGACGGCTTGGCCATAAGGCCCCGCATCCCGCCCAGCTGCTTCATCTGGGCCGGCGAACCTCGCGCGCCCGAGTGCGACATCATATAGATCGAGTTGGGTTCCATTTCGGCCCCAGCATCGTCCTTCCGCATGGACGAGATATCGTCCATCATCGCACCGGCGACATCGTCCGAGCACTTCGACCAGGCGTCGACAACCTTGTTGTACTTTTCGCCCTGGGTAATCAGGCCGTCCATGTACTGTTGCTCGAACTCTTTCACCTGTTCGCGCACTTCGTCGACGATTTTCCACTTGGCATCAGGAATGACCATATCGTCCTTGCCGAAGCTGATTCCGGCCTTGAAGGCTTCCTTGAAACCCATCGACATGATCTGATCGCAGAAGATCACGCTCTCTTTCTGGCCGCAGTAGCGATAGACGGTGTCGATGACCTGCTGCACTTCCTTCTTGCGAAGAAGACGGTTCACAAGGTCAAACGGTGCTTTTGCGTTCAGCGGCAGAAGCGCGCCAAGCTTCATCCGGCCAGGCGTGGTCTCGAAACGCTTGTACACTTCCAGACCATCGTCGCCGATCTGCTTGATCCGTGCGGTGATCTTGGCGTGCAGATGCACTTCGCCGGCGTCCAGCGCGTGCTGAACCTCGTCGGCATCGGCAAAGACCATGCCTTCGCCCGTCATGCCCTCCCGCTCCATCGAGATGTAATAGAGACCAAGGATCATGTCCTGCGACGGCACGATGATCGGTGCGCCGTTGGCGGGCGACAGAACGTTGTTCGTCGACATCATCAGAACGCGGGCTTCAAGCTGGGCTTCGAGCGACAGCGGCACGTGTACGGCCATTTGGTCGCCGTCGAAGTCGGCGTTGAAGGCCGAGCAGACGAGCGGGTGAAGCTGGATCGCCTTGCCTTCGATCAGCACAGGCTCGAACGCCTGGATGCCCAGACGGTGCAG
>JASJDQ010000023.1 GCA_030065075.1 Paracoccaceae bacterium | reverse complement strand
TTTGACCAATTGGTAAAAAAATGGGGAGACGCAAATGGCCTCGCAACTCCAAACCGGCATTGCAGCCGGGCGGTTGTCTCGGGATGAGCTCGCTGATAACTTTTCGGAACTCCACGCCCCAATGACCGCGCATGAGGCCGCTGTTGCTGCCGACCGTTGCTACTTCTGTCATGACGCGCCTTGCATAACGGCCTGTCCCACCGACATCGATATCCCGCTGTTCATTCGGCAGATTGCAACGGGCACCCCAGAGGCCGCTGCGCGAACAATCCTGTCCCAGAATATCCTTGGCGGGATGTGCGCCCGCGTCTGCCCGACAGAGACCCTTTGCGAAGAAGCCTGCGTTCGCGAGGCGGCAGAAGGCAAACCTGTGCGGATTGGCGAGTTGCAACGGTTTGCCACCGACATTTTGATGGAGGCAGATAAACACCCGTTTTCGCGCGCCGCAGCCACCGGCAAACGTGTGGCGGTCGTCGGGGCCGGACCCGCGGGACTGGCCTGTGCGCACAGGTTGGCGATGCATGGCCACGATGTCGCGATCTTCGAGCGGCTTCCCAAGCCCGGCGGCCTGAATGAATACGGGATCGCGACCTACAAGACTGTTGATGATTTCGCGGCCCGCGAAGTCGATTGGCTGCTGGCCATCGGCGGGATCGACATCAAGTATGGTCACGCATTCGGAGAGGACCTGAGCCTTGAAGATCTGAAAAACCAGTTCGACGCTGTCTTTCTGGGCGTCGGGCTCGGCACGGTGAATGATCTTGGGCTTGGGTCTGGTGATATCGCAGGCGTCGCCTCGGCTGTTGATTTCATCGCCGGGCTGCGGCAGGCGTCGTCTTTCGCCGACGTCGAGGTTGGGCGCGATGTCGTTGTGATCGGCGGCGGCATGACGGCCATCGATGCCGCTGTGCAAGCGAGGTTGCTTGGCGCCCTCAACGTGACGCTGGCCTATCGTCGGGGCAAGGACCGCATGTCCGCCAGTGTGTTCGAACAGGACCTTGCTGCGTCCAAGGGTGTTCGCATCGTCACCAATGTCTCGCCGGTTGGCGTGATCGGAGACGACCGGGTTTCTGCAGTCGAATTCCAATACACCGACGATGATCTCAACCCCATTGGGGACCGCTTCACTGTGCCGGCGGATCAGGTGCTGGTCGCTATCGGTCAAAAAATCGAAACGGCGGGACTGCCTGAGATGGACGGTGGAAAGATCAAGGTCGGGGCTGCAGGCCGGACGTCTGTGGACGGCGTTTGGGCGGGCGGTGATTGCACCGCCGGGGGCGAGGATCTGACAGTGACTGCTGTGGCCGAGGGGCGTGATGCGGCCGAGGACATTCACAAGGCGCTGAGCGCGTAACAACCGGGGCTTTTGGGAGAACCGAGATGGCTGACCTTTCAAGTGAATTCGCAGGGATCAAAAGCCCGAATCCGTTCTGGCTGGCCTCTGCGCCGCCCACCGACAAGGAATACAACGTGCGGCGGGCGTTCGAGGCCGGATGGGGCGGTGTCGTCTGGAAGACGCTTGGTGAAGACGGCCCGCCGATCGTCAACGTCAATGGGCCGCGATATGGGGCGATTTGGGGAGCGGACCGGCAGTTGCTGGGACTCAACAACATCGAACTGATCACTGACCGGCCTTTGCAAACGAACCTCGACGAGATCGCGAGGGTAAAAAAAGACTATCCCGATCGCGCGGTCGTCGTATCGGTCATGGTTCCGTGTGAAGAAGCGGCTTGGAAAGAGATCCTGCCCAGGATCGAAGACACCGGGGCGGACGGGGTCGAACTGAACTTCGGCTGCCCGCATGGGATGAGCGAACGCGGCATGGGCTCGGCCGTGGGTCAGGTGCCCGAGTACATCGAGATGGTGGCACGTTGGTGCAAGGAGAACACGAAGCTTCCCGTCATCGTGAAGCTCACGCCCAACATCACCGATATCCGCTATCCGGCGCGCGCCGCGCGCGCCGGTGGCGCGGATGCTGTCAGCCTGATTAACACTGTCAGCTCGATCACCTCTGTCGATCTCGACAACTTCAGCCCCGAACCCTCGATCGGCGGCAAAGGATCGCACGGCGGCTATTGCGGCCCTGCGGTCAAGCCTATCGCGCTCAACATGGTGGCCGAGATAGCGCGCGACCCGGAAACGGCGAACTTTCCGATTTCGGGTATTGGAGGCGTCACGACATGGCGCGACGCGGCGGAGTTCCTGAGCCTTGGTGCGGGAAACGTTCAGGTCTGCACCGCTGCCATGACCTATGGCTTCAAGATCGTGCAAGAAATGATCTCGGGCCTTTCCCAATGGATGGATGAGAAGGGGCACAAGAGCGTTGCCGACATCGTTGGTCGCGCGGTACCGAACGTGACGGACTGGCAGTATCTCGACCTAAATTTCGTGACCAAGGCGCGCATCGATCAGGACCTCTGCATCAAATGCGGGCGCTGTTACGCGGCCTGCGAGGACACTTCGCATCAAGCGATCTCGATGAGCGCGGACCGGGTCTTCGACGTCATCGACGAAGAATGCGTCGCCTGCAATCTCTGCGTGAATGTCTGCCCCGTCGAAGGGTGTATCACGATGGAGGAACTCGCTCCGGGAACCGTCGATCCGCGCACCGGCACCGAAGTCTCACCGGACTATGCCAACTGGACAACCCATCCCAACAACCCGGTAACCAAGGCTGCCGAATGATCAGGGTGTCAGTAGCCTGACGTAGAGGTTGTCGAGAAATTCGGCAGCAGACTGAAACACATCGGTGCCGGGATCGGACAACAGATGTATCTGTGCCTCGAAATCGGCGTAGTGTTGGGTCGTGGCCCAGATCGAGAAAATCAGGTGCTGGGGGTCCATCCGGGCGATCCGACCCTCGTCCATCCACTTCGACAGAAGTGCAGTCTTCTCGTCGAAAAGTTCTTTCAGATCCTGGGACAGATACGTCCCCATGCGCGGCGCGCCCTGCACGATCTCGTTGGCGAACAACCGGCTTTCCTGTGGCATTTCCTGGCTCATCTGAACTTTGCGCCGGACATAAGTCCGGATCTCCTCCAACGGGTCGCCGTCTGCATTCAACTGGCGAAGTGGCTCCAGCCACTTGTCGACGAGCTCGTGCAGCAACTGGACGAATACGGCTTCTTTCCCCGGGAAGTAATAGAGCAGGTTTGGCTTTGACATGCCTGCAGCCGACGCGATCTGATCCAGCGTTGCACCCCGGTAGCCGTGCTGCGAAAAGACATCCAGCGCGGCGGCCAGAATCGCGCTGCGATTTCGTTTCTGAACGCGACTGTTGCCGTCCATCTTTTCACGCCGCCCTTCGATTATGCGCCGTTCGAAATCCCGCCGATTAATCCGCCGTTTTGCCGAAACGATAGGCGCTCTGTCCTTGACATAAGGCACGCGCGGGGCAAACCTTGCTTTGACCAAATGGTAAAAAAAACACGCCGATGGTGCAAGAATTCCTTGGCAGCTTGGACCGGCCACCTAGGAGGAGACAATGGGGACAATTGGCGAAAACGTACGGATCAATGCAGACCGGCTTTGGGACTCGATCCATGAAATGGCCGAAATAGGACCGGGCGTCGCCGGGGGCAACAACCGCCAGACCTTGACGAATGAGGATGCCGAGGGCCGGGCGCTTTTCCAGAAATGGTGCGAAGCCGCCGGCTGTAAAATGGGTCTGGATGAGATCGGCAACATGTTTGCACGGCGCGAAGGAACCGATCCCGAGGCGCTTCCGGTTTACATGGGTTCGCACCTCGACACCCAACCCACGGGCGGGCGCTATGACGGCGTCCTGGGTGTGCTTGGCGGGCTGGAGGCCTTCCGCACCATGAATGATCTGGGCATCCGCACCAAGCACCCGATCGTGCTGGTCAACTGGACGAACGAGGAAGGCACCCGATATGCGCCGGCGATGCTGGCCTCAGGCGTCTTCGCGGGAAAACACACGTTGGATTGGGCCTATGACCGCGTCGACGCGGAGGGCAAGCGCTTCGGCGACGAGTTGGAACGCATCGGTTGGAAGGGCGGCGAGAAGGTCGGCGACCGCAAGATGCACGCAATGTTCGAACTGCACATCGAACAGGGCCCAATCCTGGAAGCCGAAGGCAAGGACATCGGCGTCGTTACTCACGGCCAAGGCCTCCGCTGGATCGAATGCACCGTGACCGGCAAGGAAAGCCACACCGGCTCGACGCCCATGCACATGCGCCGCAACGCGGGCCGAGGCCTGGCCTTGGTGACCGAGCTTGTCCACGAGATCGCGATGAAGAACCAGCCCAACGCTGTGGGCGCGATCGGGCACATCGACGTCTATCCCAATTCGCGCAACATCATTCCCGGAAAGGTTGTCTTCACCGTCGACATGCGCACGCATCTGTTGGACAAGCTCAATGGCATGGTCGACGAATTCAAGGCCCGCGCGCCGCAGCTTTGTGACGAGATCGGGGTAAGCTTCGAGTGCGAAATCGTCGGCCAGTTCGATCCGCCCGCCTTCGATGAAGGCTGTGTCGCCGCCGTGCGCGGCGCCGCCGAACGGCTCGGCTATTCCCACATGGACATCATCTCGGGCGCCGGTCACGATGCCTGTTGGATCAACGATGTCGCGCCGACGGCCATGATCATGTGCCCCTGCGTCGATGGCCTCAGCCACAACGAGGCCGAGGATATTTCGAAAGAATGGGCGGCGGCCGGGACGGACGTGTTGTTCCACGCGGTGCTGGACACCGCTGGCATTGAAGAAGACTAAAACCGCGTGTCAGGGAGGCTCGCATGACCACAGTCATCAAGAACGGAACCATCGTCACCCACGACCTGACCTACAAGGCGGACGTCCTGATCGACGGCGGGCAGATCATCGAGATCGGGGAAAACCTCAAGGGCGACGAGGAACTGGACGCAACCGGCTGCTATGTCATGCCTGGTGGAATCGACCCCCACACGCATCTCGAAATGCCCTTCATGGGCACCTATTCATCCGACGACTTCGAAAGCGGCACGCGCGCGGCACTTGCAGGCGGCACGACCATGGTCGTCGACTTTGCGCTTCCCAACCCGGGCGAGGGGCTGCTTGATGCCTTGCAGCGGTGGGACAACAAATCGACGCGTGCCAATTGCGACTACTCGTTCCACATGGCCGTGACCTGGTGGGGAGAGCAGGTCTTCGACGACATGAAGACCGTGATCGAAACTCGGGGCATCAACACCTTCAAGCACTTTATGGCCTACAAGGGCGCGCTGATGGTGAACGACGACGAGATGTACGCCTCGTTCAAACGCCTCGCCGAACTGGGCGGAACCGCTCTGGTGCATGCCGAAAACGGCGATGTCGTGGCCGAATTGCAGGCCAAGCTGATGGCGGACGGCAACACCGGGCCTGAGGCGCATGCCTATTCGCGCCCCTCTCAGGTCGAGGGCGAAGCCACCAACCGCGCGATCATGATCGCCGACATGGCGGGCGTGCCGCTTTATGTCGTGCATACGTCTTGCGAGGAGGCGCACGAAGCCATCCGCCGAGCCCGCCAGCAGGGCAAACGTGTCTGGGGCGAGCCGCTGATCCAGCACCTGACGCTCGATGAAAGCGAATACTTCAACAAGGATTGGGACCACGCCGCACGGCGCGTTATGTCGCCGCCGTTCCGGAACAAACAGCATCAGGACAGCCTCTGGGCGGGTCTTCAGTCCGGGTCGCTTTCCGTTGTGGCGACCGACCACTGCGCCTTCACGACCGAGCAAAAGCGCTACGGCGTGGGCGACTTCACGAAGATCCCGAACGGGACCGGCGGGCTGGAGGACCGGATGCCGATGCTTTGGACGAACGGCGTCGCCACGGGGCGTCTAACGCCGAACGAATTCGTGGCCGTGACCTCGACGAACATTGCCAAGATCCTGAACTGCTATCCCAAGAAGGGCGCGATACTCGTCGGGGCCGACGCCGACCTTGTCGTCTGGGACCCGGAAAAAGAGAAGACCATCACGGCCGACACCCAGCAGTCCGCGATCGACTACAACGTTTTCGAAGGCAAGCACGTGAAAGGCCTGCCGCGCTTCACGCTTACGCGCGGCCAGGTCGCTGTCCACGATGGGGAAATCAAGACGCAGGAAGGCCACGGCGAATTCGTGGCGCGGGAACCGAACACATCGGTCAACAAGGCGCTTTCGACTTGGAAGGAACTGACCGCCCCACGCCCAGTCGAACGTACCGGCATCCCGGCGACGGGTGTCTAGGTAAAGACCTCGGGGGTGAGGGTGAACGTAATTTCAGCAGCCGGATTGAACCTGACGTTTCAGACGAACGACGGCCCGGTTCATGCGTTGAAAGACGTCGATCTGGAAATCGGCAAGGGCGAGTTCGTCAGCTTCATCGGCCCCTCTGGTTGCGGCAAGACTACGTTTCTGCGGGTGATCGCCGATCTTGAAAAGCCGACATCCGGCAAGGTCGAGGTCAACGGCACCACGCCGGAAGCCGCCCGTCTGGATCGCGCCTATGGCTACGTGTTCCAGGCCGCCGGGCTCTATCCCTGGCGGACGGTCGAAGGCAACGTGCAACTGCCGCTCGAAATCATGGGATACAGCAAGGCCGAGCGGGCCAAGCGCGCCTCCCGGGTACTGGAGCTTGTCGACCTGGCCGAGTTCGGCAGGAAGTTCCCCTGGCAGCTCTCTGGCGGCATGCAACAGCGCGCCTCGATTGCGCGGGCATTATCGTTCGACGCCGGTCTGCTCTTGATGGACGAGCCCTTCGGGGCGCTGGACGAAATCGTCCGGGATCACTTGAACGAACAATTGCTGCACCTCTGGTCACAAACGCAGAAGACGATCTGCTTCGTGACCCACTCGATCCCCGAAGCGGTCTACCTTTCCACCAAGATCGTGGTCATGTCGCCCCGGCCCGGGCGGATCACGGATGTGATCGAAAACACGCTGCCGCCCGAGCGGCCGCTGGACATCCGGGATTCTCGGGAATTCCTGGAAATCGCCCATCGGGTACGCGACGGACTGCGGGCAGGACATGCCTATGATGACTAGGCTTGTCCCCGTCCTGACCTTCGTGATCGTCATAATCGCGGTCTGGTATGCTGCCGCCGTGCAACTGAACGCCAATTGGGCCTACGACAAGGCCAAGCGGGCAGGGGTCGAACTGAATTTCACAGACCTCGTGGCGGACACCTGGTCGCAGGAAAAACCGCGCCTGCCGGCTCCACATCAGGTCGGCGCGGAAATCTGGCAGACCACCGTGGAAAAGAAAGTGACTTCCAAACGCTCGCTGATCTTCCACAGCTGGATCACGATGAGCGCGACGGTCCTTGGATTTATCCTCGGTACCGCCCTTGGTTGCGCGCTTGCCATCGGGATCGTCTACAGCCGCGTGATGGATATGTCGGTGATGCCCTGGGTCATCGCAAGCCAAACGATCCCGATCCTTGCCATCGCGCCCATGATCATCGTTGTTTTGAACGCCGTCGGCATCACCGGCCTTTTGCCCAAGGCCATGATCTCGATGTACCTCAGCTTCTTCCCCGTCGTCGTCGGTATGGTGAAGGGGCTGCGCAGTCCGGATGCCATGCAGCTTGACCAGATGCGCACGTGGAACGCTAGCCGCGCGCAGGAGTTCTGGCACCTGCGCCTGCCATCCTCGATGCCTTACTTCTTCACATCGATGAAAATCGCGATGGCGGCCAGCCTCGTCGGCGCCATCGTTGGTGAACTGCCAACGGGCGCGGTCGCTGGGTTGGGCGCGCGGTTGCTGGCCGGATCCTACTATGGCCAGACCATACAGATCTGGTCGGCACTGTTGATGGCAGCGGCACTGGCGGCCATCCTTGTTGGGTTGATCGGCGCGCTCCAGCGCCTGACACTGAAACGCATGGGTCTGTCATGAGCTGGCTTCTACCAGGATTGGTCATCTGGATCGGCGCCTTCGCGCTGAACATCCGGCTGACCCGATTGCCAAGATCGCCCCTGACACGGCTCGCGGTCCCGGTGATCTTCGGGGTGACCATCATTGCGGTATGGGAGTGCCTTGTGCGCGGGCTCGAGATTCCTGCCGTCCTGCTTCCGGCTCCCAGCGTTATCGCGGCGACCTTTGCCTCCAGCATTCCAATTCTCTGGGTGGACTTCGTGCAAACGGCGATCAAAGGCGCGCTGACAGGATACCTGATCGGCTGCGGATCTGCGTTCCTGGTGGCGATCCTCGTCGACCGCTACAGGTTCCTGCAGTTGGGCCTCTTGCCAATCGGGAATTTCATGGCGGCCCTGCCGATCATCGGTACAGCGCCCATCCTCGTGATGTGGTTCGGCTTCGACTGGCAGTCCAAGGCGGCCGTGGTTGTCGTGATGGTCTTTTTCCCAATGCTGGTGAATACCGTTCAGGGCCTGCAAGACACCACGCAAATGCAGCGGGATCTGATGCGCACCTATGCAGCGGGGTATTGGAGCACGCTTCTGAAGCTTCGGTTGCCGGGCGCGATGCCATTCATTTTCAACGGCCTGAAGATCAGCACGACACTGTCGCTGATCGGCGCTATTGTGGCAGAGTTCTTCGGCTCGCCCATCATGGGCATGGGATTTCGCATATCGACGAGCGTCGGCCAGCTTGCTTTGGATCTGGTCTGGGCAGAGATCGTCGTGGCAGCGCTTGCCGGATCGGCCTTTTACGGCGGTGTCGCCTTGCTCGAAAGGGCGGTGACCTTCTGGCATCCGTCGCAAAGGAGATAAAACCAAAACTGACCAACGAAAGGGTGGATACGATGAAGAAACTAATGACAGCCGCAGCAATTGCAGCGCTTGGGACCGCTGCGCAAGCTGCCGACGACCTGACACTCCAGCTCAAATGGGTGACGCAGGCACAGTTCGCGGGCTACTACGTCGCGCTCGACAAGGGCTTCTATGAAGAAGAAAACCTGAACGTCACGATCAACCCGGGCGGCCCGGATATCGCGCCCACGCAGGTGCTGGCAGGTGGCGGTGCCGACGTGACGGTGGAATGGATGCCCGCGGCGCTTGCAGCGCGGGAAAAAGGCCTGCCGATGGTCAACATCGCCCAGCCCTTCAAGAGCTCTGGCATGATGTTGACCTGCCGCAAGGATGCGGGCGTCGCGACCACCGATGACTTCAAAGGCAAGACCCTCGGCGTCTGGTTCTTTGGCAACGAGTTCCCGTTCCTCAGCTGGATGAGCCAACTCGGAATCGGCACCGACGGCGGGGATGACGGCGTGACCGTCCTGAAACAAGGCTTCAACGTAGATCCGATCCTTCAGGGGCAAGCGGCTTGTGTCTCGACAATGACCTACAACGAATACTGGCAGGTCATCGACGCCGGGCTTACCCCAGACGACCTCGTGGTTTTCAAGTACGAAGACCAAGGCGTCGCGACGCTGGAAGATGGGCTTTATGTCCTTGAAGACAAGCTTTCGGACCCGGCGGAGGTCGACAAGCTTGTCCGGTTCGTCCGCGCGTCGATGAAGGGCTGGAAGTATGCCGAAGAAAACCCAGATGAAGCCGCCGAGATCGTACTGGAAAACGACGCAACCGGCGCTCAGACGGAAAAGCACCAAAAACGCATGATGGGCGAGATTGCCAAGCTGACGGCAGGCTCGAACGGCGCGCTTGATCCGGCGGACTTCGAACGGACCGTCGCATCGCTTCTTGCTGGCGGATCCGACCCTGTGATCACGGCCCATCCGGGCGAAGGTGCATGGACACACGCCATTACTGACGCAGCCTTGAATTGAGAGAACAGGCCGGGGTCTTAGGATCCCGGCCACATCTGAACGATCGCCGCGAGCGCGCCGCTTGGATGCTCGACCGCTACTGTCTTTCGGTCGCCGCGACTTCAGACGCGCGCCTCGGCAATCTGGGCGGTATTCTCCATCCTGCTTGCCACTAAAGTCTCACCACCCGTCGCCGGAACCTCCGCAGTTTTCGAGGTGCCGCTCCGCATCCAAATTCACATGGTGCCACCGCGCTAAGGTCCGCGCTGACGTTAGTCCTTGTCTTTCAGAACCACCTCGATCCGCTTTTGCGCGAGGTGTTCCCTAGCGCGGCGGACGTTCGGATCGAGTGCGAGGCGCGGCGCATCGGCTGACACACGGGACGCAGTGGTGACCAGATCGCCGATGTTGACGCCGATCTGTTTGTCGGCTTTCCGGGGCGGTGCAACCGTTGGGGTGATCTGAGCGCCCGAGGCACAGGTGCTGATTCCCGTGGAGGCGCGATTCCGGCGGCTGCCAGCCTTGCCTCGGCCTTGCGATTGCGGGCGTCTTTCACGCGGTCGAGTGTATCGCAGCACATTCACCAGAGTTTGGCACTTTCCCCGCGTTTGCCGTAGCTTAGGTAAACAAAGGTGACGCTGACGCCCATCTGAGGTAATGCGCCCATGAGCCAGGCGCAGCTTTTTGCGCAAGCTGTGTCAGATGGCACCACCCTTGCAGTATTCGATGTGACCCTGTCTGCGCCGAATACGAGACAGGCTGCTTGAACCAAATGCGCGAGCGGCGGCTCTTCCGCCGAACGACACGGAAAGGAACAAGAATGCCCGATCTTCTCTGCAAACCCTTTGGTAGCCGTGGCAAAGTCCATCAGATTACGCCGGAAAGCGCGGGATGGCGTTATGTCGGCTTCTCGCTTTACAGATTGAAAGCGGGTGACACGGCTGCGGAAGTCACTGGCGACCGCGAGGTGATCCTGGTCATGGTCGAAGGCAAAGCGCATCTGAAGGGCGCGGATCAGGACTGGGGCGTTCTGGGCGAACGGATGAGTGTTTTCGAGAAGACACCGCCGCATAGCCTCTATCTGCCAAACGGAACGAAATGGGAGGCAAGAGCAGAAACCGACTGCAATCTGGCGGTGTGTTCAGCGCCGGGGCAAGGCGGTCACGAAGCGCGCAGGATCGGTCCCGAGAACATAACGCTTACGGAACGCGGCAAGGGCACCAATGCCCGCCATATCAACAACATCGCGATGGAGGCGGAGGACTTCGCCGACAGTCTGCTGGTGACCGAGGTCTTCACCCCGCCTGGTCATTGGTCAAGCTACCCCAGCCACCGCCATGACGAGGATGACTATCCCCGGATCACCTACCTCGAAGAGACCTACTACCACCGTCTTAATCCCGCGGGCGGGTTCGGTGTCCAGCGTGTCTACACCGATGACGGGCAACTTGATGAAACAATGGCCGTTATCGACGGAGACGTGGTTTTAGTTCCACGCGGACACCACCCCTGCGGGGCGCCCTATGGTTTCGAGATGTACTATCTCAATGTCATGGCCGGGCCGCTGCGCAAATGGCGCTTTGTGCCTGCACCGGAAGTTGAGTGGATCATGGAACGTGACGCCTGATGGACGGTCCGCCCAGCACCGCGTCCGTTGCTGTGTCGCGATCAATCGGAATGCCTTCCCGCTCACGTCGCGGCCACCCAGATCAGGCGAAGGGCAATTGCTGCCAGCAGTACCAGCATCGCACGATCGAAGGCCCGCGCGGAAAGACGACGTGCCAGCCGTTCGCCGACCGGCATTCCGGCAAATAGAAGCCCAGCGGCGATAAGGCTTTGGAGCAAGCGTGTGTCGTCGAGCAGCCCCAGCGACCAGAGGGCCGGAAACTGGATTGCCGCCATAACGGCAAAGAACGCCGATATGGTCACGATGAAGACTGGGCGGTCCAGTCGCATCGCGTTCAGGAAAGTGACCGAGACCGGGGCGGAAATGCCTCCGGCCCCTTGCATGATGCCGCCGAGAAGGCCGATGGGGGCGACGAGCCGTTGGCTCCAGGCGGACGGTAATCGCCACCCGGGTCGGGCCAGCCGAAAACCGATGTAAAGCAAAACGACAAGCGCTAAGCCGAGCATCAGGGTGTCGGCTGGCAAATGCGCCAACATGACCGAGCCGATGGCGGCGCCTATTCCGCCGGTCAGCGCGAAGATTAATGTGAAGCGTTGATCGAAGACGTGGGCGCGGTACTGCCACCCCTGCCAGAGGTTCGTCATCAGGTTCGGGAGGACGAAGACCGCTACGGCGAAAGGAACGGAGTAAAGAAGAGACAGGATCGGCACCGCAATGACCGGACTGCCTGCACCCGTGGCGCCTTTCAGGACCCCGCCGAGAAAGAGCGCGAAGGCGGCAAGGAGAAGCGATGTTGGGTCTGCGAGGCTTGGCATCTGGGCGGCTTGCGGGTTTCGGGAGCGCTTGTCTGTTGTTTTCGTCCCAGATTTCCCGAGTGGCAACAGCCGACGAATTTTTCACCGGGAAAGCCTGTATTCTTGTGTTTTTTCGGGTTATTTTTGGTCATTCGCCGTCGGGTGATTGGTTGTTAGGCAACGAGTGGGGTCGGGTGTGATTTCTTTTATTCTGGCTATCTTCGACATGGCAGCGGATCTCCGCCGGTGGATGTGGCTTATCCTCGTCGCGGCGATGGTCGCGGCTGGGATGGGCGGGGCGTATCAGGTGCAGTCGCCGCGACAGTTCGAGGCGGATACCGCGTTATTATATCGGTTTGGGCGTGAGTACTTTCCGGTCGCGCCGGGCGAGCAGCCGCGCAATTGGAGCGAAAACGTGCGGATCACGCTCGATTCAGCAATCTTCACCGAGATGCGCATTCTGTCGTCGCACCAGGTCTTTGAGCGCACGTTGGAGCGGCTTGGCGATGTTGAGCTTTTGCCAGCATCGCAACCTGCTGGCGACGAGGCGCCAACAAGTGCCCGGGTGCGTGATCTGGTCGAGGCGGTCCATATCTCGCGGTTTCAAGGCGCATCGATTGTTCATGTTTCGGCCAAGCATCCTGATTCAGATGTCGCCGACCGTATCGTGAGCACCCATATCGACACCTATCTGGAGTGGCGGGATGAGTTGCTGGACCGCGATGCAACGGCCTATTTCGAGAACCAGTTGAATGCGGCGCGCGAGGAACATCAGACCTTGATCGCTGTTCGCAAACAGATCGAGGACGAGTACGGCATTTTTGACGCGACGATCGAGTCTGATATCGCCTGGCAAGACTTGTCAGAGGCGGAGAGTCAGCTTTTGCAGAACCCCGGCAACGTGCAACTAACCGAGGCCGTGCGGTCAGCTCGCGACCGTGTGAAGCGCGTTGATCTGTTCCGGACCATCACGGAGCCTTTGGACCGACGGATCGCCTTGGCTGTTGAACGGCAACTGACGCTTGAGGTCGAGGAAACGAATTGGACCCTGACGCGGGACTTCAGCAAGAAGGTTGCTCCGGTGGTGTCGGTCATCGATCAGCGTACGGCAACAGAAAATCCTGTGGGCATGAGCCCGGGCGTCGCAGCGGCAATCGCGGGCCTTTTGGGCGCGATACTGGCCGGCCTGGGCGTTTTGATCCTTGAACAAATAAGGCGGATGTCGCTTGGCGACGCTCCGCCTGAAGATTCTATCGATGAACGGCCAGCGTCAGAGTTGTTCCGAATGGCCGCGCCGATCAAGTAGACCCTCAACGTTAGCAACCGATGGTTTCACAGATACGCCGACGGTACGCGTCGTTGGCGGCGCTTTCGAGTGAGTTAGTCGCTGGCATCTCGCCGGGGGTGGTGCACTGCATGGGGTAGTCGTCCTGCAGCCCTTCATTCACGCAGTCGCTGACATCCCAGCCGGGCGGAAGGTCAGTCAGATCGACGTTCTTCCATTTCGGGTGCCCGACCTCGCGCAGCTGCTGGTAGTTGGTCAGGATCAGGTTCGACATGTCGGACACGGCCTTGCAGCTTTCCCGGTGATACTGGTTCCGGTTCGGATTGTATTCGTAGGTCATCAACACCGCCTTCACCGCCACCACATCGGTCGCGGCGTCCTGGAACGGGTAGGTGCCCGCCGGGATTGTGGCCGAGACATAGACCGACTCAAGCGTCGGATCGTCGATTGGCAGCAGGTGGAAACGCTCCGCGTCGATCGACTCATCCTGAAAGAGTTTCGTCGGCGCGCCCGCCACATAGAAGAGGGCGTCGATGTCGCCGTCTTTCAGCCTGGCGAGCGACTCGGTCGCGCTGACGGCCACACGGGCAGAGGGCTGAATGTTCGCCAGGTCAAGCACCAGCGAGGAGGTCAGAAACGTGCCGCTGTCTTCGACGCCAACCGCGACACGACGCCCATTAAGCTCTGAGAGGCTTGCAACATCTTTCGAAGCCAGGATGTGCACTTCCTCGTTGTAGAGCGGGAAGGCAATCCGAACGCCCCGGATCGCGCGGGCGATGTCGGGGTCGTTGCTTGCGAAAGTGTTCAGGTACTCCAGTACGTCGCTTTGCACGATGCCGAACTGGGTATTCCGCCGTTTGCGCACGCCCAGGAAATTCTCGAGCGAACCCGCGCTTTCCCGGACGGTGTAGTCCAATCCACAGGCGCTGGCGACGTTCGCCATGTCACGACCGATCTGGATGTACGTCCCGTTCGGTCCCCCGGTCAGGACGTTCTTTTCGAACTGCTGCGCTTTGGCTGTTGCAGTCAAGCCGCCTGCAACCAGAACACACAGACCGAAGACCCCTGAAATTATGCTGTTCTTCATTCCCATTTTCCCCACCAAACGTCTCAACATGGGCCAATTTCCCGAATGAGGGACACCAGCGTTTGCCGGTTCACCTGGCCAAAGACTTCTTGCAGCGCATCAACCGCGCAGACTCCCTGTTCCAGCTCCGCCGTCAGAAGTTCCAATTCGTCAGGAGCCGCGTTCGCCAGTCCGGGCGCAGACGATATCGCGCGCAGGATGACATCCCGCGACGGCGGATCGCCCCGGACCCTTCTGTCCGGCTTGGGAGCCTCTTCCTCGACAACGGGCTGCGTTTCGACGCCAGCGTCGGTCGATGCCGTCATGATCGATGCGGTTTCGTCACCACCCTCTGTTACCACCGATTCATCCGGTTTCGGTGTTTCGTTTGAGAGGATGACGGACAAAGCCTTGGTCAAGGCCGCGAAATCTGACCGCACCCTATCGGCATCCGCGCGCATTGCCCGGACTTCCTGTTCAAGCGTGGCGATCTGCAGTGCGCGATCCGACTTGGCCTCTTCGAGGACAGCGAGCTGCTCTTCACCTGTCTGCAGGCGCGCACGAAGGTCTTCAGCTTCCAAATTCAGCTCAGCCGTTTCGGATCTTGCCCCTTCTAGGTCCGCCATCGCGCCGTCGATCTGGGCGTTCAACGCGGCCAGTTCGTCGCCTGCACGGGTCTTGTCATCGGCCAGCGCGTCGATTTCGGCGGTCAGATTGCTTTGACGTACTTGGTAATCGTCGAGCGAGGCGTTCGCGACAAGGATCTTGTCTTCAGCATCTGCAAGTGCGTCCAGCGCGACTTCGAGTTCATCCGTCGTGGCGTCGAACAAGGCCGTCTGCTCTTCGAACGCGGCGCGTGCCAGCCCGGTATCGTTAGAGAGCGAGGCCAGTTGCGCCTCTTGTTCAAGAATCTCTTGGCCCAACTGGCTTCTGAGTTCTTCTTGACGCGCGAACTCGGTGCTTTGCGCTTCCAAAGCAGCGTCTGCCTGGGCGACCCCTTCGTTCAGAACCGCGAGTTCCTGGGTGCTGAGCGCAATCGCCTTGTTGAGTTCGGCCACCTGTTCGCTGCCGGCGGCCTTCTCTGCCTCGAGGGCTGCCAGCTCGTCCGTCAGAGAGGCTTTCTGGGCCTGCAACTCGGCGAAGGCTTCGCGTTCGGCGGTCGCATTTGCCAGTTCCGCGGTCACACCTTCAAGGTCGGTAATGACCAGTGCCAGTTGCTCTTTCTGAGCGGTAATCTCTTCGGACAGAGCCTGGGTCTCGGACGTCAGGGTCTCTTGGTCGCCGGTTAGAGAGGCCACCGAAGCTTCAAGTCCGGCCACCCGCGCAGCGCCTGTAGCCTTCTCGGCCTCGAGCGCTGAAAGCTCTTCCGTCAGAGTGGCTTTCTGGGCTTGAAGTTCAGCGAAGGCTTCACGCTCGGCCTCTGCATCGGCCATTTCGGCGGTTACAGTTTCAAGGTCGGTGGTGACAAGTGCCAGTCGTTCCTGTTGCGAGGCGACCTCTTCCGCCAGAGCCTGGGTCTCGGCCGTCAACGTCCCCTTGTCGCCGTTGAGCGCGGCCACCACTACTTCGAGCTCGGACAACTCGCGTTGAGTGGCGTCGCGCTTGAACGTCTTTTCGGCCAGTTCCACAAGCATGGCTGCCAAATCGGCTTCCGCCGTATCCAGCCTTGCGACGACATCTTTCTTTTCTTCGGATTGCGCAGTCAGTTCCGCAAGGACGGCTTCGGTCTCGGCCACGTTCTTTTCGGCCGTCGCTTGCCGATCTTGCAGCGTGGCAAGGTCGGCTTTTACCTTGTCGGATTCTGCCAACGCATCGCTTAGCGCGGCGTCGAGCGTTTCGATGTCGAGCGTCACGGCGATCTTTTGAGCCAGCAGTTCATCGTTCTCTTCGGTTAGTTGCTGCTTTCTTGCCGCGAGCGTATCAAGCTCTGCGGTCAGTGCGCGCGCTTCTTCGACCTGTTCGCTGACAAGTTCCTGTTCGGCGCGAAGGTCTGCCAGTTGTGTCTGCGCCGTATCCAGTTCGGACTGTGTTTCGACAAGTGCTGCCGTTGCGGTTTCGGTTTCGGCTGTCGCGGATTCTTTCGTTTCTGCTAGGGCCGCGATATCCCGAGAGAGTTCTTCCTGCTCGCTTTGCAGTGAAGCGACTTCCACCCGAAGCTCTTCGGCCAGCTTCTTATTCGTCTCTGCATCCTTGGCGGCTGCCAGTGCGTCTTGGGTTTCCACCTTGATGATTTCGAGGTCCTTCAGCGCCACGGCTGTCGCGGCCAGGGTCTCGTCGCGCGAGGTCTCGGCCTGTGCGATGCTTGCCGACAGCTTTTGCATTTGCCCTTCGGCCACCGCGACGTCGGCGCGCAGACTTTCGAGCGCGGTTTGCGTCGTCGCCACATCAGCGGTCGCCTCTTTCAGCTCGTCAGTCAGCCTGGCAAGTTCAGCCTGAACTGCTTCGCGCTGTGCGAGTTCCTCGGTCAGAAGCTCATTCTCGGACCGTGCGGCGATGACCAGCGTCTCGAGGTCCTTCAGTTCGGTGGTAGTTTTTGCGAGGGAGTCTTCTCTCTTGTTGATCTCGGCGACAAGGTCCTCGCGTCGTATCTTCAGCTGTTCGGTTGTGGCTTGCGCGCCCTCAAGCGCGTTCTGTGTCGCAAGAAGCGTGGTTTCAACTTTCTGAAGCTCCGACTTCAAAGTCTCTGTCCTCGCGGCGACTTCCTGGCCTTCCGCGATCTCGGCCCGCAAGCCGTCAAGCACAGCTTTTTCCGAGGCGACCCGATCCTGCAAGTCTGCGGATGTCTTGGTGGCCTCTGCTATGGCGGCACTCAGCGTTCGCTCTTGTTCGCGAAAGCCTTCGAGCCGCTCCGTGATCTGCGCGACTTCTTGTTCGACGTTGCGGCGCGCGTCTTCAATGCCCGAGACCAACAGCAAGGCTGCGCGGCGTTCGGTTCTCAACGTTTCAATTTCAGATTTCAGCGCGTCCAGTTCTTGTCGAGTATCGGCTACTTCCTGAACCAGCGCGCCTTGTTCGGACTCTTGCGCCTGAACTGGCATGGAAATCGGCACGAAAAATATTGTGCCCAAAAGAATCAACGCGAGTCGTGACACGACTACACCCCCCATAAACTCACAAAACCCAAATTACGATGCCACAGAAGGGGTTAGTTGTCGACAATAACGTGCAACACCATTGCGTGTGATGTCGGATTGTTGGGAAACAGTTCGTTTCAGGTCGGCTGAAAACGGTCTGGCGCCATGACCTTTAACCACTTGATGCAGTTCTTGCCGTCAATCACCAGCATAGCAGCGGTGTAGGTCACTGACCCAACGAAAATAGACAGCAGAAGATTCACCCCAAGTCCAAGCGACGCGAATGCGCTTTGGGCGGCAAGTACGACGGCACCCATAATGAACGAGGCGATGATCGGTTTGAGCGCGGCTCCAAAGCTTGGAAGTATGCCCACGCCTTCGTACCGTTTCATGGCTCCCAGACTGAGGAGCGTAAAGACGACTTGGCCAACAAGCATTGCCAGCGCAATCGCAACAAGGTCCCGCGTGATCCAAGCTACGGCAAATACGAACGGCGTCACGATCGTGGTCTGCACAATGTTGACGTAAGTCAGCAATTCGGGACGTCCCGTCGCCTTGAAGACATCGCCAGCGGACCAACCGACCACCTTCGGGATGCCCGTGAGAGCGAGGATAACCAGAACCGGGATTGCGGCGGACCATTCTTCGCCGAAAAGGAGGTAGACAATGGCCGGTGCAATACATGCGACCCCGACAGAGATGGGTGCCATCAGAAAGGCGCACCCGTACATGGTGTTGAAGTACATGCTTATCAACCGCTCCCGATTGCCGGCAGCGCTTGCCAGCGTCGGGAAGACCACTTTGCTCAGCGTGATGCTGACCCCAAGAAGTACGATGTCCGGTATGCGTGAGGCGATGAAATAGACCCCGAGCGACGCGTCTCCCATGGAAGCCACGATGGAAAGCTGATCGCTGCGCTGCTGGATTTTCCCGATCGAGCTTGTGAAGACGATATGCTGACCATAACGAAGTTGGCGCAGAATGGTAGACCAGCGCAGATCCGGTCTTCGAGGTCGCCAATCGCAAAGTACCCAGAAAGCGGCGGTTCGTACGATATGGGCAGCGAACATGCTGGCCACGAAGCTCCAGACACCGAAACCCAACCAAAGCATGCTGAGCGCAACCGCGGCTTTTGCGATTACCGACAACATCTCGGCCCCGGCGACCTTCTTGAACTCGAGCGTCTTCAGCAAAATCGCTTCATGTACCGCGCCCGCCGACGCAATGGGAAAGAGGAGCGCCAGCCACATCATGATGGGCACGATCAGCGGATCATCTACCAGACTGGCGGACAATGGAGCGGCGGCAAGCATGGCCAACATCTGGAGCACCGCGACAATGCAAATCACAAAGAATGCAGTGCTTTGACGCCGTTTCTCGGAATTCCGGTCATAGATCAGCATCTCGCGCAGGCCGAAGCCATAGACGATGTCGATCAGTTCGATGGCCAGAAGCGCGGCCGCGATAAGGCCCATGCCTTCCGGCATTAGGACACGCGCCAGCATAATCGTGATCAGCAGGTTCAGGCCACGCGTCAACAGGTAGGACAGAAGGTTGAAAACGACGCCGTACACGGCTGTGCGCGCTGTCGCTCCGTCCGCCCGTGGCCCTTCTGGCGCTGCACTCATTCCCAAATCACCCTGGATAGATTCTTGAAACCAACACGCGATCACCCCTACTCGCTGACCCAAGGGAAATATAGTGGGCATGACAACACGATTTCTTGCCTAGCGGCCTGTCATCAGTCGCTTCGCTTTGCGAACAGGGGACAGAAGCGGCGCCTTTCTGGCCCAGTCGAAGATCCCATTCTTCGCGGATCGGACGGCGGCATATGGCGAGCCGAGTGATAGATGGCCGGTCATGACGGTGTAATGGCCGTTTTCAAAGCTGGCCTTGTAGGCATCGTCGCCCGCGCCCAGATCGATCCTTGTCTGTGAACGGTTTGGGTCCGCCACATACTCGCACAGATCCAACAACAGTATCTTTCCAGGCGAATAAGACGACCAGCTTTCGGAATACGTCGGAAACCACCAGTGCCAGGTTGATTTGGAACGGATGCCGAAGTGCACGGCCGCGGGGTCATCGCCGACCCGAAGGACCGACAAGGCCCCTTTGCAACCCTTTGTTTCCAGTCGAAGCAATCGCTCGATCAGTTCGACGGCCCATGGTTCGCGGAAGAAGACTGGCGTTCCGGTGCGTTCGCATTGCGCGATCTTCCAGTCGATCATTTGCCGCATCGCGGCCGTGTCACGTGATAGCGGCTCGAACCGCACGTTCGCTTCGCCGCCGCATTCTCGAACAAGCTTTCGGCGCTTCCGGCGGATCTGATCGATCTGCTTCGAGCCAGCGTCCTTGCGCTCGCGCAGATAGGCATCGAACCCGTTTGAAAGCCGGATGATCGGTGCGTCGACGATTGTCTTCGCGAACGGGCGAAATTCGGATTGCGCTCCGAGCAGGTGGCTGAAATCCCAGAGGTTCACGTCGCTTGCACGCAGCATCTCTTTTGGCGACCAATCGGCACCAGGATGGACTACGGCGGCGTGGCAGTCGTTCAGTATGCCTGCAACAGGCAATGCCCGCTTGCCCCTGCGCTGATGTGGGAAGAAACCAACAAGCTTCTGACCGTCTTCAATGAGGGTGACAAATACGTCGTCGCGAACCTCGGCGACCGTTCGCGTAAACCACGGAGACAGGAAAGGGCTGTTGAATTGCGACAGTATGCCAAGCAAATCTTGCCATGCTGAAAGCGTGCTGCCGTCCAATTCACGCGCGGGAACGCACTCGTATCTCATCACAGAACTCGGCAAGCCAAAGGGCGAGAATCAACTGACAATGACGGTAACACCATCGCGGCCTGTCATGAAGTCGTCGGCCATTGGTCGCCGAATGGCAACAATTGACTAATTGAGGCCTGATTAGTGCGATAATCTGTATAGGCGATGTGCGTGACGGTCCTAATCCTCGAATGCAATCGCCAGACGCTGCCAGTCGCCTGGGCCTTGAGGGAAGCGGGCTATGAGCCTTTTCTACGCGCGCGCCGCGCGTGCAAGGATGATCGTTTTGTTGGTTTCAGCTTCGGTCGAGGTCCATCCCGCACATCGGACAGCGGTCAAGGCATTGGTGGAAAGCCTGTCTTGGGATGTGTTCAGTTCATGTATGACGCCGATACAGGGACGTCGCAGTTCCTGGAAATCAACCCGCGAACGGACGCCAATATCGCGATTTGTGAATTGTCAGGGATTAACCCTGTCGCGCTGGCGGTTTCGGATCGTTTGCGAAGCGCGCGTCAGGACAAGGCGAGGACCTACTCTGTTGCACGGCGATTGAATTGGATTCTGGGCGATCTTAACGGGCTGCGCGAACCCGGCGTCGGCGCCCTTCAGCGCTTCGCGCGCTTGCAGGCGCTGGTTCATACGTTGCTGAAGGCGAACGGCTACGCGGTCTTCCAGTGGCGTGATCCGGTTCCGGCCATTTACCTGACCTACCCGTGGATTGGCGCGACCGTGATGGGCACTTTGAAAGGCGCGTTTTTCGGTCGGCGGCAAAGTCACTAGCCACGAAGTCGGCGCACAGCGCCCACCGCAGCGTCCAATGGCAGACCATAGACCGTCGCCGCATATCGGAGGAGCGACATCTCGGGCCCCACGCCATGCCGGTGCAGCTGCAATCGGTCGGTGTCCTTCCGGTTCGGGGCGCTGACGGTCGTCACGGTCGCCTCAATGCCGCGTTGTGCCAGATGATCCAAGGCTCGCGCGTCGTAGTCGATGGTGCGGCCATTGGGGAAGGCGAAGCTGCGGCAAGGCTGTCCGGTGAGTTTTTCGACAGCGTCGATCGACCCGATGATTTCGTCGGCGAGCCTATTGTCGTCAAGCTTTGACAGAAGCGGGTGCGTCAGCGTGTGCGCCCCAAAGTTGATCAAACCGCTTGTCAGTGCGGCAGCGATGTCGTCCGCATTCATCATGGCAAAGGGCGAGGTGCGGGCCACCGGCGGATCGACGGGAACCTCCAGTGCCGCTTCGATTTCGGCCACGGCATCGCCCGGCGCGCCGCCCGCCTTTTCCTTGACCGCTTCCTGCAAGCGCGCCAATGCAGCCCTCCGTGCGCCTTCGTTTGTTAACGCGACGGTCATGCCACGCCATTCAACGCTGGTACGGCTGGTTGCCTGCAACGCCAGGTTGAGCCTGCTGGGCCAAAGCGCCTGCTCTGTCCCAGTGAGCCCCGTCGTCAAGAAAATCGTGGCCGGGAACCCGTGGCGCTGGAGGATCGGCAGCGCAACTTCGATGTTGTTGAGATACCCATCATCGAAGGTGATGACGACCGTTGGCGACTTGAGCTGCCCCGCTTCTATCGCCGCGACGGCGTCTAGCAGTGGCAGCACCCGGATGCGACGATTGGCAAGCCAATCCATCTGGGCAGCGAAATCATCGGCCGAGATGAAACAATAGTCGGGCAGGACAAGCGGTTCTTCGATAACCGCGTGGTACATGAAGATGGTCAAAGGTGCGCCGCGGACGGCTTGAAGCGTGCGCCCGGCTAGGCCCATCATCGCCGCGTTTGGTCCCTTGGTTAGATCCAGCATTTCACACACCCTGCCATAAGCACATCCCTATCTCACCAGTAGCGCCGCCCGATATCAATCCGCTGGCATGAAATTGGCGGCGCATTGGCGCGAAATGTGATCGTCGACACTTGACATATCGGGCTACGATATGACGTTTAGGTACAGGTGAGGGGTGAGTATGAGTGTGGTGCAGCCGCCATCGGTATTGCTGGTTTGTATTACGACCGTCTTTGGCGGGGCGGAGGTTCGCGTTATGCAGACCGCCCGGGCGCTGGAGGCAAATGGATGGCCTTATCGCGTAGCCGTTCTTCCAGAAAGTCCGTTGCACGAGAGGCTTCTGTCTGAAGGTTTGGCGGCCGAACCCATGGGCAAATCTCGCGCCGATCCACGTCTTTTGCCGGGCTTGATACGCGCGGCGCGCCGAATAAAGGCGGATGTCATCGACTCCCACAACATGCAGTCACAATACTGGGCTTCGATTGCTGCCGGGTTCTTGCCCGGCATCCGGCGGATCGTGACGGTGCATTCGGTTTATCGCGAGTGCTATCCGAAGCCGCCAAAGACGCAGATACACGAAGGTGCGCTAAGGCTGGGTCGAGTGGTGGGCTCGAAATACCTGGCGGTTTCTGAGACGGTTGCCGCCGATTTGGAGCGGATCGGTGTCCGCAAGGACCGCATCAGCGTCAGCGAGAACGGCATCGAGGCCCTTGTTGCGGCGCCGGTTCCCTCGACGCTGTTCGAGACCCTCGGCTGGCCGGAAGACGCCATTGTCATCAGCATTGTCGGGCGGTTGGAACCGGTCAAAGGTCATACCTTCCTGTTTCAGGCGCTCGCCGGTCTGGTTCGCTCTGGTGAAGAACGGGTCCGGGTGCTGGTGGTGGGCGATGGGCGCGACCGCGCCGATCTGGAGACAGAGGTGGCCTCGCTGGGCATCGGGGATTTCGTTCATTTTGCGGGGTTTCGGAGCGACATTCCCGGGCTTCTGGCGCAGACAGATTTGCTTTGCATGCCGTCGCTTACCGAAGGTTTGCCCTACACTGCGCTAGAAGCGGGGCGACAGGCCGTGCCGCTCTTGTTGAGCCGGGTCGGGGGTCCCGAGCGGATCTTCACGGAAGATGAAACAGCCGCTTTCGTACCGCCCGCGGATGCCAAGGCGCTGGAGGTTGGTATCGCGGCACTCTTGGACGATCCTGAGAAGCGGCAGCGTTTGGGGACTGCGGCGCAAGATCTGGTTGCGACCCGCTTTTCGGTCGACCGTATGAACGGCGAGACATTGGCCCATTATTCGGCTGGTTCCGGAGTTGCGCATGCTTGACCGAGGCACCTCCGCTGATCCCAATGATGCCCGCCGTGTGCTTTTGGTACTCACACGCGACCCGCGCGGCCGGGTGAGTGGGCGGAAGCTTGTTCTGCGAACGATCTTGGAAAGCATGATTGCTCTGGGGCACGATGTGACAGTCGCCTTTTTCGGCGAGGAAAGTGCGGGCGACGAGTATCGCGAGGCGAAGTTCGTTCCTTTGCAGGGCCCCACGCGGTTCGAACTATTGCGCGGCGCGCTGGGCTGGCTCACACCCCTTGCGCGCCCATTGAACGAGGTGCTTTACCGAAGTCGGCGTGCGGCGCGAACGATTGATGACCTCGCCGCCAGCGACGGAGCGCAAGTGATCGTCACCGACATGATACGCACCGCAGCTTATGCCGAACATCGCTCGCTTCCATGGATCGCCGATTTGGATGATCTGTTGTCGGAGCGTTACCGACGTTTGGCTGAAGAAGGACTGTTTTCGAGCGATTTGCTTGGCTATCACCGATCCGTTGTTCTGCGACTTGCGGCTAAGGTATTGAAACCGTTCGGGTCCGCCGTCCTGCGCCGCGAGGCGCGCTTGATCGAGAAGCGCGAGATTGAGATCGCCAAAGTGGCGGAACGCTCGACACTTGTCAGCGCCTCGGAAGCGCGCGCCTTGACCGCGCGGTCGGGGCGTGCGGTGAGTTGGACGCCGATGTCCGTTCATGGCCCCGCAACCGCGCCGACGGCGGTCGCGGCGCCAGAGCCCGGGTTGATCTTTCTTGGCGGCCTCGACTACCGCGCCAATCTGAAATCGGTCGCGGATTTCGACAGCACGACCCTTCCGGCATTGGAGGCCGAAGGGCTGACCGAGGTCGAGCTTCATGTGATTGGCCATTCCGAGGCGTCGCACCTTGCGCGCCTGTCGTCCTCTGTCGTCCTTCACGGGTATGTTGAGGACCTTCCATCCGAGCTGCGCAAACGAGAGGCGATGCTTGTGCCAGAGGTTGACCCGGGCGGTATCAAGACGAAGATCATCCAGGCGGCGTTTCATGGCGTCATCATATTGGCGCACGAAAGCGCCGTGCGGGGAACCGGGCTGACCGCGGGCAAAGAAGTAATCGTCTGGTCCAATGCTCGGGAATTGGCCGACGCGATACGCGCTTTGCGGACTGGCGAAATCGACCGGGAGTCGTTGGTGAAGAACGCCTTTGAATTCGCCGATGCAACCTTCGGCTTTCCACATATTCGTGATCTGTGGGCCGCACATATTGACAAGGCAACGCAGGTTGGAACAGTTGAACGCAAATGTAAAACGAGTGTGAGAACGTTATGATCCGAGCAGGCATTTTCGACACATTCTTCTCCAGAACCATCCGAGTGTTTTGGATGCTGGTTGCGGCTTTCGCTTTGGGCATATTTCCGTCCGAGGTCGACGCGCGCACCATCTATGTGGACGACGATCAAACGGGCCGCGGCAACGGTTCGCGCGCAGCGCCCTATGCCACGATTACGGAGGCCGCTAATCGTGTTCAACGGGGCGACGTCGTCGTTGTGGCCCCCGGGGTGTACACGGATCGGGTTCAGATCAAGCGCGGTGGCAGCCAAGACAACCCCGTGACCTTTCGGCCAATGAAGCGGGGCACTGTTATCATTGATGGAAGCGAAACGCGCCGGGACAGTGATCTAGTGAAGATCATCGCGAACAACGTTATATTCGAGGGTTTCGAGATCAGAAATGCCCGGCGGTCTGGAATCTCGATTTGGGGTTCGCGAAATGTGACCATTCGTGGCAACACGATCAGCGGCAGCGTTCGGTCGGCCATCTGGGCGGGCTACAGTCGTCCGGGCAAATCGAAAGGCATTCTGATCGAAGGGAACACCGTTTACGGCAACGTTCTGGAAAACCGCTCCCGGAGTTGGTCCAGCGGCTGGGCTCGGGCTATCGGGGTTGATCTGACCGAAGGAGCAGTCGTCCACAAAAACCGCGTCTATCACAACTACGGCGAAGGCATCGGCGCGCTGTCCACCGAGAACGTGAAGATCTATTCCAACACTGTTTTCGACAACTTCAGCGTGAATATCTACCTCGACAATGCGCCGCAAACGAGCGTGCGCGGAAACAACGTTTATACCAAGCGCAAGAGCAGTTTCTATCGCAACCGTAAGCCTGCCGCCGGGATTGTCATTGCAAATGAACGGACGCGGTTCATGAAGCCGTCTTCGAATATCCGGGTCACGGAAAACAGGCTGACCGGAGTGGGGGATGTATTCTATGGGACGTGGGGCGCAAATACGGGATTGAAGAATAGCGTTATCGGTCCGAACAGGATACGTTAGCGATGTAGCTACGTAATAGGTACGGTGTGTTGTGTTGAACGCTGAAGCAAACAAGTCGAGCCCGATGCTGGCGGCACTTGCCGCCATCATGTTGGCCTTGTTGGCGTTTTTGCTTTCCACTCTCGGTCCTTCGCTGGTGTTCGGTTTGGCGGCCCTGATCGCATTGGCGGGGATCGCATTCTATTTTCCCATTGTTGCCGTTGCGACCTATGCGGTGCTGATCGTCACCAATGCCGCCGCGGTCGCAACAGAGTTTCACAATGCGCCACCGATCGGGGGGCTACTTGTTCCCGGACTTCTGGTTTTGCTGGGGGTTCGTGGTGCAGCCGGATTGGAAGACCTCAGAACCGCCGTTTACGTTCTTGTGCCAGTCGGGATCTTCTTTTCAATGAATGCACTTGGCCTTTTGTGGGTCGAGCAGCAATTCGCAACCGCTGAACGCGTGTCGGAATTGCTGAAGAACCTTCTGATCTTCATCGTGATTTGCGGCTTCGTAACCACGCGGGAAAGGCTCTTGGTCGTTTCCTATGCCGTGGGGGCCGCTGCATCGGCGTTGGCAGCCATTTCGGTTCTTCAGTACGCCACGGGAACCTTTGAGTCGTCATATTTCGGGTTTTCCACGGCAACGGTGAAAAACATCTTCGGTGAAGTCGACAATTGGCGGCTTCAAGGGCCGATCGGGGACCCGAATTACTACGGGCAGCTCCTTGTCATGTGCCTGCCGCTGGTCGTGGCGATTGCGTTTGTGGCGCGATCACCGCTTCTGAGGCTTGGCGGTCTGCTAGGCACGCCTTTGATCATTGCGGCGATCTTTTTCACGTTTTCGCGCGGCGCGCTCGTGAGTGTTGCCGGATTGGCCGTTTTGACGGTTCTTCTGTCGCGCCATCGTCTGTCGATTACGATTGCCGTTTTGATTGCCGGTGGCATTTCGTTTCTGGCTGCGCCTGATCTGATATTGGCCCGGCTGTTACCTGTACTGGATGCCATCGAGTCCGCAATGAGCGGCGCTCAGGCGATCAGCGATCCGGCTCTGGCACAGCGCGTGAATGTGATGAGAGCCGGGATCATCATGTTCGAGAACAACCCGATCCTGGGAATCGGCATCGGCCAGTTCCAGCACAACTACGTCGACTTTGCGTTGGCCAATGGTTTGGATATTGGCGCGCCGTCCCAAGCGCACAACAGGTATATCGAATTGGCTGCGGAACAGGGGATAGTCGGTGTCGTTGTTTTCTTTGGCATGATCGCAACTGTTGTCGGCGTCGGTTTTGCGGCAATCCGCGGCTTCCGGCGGCTGGGGCAAAAATGCGAGTCCGGGTTGGTCTTCGGGTTGTTGCTTGGCGTGATGGGTTATCTGATGACGGCGGTATTCCTGCACGATGATTACACCCGTGTGTTTTGGCTGTTTGCATCGCTGCTTGTCTCCGCGTATGCAGTTTCATCGCGGGGCGAAGTTGATCGGAATCAGTAACTTTTTTAGGGGGTCGGTCGAGTGCAAGAAGAAACGAAGGCAATCCTGATTGCGGGGCGCGCGATCTGGCGGATGAAACTGGTCATCCTCCTGGTGGCGATCATTTCGGCGGGCGCTGTGTATTACCAGCAGTCAAAGACACCCAGAATGTACGAGGCGAACGCGGACCTACTTTTTCGTTTCGGGCGAGAGTATTATCCGATCAGCCCGGGCGAACAGCGTAGAAATTGGGGTGAGAACGTCATCGTATCACTCGATGCGGCGATTTTCACCGAGATGCGGTTGTTGACCTCGCACCAGCTTTTCGACCGGACGCTTGAGACCGTCGGCATTGATGAAGTCGCGCGAAGTCCCACGCAAGAGGATAGCGAGGCGCCGGAAAACTCCGACGGTGATCCACGTCTTTCGGGCATCCGTCGGCTGGCGGGCATGTTCGACATTTCTCGCGTGGATGGAGCTTCCTTGGTTGAAGTCACGGCGCGCCATCCGTTGCCGGATGTGGCGGACAAATTGCTGAGCGCGCATGTCGAAAACTACCTTGCCTGGCGTAGCGAGCTGTTCGACCGCGATGCATCGGCTTATTTCGAGGCGCAGCTGTCGCGCGCGCGGGACGAACATGCCAGCCTCTTGGCCGCGCGCAAGTCGCTTGTGACAGAATATGGAATTCTGGACGCACCGCTGGAGCGTGAAATGCTTCGGCGTGATTTGACCCGTTCTGAGGAGCGTCGGTCGGAAAACCGCGGTGACGATGGATCAGACAGCAGTGCGGATGCGATCCTGGAGCGTCTTCAAAACATCAATACCTTTGAAAGCCTTGTGCAGCCGCTGGACGCGCGGATCGAGGCCGTTCTCGACAATATTGCATCGCTGGAAAGCGAGGAAGCAAACTGGAATTTAAGCCAGGATTTCGGTGCGGCGGTTGCGCCTTCGGTTGTGACAATTGACTTTCGCACGGCCAATGGCTCGCCAATCGGGGTAAGCCCGACAGTCGGCGCGGTTTTGGCGGGCGTCATGAGTGCAATTCTGGCCAGCCTTTTTGCAGCCGGCTACGGCCTGATTTCGGAAGCCGCAGGTCGGCGCTCGGGCGAGGAAATCGAGAGCGAAGGAACGGCATAACGCAAGGCGTTACGCCGCGCCTTCCTTTTTCAGCACGACGATGACCGTTTTCGCAAGAATGCGCAGATCGCCCATCAGCGATTGCTGCTGAACGTACTCAACGTCCAGCTTGACGCGCTCCGAGTAACACGTCTCCGAGCGACCGCTGACCTGCCACTTCCCAGTGATCCCCGGCCGCGCAGCTTTGTAAAAGCTCGCATCAGAGCCATATCGCTCCAACTCTTCGGCGGTAACCGGTCGTGGACCCACCAAACTCATTTCACCCTTCAGCACGTTTATCAGCTGCGGCAATTCATCGAGGCTGGTATTCCTCAACATATTGCCGATGCCCGGAATGATCCTCGGATCTTTCAAGAGCTTCTGAGTGCGCTCCCATTCTTCTCGTGCCGCCGGATCTGACTTGAGGTGACGCTGAAGCGCCTCTTCGGCATTGACCACCATCGTTCGGAACTTAATGCACCCGAATTCGCGGCCATCTTTTCCAATACGCTTGTGGACGAAAAATATCGGCCCACCGACACGAAAAAATAGGAACATCGACACGATTGCCATGAACGGCAAGATGATTGGCACAGCCGCCAAAGTCAGTGCGAGATCGAATACTCTTTTCGAAACTGATGCGGCATTCTTCCGAATTGCGGATTGCCGCACCGCAGAAACTGACCCAGAAACTACTGGCCGATCATCACGCGCAAAAGGCGCGCTCAGATCGTCACGCAACATTTAGACCCCCTCTGCCGACACTGACCCACCACGGTCCAAAACGCCGACTATTACCCGCCCTAATGCTAGATTATCCGACCCTGAATCGCAATAAAAAAAGGCCAATGAATGAGCAGTTTTTGCGTGAATCCTTTTCGGGCACACTGTATCTTGCGGTTCGCGTGTGAAGCCGTGGTGACTGGTGCGGGCGCCCGATCGCCTTCACAGAGACCTCGAGCAACACGACTAAATTGTGGATAAGTCAGCACCAGTTTGTCCGGTGCATGGAAACAGTAGTTCTGCGAGTGCGAAAATGAGTGTCAGAATTGTGCATGTAATTGATGGTTTGGGAAGCGGAGGTGCCGAACGGCTTCTGACCGTCTACGCGACAAAGCTTCATCGTATTGGTCACGATGTTCATATCATTGTCCTGAACGATCGAAACGGAAATCCCGAGCAAAAGAATATCCAGGCTGCCGGAATTCCGACATCTCTTGTACCGGTCGGAAAGCTCAGGAATTTTTCTGAGATCAGAAACTTTTTTTCGGAACTCAAAGCGCTCAAGCCGGATGTCGTTCACGGTCATCTCCAGTTCTCGAGCATCCTGTGCTCGCTCTTTGGGTGGCGCCGTGCCGTGCCGTCTGTCGCGACTGTTCATACCCTTGAGGGCCCCGAAATGGCCAACCGCGACGGTCTTCGAAGGTGGCTTATGTACAAGATCCTGGAAAGGTTCTGTGACCGCGTGATCTGCTTGTCGAAGACCGCCGAAGCGTTTGCTCGCAAGAACGGATTGGCGCGCGCCCGGATTGAAGTGCTGCCGAACGGGATCGATCTGGCTGTGTTCGAGCCAAGGTCGACATCCGAGCGCCATGCATTGCGAGCCACTCTCGAAATTCCGGAGGGAGTGCCGCTGATCCTTGCGGTTGCCGTGCTGCGTCCACCGAAGGGAATCGATCGGTTGATTCGTGCCCTGCCAACGATTTGCGAGACCATCGACGACGCCCAACTTTTGATTGTTGGCGACGGTCCCGAGCGCGGACGTCTGGAACAACTTGCAACCGACATCGGGATCCGCGACCGGGTGACCTTCACCGGTCAGAGAGCGGACGTGCCTGACTTGATGAGCATCGCCGATGTCTTCGTTCTTCCAACGCTCGACGATGCCCAGCCAACCGTTGTAATGGAGGCTATGGCCTCGCGCCTGCCGGTGATCGCGTCACGTGTCGGTGGCATTCCAGATATGATCGCGGATGGCGTCGATGGCCTTCTTGTTCCGCCCGACGACGTTGCGGCGCTTGAAGCCGCGGTGTCCAGCATTCTCTCGGATCCTGCGAGACAGGCAGATGTGGCCGCTGCGGGCCGCGCGACTGTTGAAGAAAAGTTTTCGTTGGATCGTCAGGTGGAGCGGTTGACGGGGCTTTACGAAAAACTCTTGGAAGACTCTAAACGCGTCTGACGCTTAAGATCGTCTGCCAGAGTATCGGTCACGATCCGGGCGGCGTTCTCCCAAGAGTAGGTCTTGGTCGAAAGCGCTTTGCCTTGCGCACCCATGCGTTCGGCAAGCTCCGGCTGCAGCATGATCCTGTCGATTGCGGCCGCCAGGGCTTTGGGGTCTTCTGGCGGCACCAAGATTCCTGTCTTGCCATCAATGACATCCTCGGCCAGCCCGCCGATGGACGTCGCTATGACCGGTCTTTTGCAGGTGTAGGCCAAATGAAGGACGCCGCTGGCCGAGGCCGATCGATAGGGCAGCGCGACGGCCTGCGCCATATCGAAGAAGCCCCGAATGTCCTCGTTTTCGATATAGGCATTGTGCAATACCACGCGATCCTGAAGACCAAGTTCGGCGATGCGGTCTTCGAGATCACCAATTCGGATGTACTTTGTCGCGCGCCCGGCAATGACTAATTTGGTGCTCTTCCGCGCCTCGGAAGTGGCAAAGGCGTCGACCAGCTCCTCCAGCCCCTTTGATCGTCGCAAGACGCCAAAGAACAGCAGGACTGGCGTTGCCAAATCGATCTTAAGTCTGCTCTTGATGGCGTCCGCGCTTGGCCCGTCTGACACCAATGCACCCTGACTGCCGTGAGGCATACGCGTGGTCTTGTCCGCATCGAAGCCAGTTGCGGCGATGAATTCCCGCCGTGTTGCTTCGGACAAAAGGAAGACGCGATCCAGCCGCTCGACAAGCGGGTCCACTGCATCGGCGTCACCGGTCGCGCTTTCGCGGTCAACAAACTCATGGCAGATCTGCGCGAGAACAACATCCTTTGGCACAAATCGGCGCACCATTTTCTGAATGTGTGGGTGCAGAATCATGCTGAGCATGATGACGTCCGGCTCGAGCTTGCGCGCCATCCATAGGACGCGCGCCCAAGCCAACGTCAGTTTTACTCCGCGATAGACGCGACGCGCGCCAAACAGCAAACGCACCGCCTGCGACGACTGTTGTTTCGTGGACATGACTTCGCGTCGGCTCCAAAGCCGCATGACCGGAAGCATCCGAAACGATCTGCTGTCGTCAGACAGCTCCGGATTGCTGCCGGTGACAAGAAGTGTGTCATGCCCGCGCTCGCCAATGGCACGGCAAAGCTGATAGGCGAAGTGGAACAACCCGCCTTCATCATCAGGTTCGATCACAACGATGCGCAATGTATCTGGCCCGCCCTGTGTTGGCTCAGAACTGGCGTATTCAGATCAGTTTGCTTCGGCAACCACATCTGCTCGCAGCGCCGGGCACGGTGGCGAAAACGGCACTTCTTTGCAGATCATCGGCGCTTCGAACTCGCCAGTGACGCCGGGCCAGTCCGCGAAATTTCCGTTGCGCCGAAACTCACCGGCCCCGAAGAACCAGAACGCAACATTGTCTCCGCCAGCGGGCACGAATCCGGACTCCATCTCGATCGTCGGCAAATACTCGAACCTGCCTTGCGTTAGCG
>JASJDQ010000214.1 GCA_030065075.1 Paracoccaceae bacterium | reverse complement strand
TGTGGTTCTGCAAGGACCACGTGCGCGAGTACAATCTGAAATGGAACTTCTTCAACGGCCAGACCGAGGAAGAATTCGAAGCCCAGGTCGACAAGGACCGGGTCTGGGAGCGCGAGACGAAGCCCTTCGGCAAGAAGGGCGACGAAGCTCGCGCGTGGTCGCGACTGGGTATTGATGATCCGCATCAAATCCTGGGCGAGAATGCCACACGCAATCCAGGCAAGTCGATCACTGGCACGCGAAAACTGCCTCCGACAGAACGTCGCGCACTCGATATCCTGGAGGCCAAGGATCATTGGACCAAAGCGGAAATTCGTAAATCTTACAAAGCCTTGATCAAGGTTTTGCATCCCGACATGAACGGTGGCGATCGCGGCCATGAAGAACAACTCTCAGAAGTTGTCTGGGCTTGGGATCAGATCAAGGACAGTCGGAATTTCCAGACTTAGGCCGCTCCACTTCACTGGAAATTAAGAGGAAGGACCTAAGCGCCTTTGGATAGTCATCCGCTTGGCGCGAGGTCTGGAATGAGCAAACCGGTATCCGTTCAAATTCGACAACTGAACAGGTTGTCTCAGTTCATCTTGATCGTCATCGGCCTAACCGCAATCATTGCGACCGTGGTGCTTTCCGGCGCTTTCTCGCGTTTCGCTGCAACGACGCAAGAAACAGTATCGACGCAAGCAACTTACGGGAGCTTGGTCAAAGCGCGGATGGAGGTTTTCAAGTTCCGCCTGAAACCATCCCAGGAAGCCGCAGATGCAATGCGCGAAGAGATGTTGAAGACCATAGAGTCCAAACGCCAGTTGAACGCTGCTTTTACGGACCCAAACATGCAAGAAGCGATAGCGCGGTTTCTGCAGGACATGAACCTTTATTGGTCGACGGTCGAAGAGGCAATCGTTCTGCAGGATGAGCGCAATGTGACCGTCGCCAATATGCTCGAGCGCGGTGATCTGGCCACCGAGAACCTTTCGGCCCTCATGCAGGCGGCCTACGACGCCAATGAGGCGGGCGCGAACTTTTATGCGGGCATTGCCTTGCGGGACTTTCTGAAGGCAAAAACCTCGATGGAACGTTACCTTTTGATCAACGATCCAGCCGACTTCGAGGCGGCGCGTGAGCAAGTCAATGGCGCAAAGTCCGACCTCTCGCGCCTGAGCTTTCTGCTCTACGACGCCGAACAACGGGCTGCGATCGATGCCGTCCTAGCCGAAATGTCGGACTACTGGCAAAGCGCTGAGGCTGTCTTCGAGACGATCTCGACGCGCAACGAGCGCTACGCGGTTCTGGACGAAATCGGGCCCAGTGTCTCAAACGAATTGGAGGCGATTTCTCAAGAAATCGCCAATCAGCAAAAAGCGTTGTCCGCAAGTGGCAAGCGAACCGGCCAAATCGCGATCGGCCTTCTGCTGTTCGTAGCGCTGATGTCGGCGGCGGTCCTTACGTTCAGAGCTCGCCGGATCGCCTATGGCATTGAAGAAGCCTTGTCACAATCGGTCGACGAATTGAAGGAACTCGCGGCTGGCAATCTTGATTTGAATATCACGCGCAGTGACGAAGAAAACGAGGTTGGGAATATCGCCCGTGCGATGATCGTTTTTCGGGATACGGCCCGCGATGCCAAGAGTGTCGAAGATGCCCGTCGTGCCGCGGAGGAGCGGGAACGAGAGGCAGAAATGGAGCGCGCGCGGCAAGCCGACAGGATGAAAGCCGAACAAGAAGAAGAGCGTCAGCGCGAAAGAAAAGCGGTCATCGAACATCTCACGTCCAATATTGGCGATGTGGTTGCTTCTGCCGCAGAAGGCGATTTTTCGAACAGGGTCAACGCCACCTTTGAGGACCCGCTTTTGGCAAAGATGGCATCCTCGATCAACGATATGATGGACAAAGTGGAATCCGGCATTGCCGAAACCGTACGCATGCTGGAATGCATCTCGAACGGAGATCTGACACAGCGCATGACAGGTGAGTTCAGCGGGATATTCCAGGACTTGGCGAAGGGCCTGGATCGCACGTCCGAAACGCTTGCCTCGCTTGTTGCCGAGATTACATCGCAATCGGGGGCGGTCGAGGACAGTGCGGGCGAGCTTAGCAATCAGGCCGCCGAACTTGCGCGACGCGCGGAGCGGCAGGCCGCAGCGCTGGAAGAAACCTCTGCCACGATGGAAGAAATGGCGTCATCGGCAAAGTCCAGCGCCGAAGCCTCGGCCCAGGCCAAAGCTGAAGCGGACAGCACCAGTCATCGCGTGTCCGAGGCCAGCACCGTGGTCACGTCCGCCATCAGCGCTATGGATGACATCCGGGCTGCATCGTCCAGCATCGGAGAAATCGTGAACGTCATTGACGGCATTGCCTATCAGACCAATCTGTTGGCGCTGAACGCATCCGTGGAAGCTGCGCGTGCGGGTGAAGCTGGCAAGGGATTTGCCGTCGTGGCATCCGAGGTGCGCGCATTGGCTCAGCGCTCCAGTGAGGCCTCGCAGGACATCAAGGCACTGATCGAACAAAGCGCGGATCAGATCAACAAAGGCGTTGGTCTTGTTCAGGACACAGGCCGTACATTGGAAAATATCGTCTCGGGCGTGGAAAGTATGGCGACGACGATGAAGGCTCTGTCGACGGCAGCCGAGGAACAGGCATCGGGCGTCGGAGAGGTGAACAGAGCTATCAGTGAACTGGATACCATCACGCAGGAAAATGCCATGCTTTCCGATCAGAACCGGACGACGGGCGAACAGCTTTCCGAAAAGACCGAGGTCATGCTGTCTTTGGTCAAGCGCTTTGCGGTGTCCGACGACAACGCCGAAACACAAACCGCCGCCTGATCAGGCGACAGTCAAACCGGCTTTTGGTGCCCGACGTTTGTCAGGCGGCCCTGAAGACCAGGCTGACACCATTCAGACAATGCCTCTTGCCGGTCGGAGCCGGGCCATCGTCGAAGATATGCCCCAAATGGCTGCCGCAGCGGCGGCAATGCACCTCGGTCCGCACGCGCAGAAGCTTGCGGTCGGGCTTCGTTCGAACCGCGTTCGGCAGGGCCTGATAGAACGATGGCCACCCGGTGCCGCTATCAAACTTGGTTTTCGAAGAGTAAAGCGGCAGATCACAGCCGCGGCAATGATATGTCCCAGCGGCCCAATTCCTATCCAACGGACTGGAGCCCGCGCGCTCGGTCCCTTCCTTGCGCATCACTTTGTACTCAATGGACGATAACATGGCCCGCCATTCCGCATCGGTCCGTGTGACTTCGAAGCCGGCAAATCCACGGTTTGGCAGGGTCAGGGCGAAAGCACTCGCAAATGTTGTGCCAAGAAAGGCGCGTCTGTTCATCGGGGTACTCCTCTTTCGCACGAAACTATACTGCCTGAGGCCCTCACACCAAAATCACAAACGCTTGCGATACATCCAAAGCGCAAGACAGCAATCGAGGCGCCAAAAACAATTCGATTGCGGCCACCCGCCGCTCTTGCACCCGCTGCACAAATGATGCACTTGGAACCCCGGCGCGCTGAGCGTGCGTAAGCGAGGAACCGGCATGACCGATACGAGCATGAAACCGACCGAAGATATCGATCTGAGGGAAACCTTCGGCGTCGACGTAGAAATGAAGGTCAAGGGCTTTGCCGGGCGGACCGATCGCGTGCCCGAAATCGATCCGACCTACAAGTTCGACCCCGAGACCACGCTCGCCATTCTAGCCGGATTTCAGTACAACCGGCGCGTGATCATCCAAGGATATCATGGCACAGGCAAATCGACCCACATCGAACAGGTCGCGGCCCGCCTGAACTGGCCCTGCGTACGTGTCAATCTTGACAGCCATATCAGCCGGATTGACCTGATCGGCAAGGACGCCATCAAGCTGGAAAACGGGCAGCAAGTCACTGTTTTCCAAGAAGGAATCTTGCCTTGGGCGCTTCGTAATGCGACAGCCATCGTTTTTGATGAGTACGATGCGGGACGCGCGGACGTCATGTTCGTGATCCAACGCGTGCTGGAAACGGACGGCAAGCTGACGCTTCTGGACCAGAACGAAATCATCACCCCACATCCCTATTTCCGGCTCTTCGCGACGGCAAACACCGTGGGCTTGGGGGATACGACGGGCCTTTATCACGGCACACAGCAAATCAACCAAGCCCAGATGGACCGTTGGTCACTGGTTTGCACGCTGAACTACCTGAGTCATGATGCAGAGGCAGCGATTATTCTGTCGAAAGCTCCCAACTACAACACCGAAAAGGGCCGCCAGACGATCAGCCAGATGGTGACGGTGGCCGATCTGACGCGCACCGCCTTCATGAATGGCGACCTTTCGACCGTGATGAGTCCCCGAACGGTGATCAACTGGGCGCAGAACGCCGAGATCTTCCGCAACGTCGGCTATGCCTTCCGTCTGACATTCCTGAACAAATGCGATGAGCTGGAACGCCAGACGGTCGCCGAGTTCTATCAGCGCTGTTTCGACGAAGAGCTTCCCGAAAGCGCCGCAAGCGTCGCGGTCGCTTAAGATACAAGGACCTGAAGTGCTGCGTTTGCGGCACTGCGGCGACATTGTTTTTTCCAAATTGCTTCATTGATCCGCAATATTTTCCGGGTCATGCTCAAGATATGAGCAGAGCAAAAACATATTTGACGGCTCTTTTAACGGCCGTTTGCTGTTCGACATCGGCGTCGGCAAATGGCGATGTCCTATGGACCTTCGCGACCTGCACGGGACGACTGTCGGCGCAGATGGAGCACGAATGGCTGATGTCGGATCCGATCTCGGATCAGACACAGGCCGAGCGCGCGGCGATGGTGTCGCTGCTGGACGCCGTGATGGCTCCGGGTGACGGACCTCAGGTCATGACATGGCGCATAGATGCGAAACAGGCTCAGGCCGTGTTGCTGACGCGGGCCACTTTCAACGACGACGCCGATGACGCGGCCTGGGCGATGCGACGCGCCGAAACCGAAATGTCGGCCTGCCGAAGCCTGCTTCTAAGCTGACGCCCCCTTGTTCCCGGGGCTAGGGAGTGCTTTATCCTTGGCCCATGAAAAAGCCCACCGAAAACCCGGCCGATCCGTTCAAAAAGGCCCTCGTCGAAGCGACCAAGACGCTGGCCGATGACACCGAGATGTCGGTCAGTTTTTCTGTCGATCCGCCGGGTATGTCCGCCGATGGGGTGCGTTTGCCACAGGTGACGCGCCGCATGACGCGAGACGAGGTGTTGCAGGCGCGCGGAACGGCGGACCGTTTTGCGATGCGGCGGAAGCACCACAACGAGGCCACGTACAACCGTTACGCACCCGAGGGCCAGTTGGCCCGCGACATCTATGAAGCCATGGAGATGGCGCGCTGCGAGGCGATGGGCGCCCGCGAAATGCCCGGTACCTGCGGGAATATCGACGCCGTGATCGAAAGCGACGCGCGCCGCAAGGGCTACGACCAGGTCACCAATGCCGCCGAAGCCCCATTGGCCGTGGCGGCCGGCTACATGGTTCGTCAGCTTGCGAGCGGGCGCGACCTGCCCACAAGTGCCGCTAACCTTCTGGACCTGTGGAAGGGCTTTATCGAGGAACAGGCGGGCGAGACGCTCGAGTCGCTGGACGATATGCTGGACGATCAGGCGGCCTTTGCCAAATTCGCGCGACAGGTGATCACTGATCTGGGCTACGGCGATCAGTTGGGTGATGACCCCGACGATCTGGACGGCGAGGAAGATCCGGACGCCGCTGAGGATGCCTCGGAAGATCAGGAAGCAAACAGCGAGGACGAAAGCGCCAACGAGCAGGATGCCTCCGACATGGCCGCGGACTCGTCCGAGGAACAGACGGACGACGACGCCGAAAGCGAACTGGTCATGGATGAAATGGCCGAAACAGAGGGCGGTGAAGAGACCGAGATGCCGATGGGCGACGCCGAGATCGAGCCCGGCCCGCCCCTGCCCGTCAGTGAAGCCGACCCGAGCTATGGCGTTTATACGCCTGAGTTTGATGAAGAAATCTCTGCCGAGGATCTCGCCGAACCCGAGGAACTCGAACGCCTGCGCGCCTATCTGGACCAGCAGTTGGACCCACTGAAAGGCGCCGTTAGCCGTCTGGCCAATAAGTTGCAGCGCCGTCTGCAGGCCCAGCAAAACCGCACCTGGCAGTTCGATCTGGACGAAGGCATGCTGGATGCTGGCCGGTTGGCGCGGATCGTTGCCAATCCGACGGTGCCGCTGGCTTACAAGCAGGAAAAAGACATGGAGTTTCGCGACACCGTCGTGACGCTTCTTTTGGACAATTCCGGCTCGATGCGCGGGCGTCCAATCTCGATCGCTGCGATTTGCGCGGATGTTCTTGCGCGCACGTTGGAACGCTGCCAGGTCAAGGTCGAAATCCTCGGCTTTACCACACGCGCCTGGAAAGGCGGCCAATCGCGCGAAAAGTGGCTACAAGACGGGCGGCCGCAGTTGCCCGGTCGGCTGAACGATCTGCGCCACATCGTCTACAAGTCCGCAGATGCGCCCTGGCGGCGGGCGCGGCCCAATCTTGGCCTAATGATGAAAGAGGGCCTCTTGAAGGAAAACATTGACGGCGAGGCGCTGGAGTGGGCGCACCGCCGCATGACCGCGCGCGGTGAAGCGCGGCGCATTCTGATGGTGATCTCGGACGGTGCTCCGGTCGATGATTCAACGCTTTCTGTTAACCCGGCGAATTTCTTGGAAAAACACCTGCGTGATGTGATCGCCATGATTGAACGAAAAAAGCAGGTGGAACTTCTGGCCATCGGCATCGGCCATGACGTGACGCGCTATTACGACCGCGCTGTCACCATTACAGACGTCGATCAACTGGCGGGTGCAATGACCGAACAGTTGGCCGCGCTTTTCGAGAGCGACCCACAACAAAGAAAGCGTCTCGCGCGGTTGCAGCGGGCGGTCTGAAGCCTCTCATTCAATCGAAAAAACGAACTTGCGCACCGGGTCCGCTTCTTGTTCCCTCGGGCGCATGTTTCAGACGTTCGACGCTCCGACCCGTCCCGAGGACGGCCCGCCCCGCCTTGCCGCGCTTCGTGCCGAAATGACCAAGGATCAGATAGACGCATTTCTGGTGCCACGGGCCGACAAGCATCAGGGAGAGTACGTGGCACCCGCCGACGAACGCCTGGCATGGTTGACCGGGTTCACCGGCTCGGCGGGCTTCGCTGCCATTACGCAGGACATCGCCGGTGTTTTCGTGGACGGCCGCTATCGGCTACAGGTGCGCGCTCAGGTGGCCGAGGCGTTTACGCCGGTCGATTGGCCGGAAACGAAGCTGGGCCTTTGGCTTAAGGAGCAGCTGAAACCCGGCGCAACAATCGGGTTCGATCCGTGGCTGCATACGATGGACGAAATCGAAACAGTTGAGAAAGCCCTGGATGAGGCCATCCGAGTGCAAGCTTGCGCCAACTTGGTGGACCGGGTCTGGGAGGATCGCCCCGCCCCGCCGACTAGACAGGCGCGTGCGCACCCTCTTGAATTCGCCGGCGAAACATCTGGC
>JASJDQ010000213.1 GCA_030065075.1 Paracoccaceae bacterium | reverse complement strand
TGGACTTTGTCACGCTGTTATTCACATTGATCGCGGGGAACGGCAGCTGGCCGTCTTCGACCATCTTGCAAAGGCGGTTGACGCCAGTGGTGGTCTCTTCACTGACGCCCTGGATCATGTCTCGCTGTTTTGCGAACCAACCCGGTGTCTGTTCGATGCGGGTCTTGATCTGGTTGAAAAGGGCGACTTCCTCGTCCGAGGTTGGAACGGCGATCAGATCCGTCTCGCCCGCCTCAACGCGCGCGCCGAGCAGGATGTAAAGCGTCGCGTCGCCCCCGTCGTCCAGGATCAGGTTCGCGCCGCCTTCGGGAAACTGGAAGATCTGGTCGGTGTACGTCCAATACTCTTCAAGCGATTCACCTTTCACGGCAAAAACCGGCGTGCCGCCCTCGGCGATAGCTGCGGCAGCGTGGTCCTGGGTCGAGAATATGTTGCAGGACGCCCAGCGCACATCCGCGCCAAGGTCTTTCAGCGTCTCGATCAAGACAGCCGTCTGGATTGTCATGTGAAGCGAGCCGGCAATACGTGCGCCTTTCAGGGGCGCCTTACCTGCATATTCCTCCCGAAGCGCCATCAGACCCGGCATTTCGGTTTCGGCTATGTCGAGTTCCTTGCGGCCGAATTCGGCCAGCGAGATATCTTTGACAACGAAGTCTTTCGGCATGACCCGCTCCTGATTGGATTTGGGTCCGCATAGCACCGCGATAGCGGGCCGACAATAAGCGTTAGCCGGGTATGCCTTTCGGGTAGTTAACGTCCTGACCTTCGCGCCAGTTCGTTCCGGACGCCATGATGCAGGACTTGCCATCCGCACGCGTCATCAGAATGGTCCAGGTGCCTTTGTCTTCGGACAGCCAGACCTCGAAAATACGCTGGGCGTTCTGCAAACCGCCACCGGCAAATACCTCGCCGTAACCGCTCTCCAGCTTCGAGATAACACTGTCGCGGTCAGCGCAGTTGGATTGTGCTGAGGCAGCAAATGGGACGAACAGCGCCAAAACAATTGCGCCAGTTTTCAAACAGGACATCGGTCTCTCCTTTAATGCAGCCAGTCTCGGCTACTTTGGTTGGACCTCCCTTGACGCGACGACGCTACGCTGTGTTTGTTACCGGGTCCCTAACGGTGGAATAAAAGAACAGCTCTTCCCGGATTGGTTCCAGACTAGGCAACAACTAAGCCGAAAAAGAGGCGTAGAATGCGACCATTTCTTGCCTATCAGGCAGGCTCGCCAAGCACTGGGGTCGCGACGTTTTCCAGCCAGTGCGTCCCGGCCGCCATCACGCAGGTTTGACCATTTGGCTGGGTCAGAAGGATCGTCCAGGTGCCGTCCTTTTCAGAGGCCCAGATCTCGACCAACCCGGCAGAGGACTGAAAACCGGAAGCGATGTGCGTTTCCGAATACTTTCCTTCAAGTGACTTCACGACCTGATCCCGATGGCCGCAGTTTTCCATCGCCAGCGCACCTATGGGTGCGGAGGCAGCGATTGCGGAAGCAAGTAAGAGGCGTTTCATGGTGTGGCTCCTAAGCGTATGTTTTGTGTCCGACCTAATTGACGTTGGGGCAAATTCGCTCACATTCAACGCGCCAGCACACACAGTCCGGTGAGAGGCTGTAACTTCGTGCGCAAGCGCACATATATCCATCAGGTTTTTGAACGCTTGACCAAGGAACGGTCTCTTGCGCAAAAGGCGATGATGAGCAAACGCGCCAAAACCCCCCGAGCCTGGCAGCGCATGCTGTCCGGGCGGAGGCTAGACCTACTGGACCCCACGCCACTCGATATCGAAATCGACGATATCGCGCATGGGCTGGCCTTTGTCGCTCGGTGGAATGGGCAAACTAAAGGCGATTTCGCCTATTCCGTCGCCGAGCACTCGCTGCTGGTCGAAGCCTTGTTTCGCCGGATCGATCCGAGCGCGCCCGTGAAGTGGTGTCTGGCGGCACTGCTGCACGATGCCCCCGAATACGTAATTGGCGACATGATCTCGCCGGTGAAGGCAGCCGTAGGACCCGGTTACGCCGAACTTGACGACCGTCTGGCCACGGCCGTCCATTTGCGGTTCGGCCTTCCATCCGAAATCCCGAAGACAATCAAACGCAAGATCAAGCAGGCAGACAGGGTATCAGCGTGGCTTGAAGCAACACAGATCGCCGGTTTCGACGATGCAGAGGCAAACCGCTTCTTCGGGCGCCCAGATCCGTCTCTGATAAAGGGGCTTTCGATCATTTTGCGACCGCCTTTGGAAACGCGTCGGGCGTTTGTCACGAGGCACAATGAGCTGCTGGAGGCAATGAAGTGATCTCTGTCGTCAAGGCTGGAAAGCTACATGCAAGCGCGATGGCCGGTATTCTGAACGAGATTATCGAGGCAGGCGGCACGACGGCACTGACGACGAAAGTCTCGGCAGAAGACCTTATGGCATGGCAGCGCCGGGCACCGGAAAATTCGGCATGGCATGTCGCGGAAGACGGCAGTGGCCAAGTGCTTGGCTTTCAGTGGATCGAACCAGCCAGCTATCTGCCGCGTGAGGCGGCCGAAATCGCCACGTTCGCGAAGATCGGCAAAACGGGTTTAGGCATCGGCTCTGCTTTGTTTCGGTCAACCGAGGAAGCAGCTCGCGATCTGGGTTACGCCTGGATTAACGCGAATATTCGCGCCGATAATGCAGGCGGGCTGGCCTACTACCAAAGCCGGGGCTTCGAGGACTATGACCGCATTACGGCGTACCGGATGGGCGATGGCCAGGTCGTGGACAAGATCCTGAAGCGCTATGACCTTTGATTATTTCGGTGAGCGTTTTGCCAATATCCGCTGCAAGGTGCGTCGGTGCATGTTAAGACGTCGCGCGGTTTCGCTGACATTCCTGTCGCACAGTTCATAGACACGCTGGATGTGCTCCCAACGGACGCGATCCGCACTCATCGGGTTCTCGGGCGGTGGCGGCATCTCGTCATCAGACGCCAGAAGCGCGGCGGTCACATCGTTTGCGTCAGCAGGTTTTGAAAGGTAATCGGTCGCTCCGATCTTGACTGCGGCCACTGCCGTAGCGATCGCACCATATCCCGTCAGAACCACGACACGCGCATCGGCACGTCGTTCGCGAATGCGTTCGACAACGTCCAGGCCGTTTCCATCCTCCAGTCGTAGATCGACAACGGCATATGCCGGTGTTCGCGCCGTCGCAATCGCTGTTCCGGCCGCGACAGATCCGGCGGTCTCGACCTCGAACCCGCGTTTTTCCATGGCGCGCGCCAAACGCTTCAGAAAGGGTTCGTCATCATCGACAATCAAGAGCGATGCGTCTTCCCCAATGTCTTTCAATGGCCGTTCGCCCATTCACGTCTCCTGCTTTGTTCGCAAGAGATTAGGTCTGTGGACCCTGCCGGTCAAACCAGTCGCTTCAGCGCGTTGATCCGGTGCCGTCGGAAGTCGTAGTATAAAGGTGACAATATAGGGAACACCATGGTCGAGGCCGCCTATAATCCAAGTCAGCATCGATCCAACTGGGTGCGGCTTCGCACGCTGATCGTTCTGCGGTGGATTGCAATTTTCGGACAACTTGCGGCGCTGACGATCGCCCAGCGCATGTTCGATCTGCAGCTGAACATCGGTCTTTGCTTTCTGGTAATCGGTGCGTCCATCGTAGCCAATCTGGTGGCCGAGTTCGTTTACCCCGAGAACAAGCGCCTTTCCGAGCTGGAAGTGGCCGGCATGTTGGCATTCGACATCATTCAGTTGTGGTGCCTGCTGGCACTGACTGGTGGGCTGAACAATCCGTTCGCATTGCTGATTATTGCGCCTGTCGCGATTTCCGCCATGGCGCTGAAACCGATCACCACCGCTTGCATAGCGGCTGGATCGGTCTTGCTGGTTGCCGTCCTGACAGTTTTCTACGTGCCGCTGACAACGACGGAAGGTGTCGTGTTGTCTGTGCCTGAAATGTTTCTTTTCGGGTCCCTGATTTCGATTACGATCGGGATTGTTTTTCTGGCTATCTACGCAGGGCGCGTAACGTCTGAAGTCCACGCAATGTCGGATGCATTGGCCGCGACGCAAATGGCACTGGCCCGGGAACAGAAGCTAACCGATTTGGGCGGTGTCGTTGCGGCAGCGGCGCACGAGCTTGGCACACCGCTGGCTACGATAAAGCTGGCCAGCGGAGAACTGATCGAAGAGCTCGAGGACCGGCCCGAGTTGCTGGAGGATGTCACTCTTATTCGCGATCAGGCGGACAGATGCCGCGACATTCTTCGGTCCATGGGCCAAGCCGGAAAAGACGACCTTCACATGCGCCAGGCACCCATCGCGGCTGTCATCCGCGAGGCTGCCGAACCCCACGCCCATCGCGGGAAGGAACTGCACTTTGATGTCGGCGGCGGGAAAGGAGACCTTTCGGATCAGCCAATCATTGATCGACGGCCAGAGATCATTCACGGCCTGCGCAACCTTGTGCAAAACGCTGTCGACTTTGCGCACTCGCATGTCTGGATCGATATTCTTTGGAACGACGACTATTTGACTGTCCGTATCATCGATGACGGACCCGGATTCTCGGCCAGTGTCATAAACCGATTGGGGGATCCGTTCGTCAGGCGCCGCAAGAAGTCCGGACAACGTCCCGGGTATGAAGGCATGGGGCTGGGGCTTTTTATTGCAAAGACGCTCCTGGAGCGCTCCGGAGCCGAAATGAGCTTTGCCAACGGACGCGATCCTTTTGAGCCCCTTGCCGAACCGGGGGACCGCGCCGGTGCCGTGGTGGAAGCGCGCTGGAGGCGAAGTGATTTCGCCGCCGCAGAGCAGGCAGAACGAATGGCTTTGGGTGAGAACCGCCCGATCCAAGCGTGACTTCATGCTCAAAATTAACCATCTGTTAACTTAGATCCCCGATCCCTTTCAGGGTGTGTTTCTGGGGGAATTTATAGGTGACGGCTTTGGTTGAGTTCCTAGTGTACCTTTTTGGTGCAGTCCTAGCGCTTTTCGCAACTCTGACTCTTTTGCGACCGACTGCGCGAGAAACTACCAACCTTGTGTCAGAGGATCGGCTGATCTTCTTGGTGCGCGACAACCGCGTGATCGACACAAACCTGGTGGCACGCCGGTTGTTGGACCGTTCCGATAGCTCAAGACCCGAGATCGACCGACTCCGGCGCTTTCTGGCGCAGCATTTCGAGGACTCCGAACTGTTGCTTTCACCGCGAGATGAACAAACCGACTTAATGCTGCAATCACGCGATCAACAAGTGCAGGTTATTCGGCACGATGTGGGCAGCTCGATTCGTCTGAAGGTCATCTTCGTCACTGACGAAACGCCTGTGGACGGCGACATGCACACGTTACGCGCTATGGAAACGGAGCTGGAGACACTTCGCGCAAACACTACGGCCGCACCTTTTCTGCTTTGGCGACAAAGCAACGTCGGTGAGGTCACCTGGGTCAATCGTTCGTATCTCGACACGGCCGAAAAAAAGCTTGGCAAGCAGACAGATTGGCCTTTGCCGGTGCTCTTCCCGTCACTCAAGGGCCTCGCGGCGAAAAACAAGAGTGAATCGCGCAGAATATCGGTGCAGAACGACGATGGCGAAAACTGGTATGACTGCCACATCACACCGATTGGGAGCGAGATCCTTTGCACCGCCATCCCTGCCGATGAAGCCGTGCGTTCGGAAAACCGTCGGCACGAGTTCACGCAAACGCTGACAAAAACATTTGCAGAGCTCGCAATCGGATTGGCGATCTTCGATCGGTCCAGACGGCTGGTCTTGTTCAACCCTGCCCTTCTGGATCTGACCAACCTTCCGACCGATTTTCTGACGTCACGGCCATCTATGGTTAGTTTCCTCGATCGGCTTCGTGAGAACCGTGTCATGCCGGAACCCCGCGACTATCGGAGCTGGCGCACGTCGATTTCCGAGCTCGAAGCGGCCGCGGCAGATGGCACCTATGGGGAAACATGGTCACTGCCGGACGGTCAGACCTATCACGTCACGGGTCGCCCCCACCCTGACGGCGCTGTGGCGCTATTGTTTGAAGACATCAGCGCAGAGATGTCCCTGACTCGGCACTTCCGCACAGAGCTCGAGCAATCACAGGCCGTCATCGACGCGCTGGAGGATGCCGTGGCTGTTTTCTCGCCGGCTGGCGAGATTACTGTTTCGAACCAATCGTATCAGGAGCTTTGGGACATCGATGGAAAGGCATTCATGACGGGCGATATGGCCGAGGCGACCCGGCGCTGGCATGAAATGACGGCACCGACACCTGTTTGGGGTGATTTCCGCGAATTTGCGCGCGCCGACAAGGAACGCGAGGAATGGACTGCCACTGTAACGCTGAAGGACGGCAGGCGCGTCTTCTGCCGATTTGGTCCTCAGAAAGGCGGTGGTACTGTGGCAATCTTCCGAATTCTCAGCGCCGAACGTCGTACCGCCATGCAGGAAGCCGTTTAATCGATCTTGCAGGCCCCCGCGCCACGGGCCAGATTGCGCGGCGACATGGCCCTGGAACACTGCACCCACTTCTGTGATATCGCTGATGAAGACGCCATGTCCGACCTTGGCGCCAGGCTGGCAGGTCACCTCTCGGCCGGAGACTGTGTGCTACTGAGTGGCCCTATCGGCGCTGGCAAAACCCACTTGGCGCGCGCCATCATTCAATCGCGCCTGAAGGTACCTGAAGACGTTCCATCACCGACATTCACCATCGTTCAGACCTATCAGTGGCCGGAGACCGAGGTTTGGCACGTCGATCTATATCGGCTCTCGGACAGTTCCGAATTGATCGAGCTGGGTCTGGACGGAGCGCTGGAATCGGCGGTGACGATGATAGAATGGCCGGACCGGTTGCCGCCCGAACTTCTTCCTGATCAGGTGCTTCATATCGATATCGCTCAAATGGACACAGGGCGGCGGGTGACCGCCAAGGCAATCGGGTCAAGGTGGTCTGATATCGGCGCGGTGTTTCAGGATGAATAGAGCTGAAGCTGACATACAGGCGTTCTTGAAAACCTTTGGATGGCAGAATGCGGTCCGAAGCCCGTTGGCCGGTGACATGTCATCCCGTCGATACGAGAGACTTCGTTTAGGTGACAATACGCTGGTGCTGATGGTGTCAGACAAGGACATTTCCGAGTTCACGGATGTCAGCAACTGGCTACTCGGTTTAGGTTGTTCTGCGCCACAGATTAAAGCCATCGATGCGGAGGCACGGCTCATCGCCCTTGAAGATTTCGGTGATGTACCGGTTCGCATGTTGCTTTCAGAGCCATCCAGACGGGCAGACATCTTCAAATTGGTGGTCGACCTGCTGCTGCAGATACGAGAGGGCGCAAATTCCAGCCTTTCCTGGCCAAGCGCCGATCAATTGGTCGAGTGGACCTTGCTGGCTGACGAACACTATCCAGGAATGGACACCGAAGGACTGCGCGGCTTCCGTCAGGTGCTTCGGGCTCAACTTGCAAAGGCTCTCCACGAAGCAACGACGGTATCCCTTCGTGACTTCCACAGTGATAACTTGATGTGGTTGCCCGATCGAACCGGCATCAATC
>JASJDQ010000212.1 GCA_030065075.1 Paracoccaceae bacterium | reverse complement strand
CTCAGGCGACCTTTCGGTATACCTTGTTACGCATGACTTCTTCGTATCGCGGATCGCGCTTGACCAGATCGTCGACGATCATCTTGACTTGGTAGGCGTCGATCTGCGCGTCGGTGTATTGCTCGGCGATCACGGGCACCTTCGTGGGATCAATGGATGATCCGCGCAGCCGCCATCCGTAGTCATCGAAATCGGCATAGCCGCCCACCTTCAACAGCCGATCGCAGAGGAAGAACGTCAGTGCATCGACGGCATAGGTGTGGGCCCCGTCCAAAAAGACATAGTCGAAGATCGGCTCTGGATTGTCCCGTATCAGCAACGCAAGCGCCCAGTTGTAGCTGTCCAGATGCCGCTGGCTGTTGCCATAGAAGTGGACCCGCCCCTGGAAGGCGGCCAGCCGTTTGCGCGCCTTGTCGATCGTGTGATCGAAATCGAAGAGCGAAACTTGCGCGTTCGGGCAGGCTTCCAGAATGGAAAGTGCGGTGGACGCTTCGTAGATGCCGAATTCGGCATAGTGAAAGGCGGCGTCTGCTTCGAAAGCACCAAGCACTTGTTTCAGGGTTTCGGGCGTGCCCTTGGCACTGACGATCAGCTTGTCGGGATACCAGTCTTCCATGCGCCAGTCCTAGGGGCTGACGACAGCGACCACAAGAGCGGCATGACCAGCATGGCCCTTTGACGCAAAGGCCTGCCAGAGGGTGAAGTGATAAGCGAGCTTATCCCACAGAAAAAATTGGTGGTTTGCACATCATATGCAAACAGGGTTTTCAACACCACTTCCCCTTTCGGGCAGCCCGGATTATGCAGGTGCGGCAATGACGTGGACGATCCCGAATATCCTGACGACCTTGCGACTTCTGGCGGCGCCCTCTGTCGTGTTGTTATTCCTTTATTTTACCCGGCCCTGGGCGGACTGGTTCGCGCTTTTGCTCTTTATCGGCGCGGCGGTGACGGATTGGATTGATGGCTATCTGGCGCGGACGTGGAAGCAGGAAACCAAGTTCGGCGCCATGCTCGATCCGATTGCCGACAAGGCCATGGTGGTCATAGCACTTGTGCTGATCGCCGGGCTCTCGGGCACGCACCGGCCCGACGGAATGGACCCGTGGATCCTGTTGCCCGCCACCGTCATTATTTTCCGAGAGGTCTTTGTCAGCGGTCTGCGCGAGTTTCTAGGCGACACGGCGGGCACCCTGAAGGTGACCAAATTGGCCAAGTGGAAAACGACGGCGCAAATGGTGGCGATCGGCGTGCTCTTCGGGACAGGGATTTTCCAGCACATGTTCATCGAGCGCACCGTGGGAATGGATGCGGGCGTGATCGCCGAGATCATGGGCGGCGGCGACGATCCCCTGAACTTGCGGTTGATCCAGCAGGCCTATTGGTCGACGTGGTGGATCGGGGTCGGCCTGTTGTGGGTGGCGGCCGCTTTGACCTTGATCACCGGGTTGGATTATTTTCGAAAGGCCCTACCGTTTTTGAAGGACGAAAGATGATCGACGTTCTTTACTTTGCCTGGATCCGCGAACGGATCGGTGAACCGAAGGAACAGGTGGAGACCACCGCCGCGACAGTGGCCGATCTGGTCGACGAGTTGAAAACCCGCAGCGAGGCGCATGCGCTTGCATTCTCCGACATGAGCGCCATTCGCGTCGCCGTCGATCAGGACCTGACCGAAATGACCGCGCCGCTCAATGGCGTGCGGGAGGTCGCGTTCTTTCCACCGATGACAGGCGGATGAGCGTTCGCGTCCAATCCGCGCCCTTCGATATGGGGGCCGAAGTGGCGGCGTTCACGGCCTCGGCGCCTGGCGCAGGGGCGGTGGTGACGTTCTCGGGCCTTGTGCGTGACGAAGGCGGGTCGCTTTCTGCCATGGAGATCGAGCATTATCCGGGTATGACAGAAAGGGCGCTGGAGAAAATTCGTGCCGAGGCCGTCGGCCGGTGGTCCCTGACCGATGCCATGGTCATCCACCGGTACGGGCCCCTGAAACCCGGTGAGCAGATCATGATGGTGGCCACCGCCGCACGGCACCGGAAAGACGCCTTCGATGCGGCAGAGTTCCTGATGGACTACCTGAAGTCTCGGGCGCCGTTTTGGAAGAAAGAGTTCGGCGCAGATGGCGAAACATGGGTCGCCGCCAAGGACGATGACGAGGCGGCGCTGGAGCGCTGGTGATCCGCTCAATTTGACGAAAATTCTTCTTCGCCTGTTCCAAAATATCCCGGGGTGAGGCCGAAGGCCGAGGGCAGAGCCCCTGACAGGCTACCCGCCCTTGCGCTTCGTCCGAAGGGTCGGGTCCGCGACGGTCGGATCTTCGGGCCAGGGGTGCTTCGGATAGCGCCCGCGCATGTCCTTCCGCACATCCGCGTAACTGCTGGCCCAAAAGCCCGGCAGGTCCATGGTGGTTTGCAGCGGGCGGCCCGCGGGCGACAGCAAGGTGATGCGCAGCGGCCGACCGGCGACTTTGGGATGCCGCGTTTCGCCAAACATCTCTTGCAGCCTGAGCGCAATCTCGGGCGCTTCGCCGGAATAGTCGATGGCCACCTTGCGACCCAAGGGCGTCGTGTAATGACCAGGCGCCTCGCGGTCGAGCATCTGCCGTTGCTCCCACGTCAATTGCGCTTCGAGCGCCGACAGCAGGTCGAACGCCCTCCAATCTGCGGCGGTGCGCACACCCGACAAATGGGGCAGAAGCCAGCTTTCGGCGGTTTCCAGCAAGGCCGCATCATTCAAGTCGGGAAGATCAGGCGACGTCTCACGCAAAAGCTTCACACGCGCCCGCAGGCGTTGGGCCGCCGGTGACCAGGTGAGGCCAAGCTGACGGACGCCGTCCAACATGGCGCGCGCCATGGCCTCGGGCGGGACGTCCGGCCATCGGCGGCTGGACAGTGTCAACGCACCCAAACGGTCTTCGATGCGCGCCTCGACGCGGGCCGCGCGTTTGGACCATTCGGCGGTCCGTGTTTCTTCGAGCTTCGCGGCGAAGAGGGCGCGAAGTGCGCTTTCCGCGATGGGCAAAGCGGTGCGGATGGTTGCTTCTGTCGGGTGACCGTCGGTGTCGGTCACCACCAGAAGTCGCGCATTGGCCAGCGGGTCACCGGCATCCATCTTCACCCCCTTGCCGCCGGATGTCAGCCAGCGCGGGGTGTCGCCGGGACGTCTGAGCGCGATCCGGTCGGGATAGGCGAGAGCCGCCTGCTCGGCAGGGTCGGCGATCCGTGTGGCGCGGGCCTGCTTCTTAAGCCGTTTCGATTCTGCCCTGATGCGCTCGAGCCCGGGCGCCCTGTCCTTGCCAGCGATGGCCTCCAGGCGCTTGCACAAGTCGGCGCCCGCGCCTCGCAAGGGATCGCGGTCGGCCAGAAGCGCGGCAAGCGGCGCGGCGTCCTGCCCGGCGCGCTCCATCATATGGGCCAGGCGTGGGTGCAACGGCCAGCGCGCCTGCTTGCGCCCGTGGTCGGTCAAACTGCCGTGCGCGTCGAGCGCGTCCAACTCGACCAAAAGGCTCTGTGCCTCGCTCAGCGCATGGGCGGGTGGCTTGGTCAGGAACGGCAGGTCTGCGCTGCCCCATTCGGCGAGTTCCAAGGCAAGCGAGGTCAGGTCGGCGGTCTCGATCTCGGGCGGCGGAAACGCGGGCAGCGCGCCTTCCTCGCCCTTTGTCCAAAGACGGTAGCAGACACCCTCGGCAACCCGGCCCGCGCGGCCCCGGCGTTGCGTGGCTTCGGCCCGTGTCACCCGTTCCGTGACCAGTCGCGACATGCCCGAGCCCGGGTCGAAGCGCGCGCGGCGGGCGAGGCCGCCGTCAACGACAATGCGGATATCGGGCAAGGTCAGCGAGGTTTCGGCGATGGCGGTCGCCAGCACAAGACGCCGGGTCTTGCTGGGGCGGAGCGCCTTTTGCTGTTCGGCAAAGGGCAGGGAGCCGTAGAGCGGCAGAACCTCGATCCCATCGAGCGGGCCGAGGGCCGTGATGGTGCGGCGGATCTCGCCTTCGCCCGGAAGGAAGGCCAGGAGGCTTCCGCCGCTCTCGCGGATCGCGCGTTGGATCAGGGCGGCCATTTCCGTCTCGAAACGGTTCGTCTTGTCGCGCGGACGGCCGAGCCAGCGGGTTTCGACCGGGAAGCTTTTGCCCTCGCTCGTCAGGATGGGGGCCTGCATCAGCTCCGCCACGGGCTCGGCATCGAGTGTGGCCGACATTGCCAGCAGGATCAGGTCGGGGCGCAGGACCGACTTGCTTTCAAGTGCAAGCGCCAGCCCCAGATCGGCATTGAGCGAGCGTTCGTGGAATTCGTCGAAGATCACGGCACCGATGCCGTCGAGCGCGGCATCCGACTGGATCATGCGGGTCAGGATGCCTTCGGTGACGACCTCGATCCGGGTTGCCCGGCTGGTGCGGGTGTCGCCCCGCATGCGGTAGCCGACGGTTTGGCCCACATCCTCGCCCAGGCTTTCGGCCATACGTAAGGCGGCGGCGCGGGTGGCGAGGCGACGGGGTTCCAGCATGACGATCCGGCCATCGGTCAGGCCCGCCTGCAGCATGGCGAGCGGCACGCGCGTGGTCTTGCCTGCACCGGGCGGAGCTTGCAGAACGGCGCGACCCTGCTCGGCAAGCGTCGCCACGAGGCGCGGCAGGATGGGGTCGATAGGCAGTTCTGTCATCCAGGGTCTATTAGCGTGTTATTTGGCTGCCAGCCAATTGGGCGTTTCCCAAGCGTATGGACTTCCGTGTGAACTGTCGGCAAATGTCGCCGCCATGACGGCGATTGAAGAATTGGCTGAAGGCGTGGCCGCAGGCGACCGGCGGGCGCTGGCGCGGGCGATCACGCTTGTGGAAAGCGGGCGCGCGGATCATCGCGCCGAGGCGGACGCGTTGTTGCAGGCGCTGGCGATTCACAAGCGCGAGGCCTTGCGCATCGGTCTTTCCGGCACGCCCGGCGTCGGCAAGTCGACCTTCATCGAGGCGTTCGGGACGATGCTGACGGCGCTTGGCAAGAAGGTCGCCGTGCTGGCCGTCGATCCATCGTCCACGCGCTCGGGCGGGTCGATCCTGGGCGACAAGACCCGGATGGAACGGCTGGCGCGCGATCCGATGGCCTATATCCGTCCGTCGCCCAGCCAGACCGAATTGGGCGGCGTCGCGCGGCGCACGCGCGATGTGGTGTCGCTTTGTGAAGCGGCGGGCTTCGATGTGGTTCTGATCGAGACCGTCGGCGTCGGGCAATCCGAGACGCTCGTTGCGTCGATGTCCGACCTGTTCCTGTTGCTGATCGCGCCCGCGGGGGGCGACGAGTTGCAAGGCGTCAAGCGCGGGATCATGGAGATCGCCGACCTGATCGTCGTGAACAAGGCGGACGGTGATCTGAAACCGGTCGCTCTGCGCACCGTGGCGGATTATGCGGGCGCATTGCGCCTGATGCGCAAGCGCGAGGGTGACCCGGAGGGATTCCCGAAGGTCATGGCCGTTTCTGCCTTGGAAGAGGAGGGCTTGCGCGAGGTTTGGGACGATATCCGGGCCCTTGCGGGCCATCGGCAGGACAGTGGCTTTTGGGCCGCGCGACGAATCAATCAGGCCCGCGACTGGTTCGAGGACGAGGTGCGCCAAGGATTGCTGCGTCAGCTGAGGGATGACCCGGGTATGGAGCGCGCAATGTCCGACCTAGGTCAGGCTGTCGCTGATGGGCGCCGGACGCCGGGGGCTGCCGCCGCCGAAGTTTTGGCTCGATTGCGCGGGAAAGCGTGATGGACGGGGCTTGACGGGCTGCGGCGCAGGTTTTACACCGCGCGGACGGATTCTTGGGCAGGGCCGATGGCGCTGCCCCTTTGCATTGACGGGGTCGGCTTGTCGGCCCAGAGATCGAGGATAAACCCATGTCGCGCCGCTGCGAACTGACCGGAAAAGGCCCGATGGTTGGCAACAATGTCAGCCACGCGAACAACAAGACCAAGCGTCGTTTCCTGCCAAACCTGACGGAAACCTCGTTGATGTCGGAAACGCTCGGCCGCACGTTCCGGCTGAAGGTGTCGGCTTCGGCGCTGCGGACCGTGGATCATCGTGGTGGGCTGGATGCCTTCCTGATGAAGGCAAAAGATGCTGATCTGAGTGCGAATGCTTTGAAGATCAAGAAAGAGATCACCAAAGCGCAAGCGGCCTGATCGACGCTTCTAGAACAAGAAAAGCCCTGCCGTTTGGCGGGGCTTTCTTTTTTGGTGAATGCATTCCAGGGCGCCTACCAGACGTAGACTTCCATATGTTCGGCAGTCAGCTTGTACCCTGTTTCGCCAAGCTCGGTGGATTGCAGTTTCGTGCGCATGGTGCCCACGACCCAGACCGCATCCCAAAGCTTGTCGTCCGGCCAGGGTTTTTTGGTGGACACAAAAACCAGCTGATTGGGTGGCGGCGGCGGCACGTGAATGCAGGCGCCCACGTAAGGCACAAGCAGGAAGTCCGTCACGCCCTTTCGGCTGATTTCCAGCGGGATGATGAAGCCGGGCATCCGGATGAAGGCCCCGTCCAGGTCTTCGTTCAGCTTCGTTGCATTGGCATCGTAGATGGGGGCCCAGGTGTCGTTGGCGACGTCCATGTCGCCTTCGCCGATGATCTCGGAATAGGGGACACCCGGGGGGATCAGGTCCTCCCACCCAATTTCGCGCGGGGTCAGGGCCAGCGCCGTTGTCGGAAGTAACGTGCTCGCCAAGCCACCTGCAATCGCATGTCGGCGTGTCAGTTTCATGTCCGCACCATCATACCATCGGCAAGCGATATGCGATAGGCTCGGAGGGCCGGGATCAGGCTCACAATCGCGCCAGCCACGACGACGCCGAGCAGCACCCAAAGCTCGCGCAGGCTGGGGGCTTCGATGGGCAGCCAGAGCCCGAAGGCGCTGTCGATCATGGGCTGGGCGATGACCAGCCCTGCGTAGAGCAGAAGCAACCCCAGAACTGCGCCAACCGCTGCTGTCATCACGGCTTCCAACACCAATAGGCCCATGATCGTCGTGGGCCGCGCGCCCATTGCGCGGAAGATCGCCATTTCGCGGCGGCGTTCGTTCAGGCTGGAGAAGATCACGGCCATCATGCCAATGAGCGCCGTGACGACCACCATGGCCGAGACGCCGAGGAGTGCGGTTTCGGCGACACCGACGATGGCCCAAAGCTCTTGCAGTGCGACACCGGGGAGCACGGCCAGAAGCGGTTCCTCCGGGTAGGTGTTGATCGCACGTTGGAGCGCGAAGGTCTGAAGCGGGCTTTCGACACCGATCAGGGCGGCGGTCACTGCCTTGGGGGTCAGGTCCATTTGCCGGAGCATGTCGACCGGCGTGGATTGGCCGGGGATCTGCGCGCCGTTCCGCGTCTCGGGCATTTTGACAAAAACCGGAACCCCGGTCGATCGCACCGTCATCGTCAGCATGGAGGCCATCGAAGCAATCCATGTCGATTGGCGGAACGGCGCGCAGATCCCCGGCCAATCCACGCCGGTCGACATGCTCCGGCAAATGGACCTGACCCCCAAGGCAGTGACCGCCGCCCTGATCGGTGTCGAAAGCCCGCTTCAGACCTT
>JASJDQ010000211.1 GCA_030065075.1 Paracoccaceae bacterium | reverse complement strand
CGGCTGGCGAACGGTCCTGGTCTCGAACGCAACGAATTGCGCCATTCCTTTCGATCCTCGTCTGCTGTGCTCGATGTCGTGGATGCCGTGTTCTCTCAAACCACCGGGGCCGGGGAGGCGACGCGCCATATCGCGTTTCACGACGCTATGCCGGGACGGGTCGACCACTGGCCGCTTGTTCCCAAGCCCGGCGATCAGGACGTTCCGCCTTGGTACGATCTCAGCGCGCGGACGGCCGCCGCCGATGCGTCGCGGGACCTGGCTGAGAAGATTGCCCGTGAGATCGAAGCGCTGCTCGATTCAGGCACTATTCAAAAGAAAAAGGGCGCTTGGCGGCGGATTAGGCCGGGCGATATCATGATCCTCGTGCAGCGGCGCAGCGCACTGTTCGATCAGATAATCTCTGCCTGCAAGTCCCGAAATCTCGCCATCGCGGGCGCCGACAGGCTCAAGGTTGGATCGGAACTCGCGGTTCGCGACATTCTGGCCATGTTGTCTTTTCTGGCGCTCCCGGAAGATGATCTCTCGCTCGCGGCCGCGCTCAGATCGCCCTTGCTTGGCTGGAGCGAACAGAACCTCTTTGATCTGGCCGCGAGGCGCAAGGATCGCGCGTTCCTGTGGCAGGCTCTACGGGACCGCCGCGCGGATTTTCCAGAAACGTTCGAAAAACTGACGGCGCTGCGCAAGGAGGTCGATTTCCTCAGGCCGTTCGAGCTGATCGATCTGATCCTTACTAAGTACGAAGGACGCGCCAATCTCCTCCAGAGACTCGGCGCCGAGGCGGAGGACGGTGTAGATGAGCTCATCAATCAGGCGTTGATCTTCGAACAGACCCACATACCGAGTTTGACCGGCTTCCTTGCCTATGCAAAAGCATCGGACATCGACGTGAAGCGGGAGGCGGAAAGCGGCAACCTCATCCGCGTGATGACGGTCCATGGCGCTAAAGGCTTAGAAAGCCCGATCGTCATCCTGCCGGACACCACATTTGCCCGGCCACGAACCGGCCAGGATATCCGGGAAGGGCCGAATGGAGTGCCAGTTCTGCCGCAGGGGAAAGCGAAGAGCCCCGAAGTCATGCTGGCAATGAAGGCGAACAGGCAATCCGCCGAGGATGCCGAGAGGGACCGCCTCCTCTATGTGGCGATGACACGCGCGGAACGATGGCTGATCGTTTGTGGTGTGGCACCCTCCAGTTCTTCCAACGAACGGCTGAACTGGCATCAGAAAGTAGCAGACGGGCTTGCGACCTTGGAGACGACGCAGGTTGAATTCCCGACCGGCAAGGGCCCTCGCTACACAGTCGGAACATGGCGTGAGACCCCCGAAACCGTCGATTCATTGACTGATTCAGCGCCAAGGTTGCCTGATCTAAAGGACTTTGGAGCGGCCATGTTACCGCGAGCGCCGTCTGTGATCTCTCCGTCCAAACTGGAGGGCGACAAGGTGTTGAGCGGAGAGCCCGGAGAAGCATCTGGAGGGGCCAAAAAGGGGCGGCAACTCCACGTGTTGCTTGAGAAACTGCCCGGTGCGATGGATCCGCTTTTGACTGCACGTGTGCTACTTTCAAACGGTCCTGACGCCGCAGGCGAAGACGAGATTGTCGCGCTCGTCGGCGAGGCGGATGTCTTGTTTTCAAGGCACCCGGATGTGTTCGGGCCCGACAGCCTGGCCGAGGTCGATATCGTCGCGACCGTTCCTTCCCTTGGCGCCCGCATCTCGGGCGCGATCGACCGCCTCGTTGTCACGGACGACCGGGTTCTGGCCGTCGACTTCAAGACAAACGCTCGCGTTCCCGCGACGCCGGAAGCGACGCCAACCGGTCTGCTTCGACAGATGGGCGCCTATCTTGAAGGGCTGGAGGCCATTTATCAGGACCGCAGAATCGAGGTGGCGATCTTGTGGACAACGACCGGCACCCTTATGCCCCTGCCACACGGGATCGTGAGGGCGGCACTGCGGTCGGCCACAACATCTTGACGTTACTGGCACGCCTCCATACCTTCTCATCCTCAGACAAAAGGGGATTCTGACATGGCAACTCTTGCCGTCACCGACGACACATTCGACGCCGAAGTCCGCCAATCGGACGTGCCGGTTGTCGTGGATTTCTGGGCCGAGTGGTGTGGCCCCTGCAAGCAGATTGGCCCGGCACTTGAAGAGCTTAGCGACGAGTATGCGGGCAAGGTCAAGATCGCCAAGGTCAACGTGGACGAGAACCCGAATTCGCCGGCCCAGCTTGGCGTTCGCGGGATCCCGGCACTCTTCCTTTTCAAGGATGGAGAGGTCGTTTCCAACAAGACCGGCGCCGCCCCGAAAGCGATGCTCAAAGGCTGGATCGACGAGTCGATCTGAACCGCGTTCGTTAAAGGATTCTTACGTGTACAACCGCTGTTTGTGGGCGCGGTGACTTTTTGTACGCGTTTTGAAACCTCTGAAAACCGTTTTGTACAACCAACCGTACGCCCCGGTTCACGACAGGTGACCGGGGCGTTCTCTTGCAGTTAACAAATCGTCTGCGCATATAGCCCGGAACGGAGGTGACGATATGGCTGACGAATTTCCCGGCTGGCACGGCACGACGATCATCGGCGTCCGCAAGGGCGGCAAGGTCGTGATCGCGGGTGACGGGCAGGTGAGCCTAGGGCAGACCGTGATCAAGGGCACCGCGCGCAAGGTCCGGAAGCTCAGCCCTGGCGGGCATGACATCGTCGCGGGGTTTGCCGGGTCCACGGCGGACGCGTTTACATTGCTGGAGCGTCTGGAAGCCAAACTCGAAGCGACACCCGGTCACCTTCAGCGGGCCTGCGTCGAACTTGCCAAGGATTGGCGGACCGACAAATACCTTCAGAAGCTCGAAGCGTTCCTGATCGTGACCGACGGCACCGAACTATACGTCGTGACCGGGGCAGGCGACGTGCTGGAACCCGAACATGACGTGACCGCCATCGGGTCTGGCGGGAATTATGCGCTGGCCGCAGCGCGGGCGATGATGGAGAGCGAGCTTGACGCGGAAGAGATTGCGCGAAAGGCCATGGCCATCGCCGCCGATATCTGCGTGTACACCAACGGGAACCTGACGGTTGAAACGCTTTAGGTAGATCAACACCATATATTGTGGCGAATTCGGCTCAAACCACTTGACGGTGTGTTTCGGGGCGCCCAATAATGTGAGCGCCCCGTTCAGAGAAAACGGGGCGCTCGTGGGCGTCCATAGCTCAATGGATAGAGCAGTCCCCTGCTAAGGTTCTGGTTCCCGGTTCGAGTCCGGGTGGGCGCACCACATTATCTCCTAATCAGCAATCAAACCTTATTCAAGGCGAAGCAGGCTGCTTTGCTTGATGCGAATCAGTATATCGTGCTTCACTTGTACATCAAGTGATAATCACTTGATGTACGATGTATTCATATGCCACGCACAAAATCTAGTAAGGATCCAAATCAAGTCGGTGTCAGACTTGGCGAGTCAACGCTTCGAATTATTGATGAGCTCGCCGAAAAGGGGCGCCACGGAAACTCTAGAAGCGAAGTCATTCGTTATTTCATTACCCGTGGAATTGATGAGCTTGTGGGTCTTGGAGTCATCAAGCCGGATGAGTAGGTGTTGTTCGAAACTTGGACCTAGCAGTTAATAAATGACCGACCTGACTCCCCGCGAAATTGTCTCCGAACTCGACCGCTTCATCATTGGCCAGAAAGATGCCAAGCGTGCCGTCGCCGTTGCACTGCGCAATCGTTGGCGGCGGAAGCAGTTGGCCGACGACTTGAGGGAAGAGGTCTATCCGAAGAACATCCTGATGATCGGGCCGACCGGTGTCGGCAAGACGGAGATCTCGCGTCGCTTGGCAAAGCTTGCGCGCGCACCGTTTCTGAAGGTCGAGGCGACCAAGTTCACCGAGGTTGGGTATGTCGGCCGCGATGTGGAGCAGATCATCCGCGACCTGGTCGAAGCCGCGATCACCATGACGCGGGACCTCATGCGCGAAGACGTCAAAGCCAATGCGCAGAAGGCGGCGGAAGACCGCGTTCTGGCCGCCATCGCGGGAGAGGGTGCGCGCGAACAGACGCGGGAGATGTTCCGGGAAAAGTTGAAACGCGGCGAGCTGGACGACACGGTGATCGAGCTTGAACTCCGCGACCAGTCCAACCCCTTTCAGGGCATGGAGCTGCCGGGCATGCCGCCAGGGCAGGGTGGCATGGCGATGGATCTGGGGGCGCTTTTCGGCAAGGGGTTTGGCGGCCGCACCGTCAAGAAACGCATGACGGTCGCGCAGAGTTATGACGTGCTGATCGGGGAAGAGGCTGACAAGCTTCTGGACGACGAAACAGTCACTAAATCGGCGCTTGAGGCGGTGCAGCAGAACGGGATCGTGTTTCTGGACGAGATCGATAAGGTCACCGCCCGGTCGGAAACCCGGGGTGCCGATGTCTCCCGAGAGGGCGTGCAGCGGGACCTTCTGCCACTGATCGAGGGGACGACGGTTTCGACCAAGTACGGGCCGGTGAAGACCGATCATATCCTCTTTATCGCGTCGGGCGCGTTCCACATCGCGAAGCCCTCGGATCTTTTGCCGGAATTGCAGGGGCGTCTGCCGATCCGGGTTAACCTGCGTGCGCTGACCGAGGAGGACTTCGTTCGGATCCTGACGGAGACCGACAACGCGCTGACGCTGCAATACACCGCGCTGATGGGCACGGAAGAGGTCACGGTCAGCTTCACCGAGGATGGGATCGCGGCGCTGGCCAAGATCGCGGCGGATGTGAACCAGTCGGTCGAGAACATCGGTGCACGGCGGCTTTACACGGTGCTTGAGCGCGTCTTCGAGGAGCTATCCTTCACCGCGCCCGACAGGTCCGGTGAAACCGTTAGCGTGGATGCGGCTTTCGTCGAAGAGAACCTGGGCGAGTTGGGCAAAGGCTCGGACATGAGCCGGTACATGCTATGACGCTCGGGCGGTGGTTGCTGATCATCGCCCTGACCGCCGGCTGCGTGCCGCGCCAGATTCTGGTTCCCATGCCCGAAGGAACCATTCCGTCAGAGACGATTTCGCTGTTCGCCGCAACCAATCGCGGCGGCTTGGACGGGCGGCCTGTGAACAAACGGTCGGAAGTCACGACGTACGCCCAGCTCGACATCGCGGTACCGGTTTATCGAAACAAGGGTGAGATCGTGACACCCATTCGTCGTGCGCCCGAACCCGCCACCGATTTCCTTCTGGCGGGCGTGACACCGCTCGGGGGCGAGGAGGGATTTGCCCGTGCCCTGCGCGCCGAGCTTCGATCGCGACCGCCCGCGGATCGCGACGTGCTAATCTATGTTCACGGGTTCAACCAGACCTACTCCGAAGGCGTTTTGCGCATGGCGCAACTGACCCACGATCTGGGAGTCGACACGACATCTGTCCATTTCGCATGGCCCAGCGCCGCGAATCCGTTGGGGTATGAACGGGACCGGGGATCGGCGCTTTTTTCCCGCGATGCGCTGGAACGCGTGATCCGCGTGACCCGTGACGCCGGCGCGCGGCGGGTCATTCTTGTTGCCCATTCGATGGGGGGGTTTCTGGCCATGGAGACGCTGCGCCAGATGGCCATTGCCGACCCCGGAAGCGTCAGTCGGGACGTGCACGGCGTTGTCCTGATTTCCCCCGACATCGACGTCGATGTGTTCCGTACGCAGGCGAAAAGGATCGGGAAACTCCCGGACATTTTCGCGATTTTCGCGGCGGACCAGGACCGCGCGCTTCGGCTTTCAGCGCGGTTGACGGGGGAGAAGGCGCGGCTGGGCAACCTGCAGGATCCGCGCCTGATCCAGGATTTGAAGGTCACGCTGATCGATGTTTCGGAGTTCGCCGACAGGCAGGGCGCGGCGCATTTCGTTCCGGGCACTGCACCCGAGCTGATCGAGATCCTGTCGAGCGCGGCCGAAGTTGATGGCGCCTTCACGGCTGACAATGCCGGGCGGACCGGGCTTCTGCCGGGCTCGGTTCTGACCATTCAGAACGTGACCGAGCTGGTGCTGACCTCGCTCCGCTGAAGGCGCGCAATTTCGCTCTTCCCATCGGCGGCAAACCGGCAGAGACAGGGCGCATGTCCGCCCTTCGGTTCATCCGTGACAATCTGAAGTTCCTCAGCGCCGGGATGCTGCTGACGCTGAATTCGAGTTTTGGGCAGACCTTCTTCATCTCCATCTTCGCGGCGCAGATCATGGCCGATTTCGCGCTGACGAACGGGGAGTGGGGGCTGCTTTATACCGTTGGAACCATGGCGTCTGCGGTGGTGATGTTCTGGGCGGGAGTTCTGACGGACCGGTTCAGGGCGCGGGTGCTGGCTTGCATCGTCATGCCGGGGCTGGCGCTGACCTGTATGGCGATGGGGGCGAACCGGACCGTCATCGGACTGTTGTTCGTGGTGTTTTTCCTGCGGCTTCTGGGGCAGGGGATGATCTTTCAGCTTGCCAGCGTGTCGATGGCGCGCTGGTTCGCGGGGCGCCGGGGTCTGGCGCTGTCAATCAGCGGGTTGGGATTTTGGGTCGGGCAGGCGGGAATGCCCGTTCTTTTTGCGGTATTGCTGCTTCGGTTCGACTGGCAGGTGCTTTGGTATGTCTCTGCCGGGTTCGTCATGCTCTGTTTTCCCGTGGTTCTGTGGCTGTTGACGCAGGAACGGACACCGCAATCGCTGGCGGAAGACGTGCAGTCCATGGGAATGAGGAACCGGCACTGGACGCGGGCGGAGGTGATCAAATCCCGTTTCTTCTGGATGTTGGTGCCGCTCTTGCTTGGCCTTCCGGCCTGGGGCACGGCGCTGTTTTTCCAGCAGGTTCACATCGCGACGGTCAAGGGTTGGGCTCTGGTGGACTATTTAGCCCTGATCCCGCTGATGACGGTCATTTCCGTCGCAGCGACACTGGTAACGGGCGCACTGGTGGATCGGATTGGATCCGGCCGGTTGCTGCAGGCATTTCCGTTGATGTGGATTGCGGCGTTCCTCATTTTGGCCGGCGCGAACGGGTTGGAAGCTGCGGCTTTGGCGTTTGCGTTCTTTGGTCTTGCGCATGGAATGCAGGCGACGCTGATCACTGCCTTCTGGGCGGAATATTTCGGGACGAGGCATATCGGTGCCATCAAGGCGACGTCGGCGAGCATCATGGTCTTCGGTTCGGCCATCGGGCCGGGGATCAGCGGGCTCGGTATCGACCTAGGGTTCATTTTTCCCGTTCAGATGGTTTGGATCGCGGGATACTTTGCCATATCGACGGTGTTCGTCTGGTTTGCGGTCGAGCAGGCGCGACGCGATTTACCGGCGGAGATAAACGTATAGCGCGCCTGAACCGCCGTGTTTCTGGTGCGCGGTCGTCGTCTGGAGGACGATCTGGCGGAGGGGCGGTTGTTCGAGCCAATGGGGAACTTGCCGGCGGAGAATCCCGGTCGGTTGCGGGATCGGGCCGTGATCCTGGCTGCTTTTGCCTTTGCCGGTGATGACCAGGACGAGCCGCTTTCCCTCCGCGTGGCATCTGAGAAGGAATGCGAGCAGGGCAGTATGCGCGCGATCGACGGTCATGCCATGAAG
>JASJDQ010000022.1 GCA_030065075.1 Paracoccaceae bacterium | reverse complement strand
AAGTTTTCGGTCCAGCCTTTGGTCTGGTGGTGCGCGGACAAGTCCCAATTCTTCGCCTTATTCCCAGGCGTGTTGTCCGTGCGTGGATTTGGCAGATTTCCGGGGGAGCCAGCAGGCGCTCCGCCGTCCGCACACAAGGGTGTACTCAGTGATTCCGGGATTGCCAAGCAATTTTTACGCGAAAAGAGGAGTTTTCCGCCGCATTGTGGCACGTATTTGCCGGGTCAAACGCCTGCTTTCCGGGCAGATACAACGCGATCCCTGCCATCCAGATCGGGATGAACCCGCACATCTTCAAGCCCCGCGGCGCGAAAAAGCTCGGAAACCGCCTGGCCTTGCGATGCGCCGATTTCCACCAGAACGCGGCCGCCTGGCGTCAAATGATCGCCGGCCTTCGCCGCAATGATCCGATACGCCGACAGGCCGTCGCCCTCGTCAGTTAGCGCCGCCCGAGGTTCGTGGTCGCGCACCTCCGGCTCAAGGCCGGCCATTTCATCGGCGGCGATATAAGGCGGGTTCGACACGATCAGATCGAAGCGCCCGCCCACATCCTCGAACCAGTCCGAGAGCGGCAGCACCAATCGGTCCGCGACCCCCGCCGCCATGGCGTTTTCGCCTGCCACCAGAACCGCCCGCTCGGACACATCCGTGCCGATGCCCCGCGCCTCCGGTCGCTCCGCCAGAAGCGAGATCACGATGCACCCCGACCCCGTCCCCAGGTCCAGGACCTTCCGAAACGGTTCCTGAAGCGCCAGTTCCACCAGCGTTTCCGTCTCGGGCCGCGGATCGAGGACATCCGGCGTCACACGAAACTCATGCCTCCAGAACGCCCGCCGCCCAAGGATCTGCGAGACCGGCACGCGCGCGGCGCGCTGCCGAATGGCCTCCTCGAAGTCCACCGCCTCGCGCTGCAACCGCCGCGCATCGCCCACCGAGTCCGCAACACCCGCCGCGCGCAAAACCTCAACTGCCTCCTCCAAGGTCATCCGCCTGAAAGCGGAAAATGCGCATTCTCCGCCCCGATTTCTGCGCAGAAATCGGACACCACGCTCACAGCCCCTGCTCCGCCAGACGCTCGGCCTGATCCGCGGCAATCAACGCATCGATTGTCTCGTCCAGATCGCCCGCAATCACCTCGCCCAACTTGTAAAGCGTCAGCCCGATCCGGTGATCCGTCATCCGTCCCTGCGGGAAGTTGTACGTCCGGATGCGCTCAGACCGGTCGCCCGAACCCACCTGGCTCTTCCGGTCCGCCGCCCGTTCTTCCGCTGCACGCTGACGTTCCATGTCATAAAGCTTGGCGCGCAAATGCGCCATCGCGATCGCCCGGTTCTGATGCTGGGACTTCTCCGACGAGGTCACCACGATGCCGGACGGAATATGCGTGATCCGCACCGCCGAGTCCGTCGTGTTCACATGCTGCCCGCCCGCGCCAGAGGCCCGCATGGTGTCGATCCGGATATCCTGTGCGGGGATGTCGATATCGACCTCCTCCGCCTCGGGCAACACCGCTACCGTCGCGGCGCTGGTATGAATCCGCCCCCCCGATTCCGTCTGCGGCACCCGTTGCACCCGGTGCACGCCGCTTTCGAACTTCAACCGCGCAAAGACCCCATCACCCGAGACGTTGGCGACCACTTCCTTGATCCCGCCCAGTTCGGTTTCCGCCAACTCGATCACCGAAAATCGCCAGCCTTTCGCCTCGGCATAGCGTTGATACATCCGCAGCAAGTCACCCGCGAAAAGTGCCGCTTCCTCGCCCCCCGTCCCGGGCCGTATCTCGATGATCGCGGGGCGCGCGTCGGCTGCATCCTTCGGCAAGAGCGCAATCCTGAGCTTCTGTTCCGCCTCAGGAATGGCCTCCTTCAACGACTGCAATTCCTCCTCGGCCAAACCCTTCATCTCGACATCATCCAGCATGGCCTCCGCCTCGCCACGGGCCTCCAACATCGCGGTATAGGCCTCGATCTCGCCCACAACCGGCTTCAACTCGGCATATTCGCGCGAAAGTTCGGCGATCTCATGCGCCTCGGCACCCCCCGCCATCTTGGCCTCAAGGAACTGAAAGCGTTCACGGATTTGGTTGAGTGTCTCTAAAGGGACCATGCCTTCCTGTCTCTCAAAGCCCGTCTGCCGTCAATCCCCATGGGGATTGGCAGAAGCAACCCGAATGATTATATTCTCAGTCATGTTCAGAACGCTTTTCATCGCGCTTCTCGCAGCGACACCGGCGCTCGCGGATGTCACCAGCCCCAGCGGCAAGACCGTCGACTGCTATTGCACCGATACGCAAGGCCTGCGCGTCGAATTGGGAGAGGTCATCTGCCTGCAAGTCGATGGCCGCGCCTTCATGGCGCAATGCGACATGTCTCTCAACGTGCCCATATGGCGGGACACGGGCGATGCATGCCTGTCGTCCTCGCGCGAGCTAAGCCCCGCCGAGCGTCTCCTGCAACTCGCCCAGCCACCTGTCTGAGCGCTTTTCATTCATGTCCCAGTCATAGACATTTCCGCGCGGCCGCGCGAACAGAGAAAGTTTGGCCCCTCCGGCCTCATCGACCGCCTTGACGGTGGTGAAATCGCGAAATCCGAACACCGGGGACCGCGACACGAAGGTCATCATCCCTTCTTCAACGCTGCCTTCAACCAGCCGCGTGCTGAAATCGGCTGTCGCGATACGCTGAAAGGCCGCCAGCAATTCGTCCGCCTCGACCGGATACCGCGGCGCCTCGCGTCCGATCAGCCGCACTTCCGAACGCCTCTTTTCAGGCAAGGCAGGATCTTCGTGAAATGCTTCGGTATCGACCGGGATAAGCCTGATCACCGCAAGCCCGATCAAGGCCGCGAGCAAGGTGTAAAAAGTCTTTGTCAAAAATGCCGTCATGGTCAGACAGATATGTCCACTGACCCGCGGTAGTCAAATTCAACGTCGTGACCAACCCCAAAGCGCGACAAGCTCATAGGCCACATGGGCGGCCGCGATGGCCGTGATGTCCGCATGGTCATAGGGCGGCGAGACTTCTACCACATCCGCCCCGATCAGATCGATGCCTGCAAGCCCGCGCAGCAAAAGCCCGGCTTGCACCGTTGTCAGCCCGCCCCAGACGGGCGTGCCGGTGCCCGGAGCAAAGGCCGGGTCCAGAACGTCGATGTCGAAGGTCAGATAGACGGGACCGTCGCCAAGGACCTCACGCACTGCGGGCAGGATATCACTGGCATGGACGGCACGCGCGTCGAACCGGGCGACCGGCGGCTTGCCTTCGCCTTCGACCTCGACCCGCATCCCGATCTGCACCGAACGCCCGGCATCGATCAGGCCCTCCTGCAAAGCCTTGTAGACGAAAGTGCCATGATCGACGCGGTCCTGTGCGTTATCGGCCCAGGTGTCGGGATGCGCATCGAATTGCAGCAGCGCCACCGGCCCATGCCGCGCCACATGCGCGCGCAAAAGCGGCAAGGTGATCGAATGATCGCCGCCAAGCGTCAGACATGCCGCGCCTGACGCAAGAACAGCCGCCGCGCGCGCCTCGATCAGGCCGGGTACCTCGGCGGGCTTGGCATAGTCGAACGCCATGTCGCCCGTATCGACCACGCGAAACCGCTCCAGCGGGCTGTATCCCCAACCGTAAGGCACATCGCCCGCCATCAGGCTCGAGGCCTCGCGGATCGCCCGCGGCCCGAACCGCGCGCCGGGCCGGTGTGTTACGGCCTGATCGAAGGGCACACCCATGACCGCCAGATCGGCCCCCGCAGGGTCCTTCGTCAAAGACCGACGCAGGAAAGAGGTCACGCCCGCAAAGACGTTCTCATAGGCCAGCCCGGTCGCCTCGCCCGATAACGCGCGGTCGACCTCGCTTTTCGCATCCTCCAACGCCATGTCCTGCCCTTCCCCGGTAGACAACCCTGCCCGGCCATGGAACCTATCCCCCATCGCCATCGCTGCCAAGGAGCGCGCTTCATGTCCGACCCAATCTTCGATACCCCAGATGGCTGGCCCCAGCTGATCGAGGTGATGCGCCGCCTCCGTGACCCGGAAACGGGGTGCCCCTGGGACATCGAACAGACCTTCGCCACCATCGCGCCCTATACCATCGAAGAAGCCTATGAGGTGGCAGACGCCATCGAACGCGAGGCCTGGGACGAGCTTCAGGGCGAATTGGGCGATCTGCTTCTGCAAGTGATCTACCACGGGCAAATGGCCGACGAAGCGGGTCTTTTCGACACCGAAAGCATCGCGGCCCAGGTCTCGAAGAAGATGATCGACCGGCACCCCCATGTCTTTGGTTCGCAAAGCAACCAGAAAAGCGCCGAGCAACAAACCCGCGACTGGGAGGCGGCGAAAGCCGCCGAACGTGCCGGTCGCGGCGAAGCGCGCACGCTCGACGGGGTCGCCAAGGGTCTCCCCGCCCTTCTCCGTGCGTTGAAACTGCAAAAGCGCCTTGCACGCGTCGGCTTCGATTGGGACGCGGCGGAGCCGATCCTGGACAAGCTCGTCGAAGAAGTGTCCGAATTGAACGCCGCCAAGGACCTCTCGCAGGATGCACGAGAGGACGAGTTCGGAGATGTCCTCTTCGTCCTCGTCAACCTCGCCCGTCACTGGGGTATCGACCCCGAAGCAGCGCTCAGACGCACAAACGCGAAAGTAGAACGCCGCTTTGCCGCCGTCGAAGACCGGCTCGGCGCGGCTGGGAAAGCCCCCACCGACGCGACACTCGACGAAATGGACGCGCTCTGGGACGAAGCAAAGACGGCAGAAAGCTAGACCAAGTCAATGGCGCACCTCTCGGCGCCAAGGATGCTTGGACGACGGGCATGTCCCGCGCGTTATGAAGACCTCTTCGTTTCCATCGACCGGAAAATATCCCGGTGTTTAGGGCAGAGCCCCAATAAAAGGATGGCGTGCGCCGACAGGCGCGCAATTCAGATCGGCTCGATATCCCCTTCGGCCCGCCGACCGTGAAACGCCGTCTCAAAGGCCTCGAACGTCCCGGCCGCGATCGCCGCTCGCATCTCGGCCATCAAGTCCTGATAGTACCGCAAGTTGTGCCACGTCAGCAGCATGCCCGAGATCATCTCGCCCGCCCGAAAAACATGGTGCAGATAGGCTCGGCTGTATCCCGTGCAGGCCGGGCAGCCACAGGCTTCGTCCAGGGGCCGTGGATCATCCGCATGGCGCGCGTTCTTGATGTTCACCACGCCGCGCCGCGTAAACGCCTGCCCCGTCCGGCCCGAGCGCGACGGCAGAACGCAATCCATCATGTCGATCCCCCGCTTGACCGCGCCGACGATATCGTCCGGCTTGCCGACCCCCATCAGGTACCGTGGCTTGTCCTGGGGCAGCATCCCCGGCGCATAATCCAGCACCCCGAACATCGCCTCCTGCCCCTCGCCCACGGCCAGCCCGCCGACCGCATAGCCGTCAAAACTGATATCTACCAATGCCTCGGCGCTTTCAGCCCGCAGGTCCTCCTCCAGACCGCCCTGCTGGATCCCGAACAGCGCATGCCCCGGCCGGTCGCCAAAGGCGTCACGCGACCGCGCCGCCCACCGCATCGACAACGCCATGCTCTCGGCGATCCGCGCCCGGTCCGCGGGCAGCGCCGGGCACTCGTCGAAACACATCACGATGTCGCTGCCCAGAAGCTTTTGCACCTCCATCGAGCGTTCGGGCGTCAGCATGTGCTTCGACCCGTCAATATGAGACGAAAACCGCACCCCCTCCTCGGTGAGCTTCCTGAGACCTGCCAGGCTCATCACCTGAAACCCGCCCGAATCCGTCAGAATGGGCTTCTCCCAGTTCATGAACTTATGGAGCCCGCCAAGGTTCGCAATTCGCTCCGCCGTCGGACGAAGCATCAGGTGATAGGTGTTGCCCAACAGGATATCCGCCCCCGTCGCCGCAACGCTTTCCGGCAGCATCGCCTTCACCGTCGCCGCGGTGCCCACCGGCATGAAGGCCGGCGTCCGCACCTCGCCCCGGGGCGTCCGGATCACTCCCGTCCGCGCCGCCCCATCGGTCGCGTTCAATTCAAACGAAAATCCCGTCATGACCCTGCGCCTAGCGCCCCAGGCGCGTGGATGCAACGCTTGACCCAAGGCGGCCTCGCCCGCAAGCTTCCCCTGATTTCAGCCGTTTCGATTTGAGTGTCGCGCGCATGACCAAGCACATCTTCCACCTCCAGACCGCCAAACGCCGCCGCGCGGCCAGACCCGCACCCTTCGACCCGCTCCCCCGGATCGAAGCATTGACCCGCAACGCCCGCACCACCTGGTTCACGCTTCTCGGCGCCCTCCTCTTCGTCGGCGTCACGCTCATGGGGGTCGAGCACATCGATTTCTACGGCGTCGACCGAAACACCCAACTGCCGCTCGTCAGCGTCTCGGTCCCGACCCGGCTCTTCTTCTACGCCGCGCCCCTTCTGACGGCGGCGGTCTACATCTACTTCCACCTCTACCTCATCCGCCTCTTCTACGAACTGGGTGCGGCAGAAGAGACAGTGCAAGGCAAACCCTTGGGCCAGATCGTCTCGCCCTGGCTCGTCTCCGACGCCGCACTATGGCTCAGGAACTAGAGCAGATCGGACGACAGCGCCAAACCCCGCCCCCTCGAAGGAGCCGCTGCCTTCCTCAACGTCCTCCTCGCCTGGGGCTTCGGCCTTCTGGTCCTGTGGTACGCCTGGGCACAATCCCTCCCGGCGCGAGACCTCGCCATGACCGCCATCGCCGCGATCAGCCTGATCGGCGCGTTCACCGCAGGCCTCGCCAGCTTCATCACGCTCATCGACCGACTGGCGTTCAAGCGGGAACGAACCCAGACACAGACCTTCGGCATTGCGCTCGCCTACATCACCCTCTGCCTCGCTCCCATCATCGCGCATACGTCGTTCATTCGTACGATGGGAGAGGCCCAGCAACTCGCGGAAATTTCGCTATTTGAAAGGGATATCACTAGCAGGCCAATCGACTGGAATACATGCACAATTGCGCGTCGCGAAGCATTGGCAGCTTTTCTGGATCGCGAAGGAATGAGCTACGATAATCTCGAAGCGCACATGGATCCATTTCCAGATGGCTTCATCAATGAATGGATTGCTCGTCGCGGTCAGCAAATTCGCTCCATAGGCAACCATGATCTAAGCTGGTCAGACCTCAGGAAAGCCAATATGCAAAGTACTTTCGCTGTTGGTGTAGAACTTCCACCTGACAGAATGCTTCGCGGCGCGACCGTGTCGCTGAGCATGTTTGAAGGCACCGACTTCTATAACACCGCCACTTGCCGGGTCGACATACCTCGATTGGTAAGCGCTGGTGTTAGTTTTAGGGAAGCTCAGTTTTCCGGGGGAAACCTATCTGAGTACAATTTTTCAAAGGCTGACCTGACCCAGGCAGACTTGAGTGGCACACAAATGGAAGGTGTCAATTTTGATTTCGCGATTTTGCGAGGTGCGAAATTGAACGGAGCCAACTTAAACTTCTCGCGCCTAGCAGGAGCGAAACTAGAACAGGCGGACCTTCGATCCACGCAACTCTCATTCACCGACTTCACTGGAGCACGCGCAACTGGCGCGAATTTCGGGAATGCAACTATGGCACAAGCACTGATGCGATGGGCGCAAATGGAAGACGCGATTATGAATGATGTTGAATTGACGGAAGCAAGTCTCCGCAATGCAAACCTTAGCGGTGTAGACTTTTTTGGCGCGCGTCTAACTAGCACAGACCTGACAGGGGCACAGATGCAGCGGGCGTCACTGGAGGCAACCTTGTTCCTTGATACCGCTTTAACTGACACAAACCTAAGTGCAGCGACAAACTTCGGTGGTGCACTTAGGCTCACGGACTTAACGAACGTTGTATGGAACGGTCAAACAGATTTCAGGAATGCGTTTTTGGATGGATCGGTAAGCATGACCGACGCATTTCGGAGACGTATGGGCGCTCCCTGCCAATGGCTCCAAACTACATTAGAAGAAAGTGAGTTCTTTTCGGTTTGGGCTTGGTGGCAAATGCAGCTTGTCGGAGGCGTAACAAACGCACTATCGTTAAGTGAGATGCCCACTGAAGCGCGCATAGCGGAACTCGGCCTCACCGACTGCGAGCCGAACCAACCCTTCGGCCCCATGCCCAAGGACGCGCCCGTCACAAACCCTTAATCCCACTGCGCGGTGCTCTGTACAAAAGTGAACTTGCGCTTCTCCATTCTGTACAAAACTGAACTCCCGACCACCGTACGCTGTACAAAACGACCAAAACCGCCCCATTTCGCCCGTGCGCTTCGGTCACGCATCGTTAAACCGCACGCATCTTTACCCTTCCTGCGCAATCCCTATATAATCGCTCAAGATAGACCGAGGGTGACATGAACTCCGAACCGACCGACCAGCTTGAAGGCACGCCGTTGATCAAACCGTCCTCGACGGATCATCCGCTGCACGAGGCCATCGTAGAAGCCTGCCGCTCGGTCTTCGACCCGGAGATCCCGGTCAACATCTATGATCTGGGACTCGTCTATACGATTGATATCACAGACGAAAACGCCGTCACGATCATCATGACGCTGACCGCGCCGGGCTGTCCGGTCGCAGGCGAAATGCCCGGCTGGATCGCGGATGCAGTCGAACCCGTGCCAGGCGTCAAGCAGGTCGATGTCGAACTGACCTGGGAGCCGCCCTGGGGCATGGAGATGATGTCCGACGAAGCCCGTCTTGAACTGGGGTTCATGTGATGTTTGGCATTCCCGGAAAAGCAGCGGTGACCATGACGCCGGCGGCGGTAGCCCATATCTCCAAGCTAATGAAAAAGAACGGAAATTCCGGCCTTCGCATCGGCGTGAAGAAGGGCGGTTGCGCCGGTATGGAATACACGATGGAGTACGCCGACCAGATCGACCCCATGGACGAGGTTGTCGAACAGGAAGGCGCGCGCGTGATGATCGCGCCCATGGCGCAGATGTTCCTTTTCGGCACCGAAATCGACTATGAAACCTCGCTTCTGGAAAGCGGGTTCAAATTCCGCAACCCCAACGTCGAAGACGCCTGCGGCTGCGGTGAGTCGATCAAATTCAAGGATTTGGACGAACTGACGGCCGAGCGTGCCAACACCTCGGAGTAAAAGCTTTCCCCCTTTCGGCCCAAGGGACTGATCCGAAAACCGCTGAGCACTGTAACACCCGTTACTTTCACCTTGCTTTCCGGTAATCTCCGCCGCAAACGCTAGCAAAAGCAACAAAGTGAGCAGTGGGGCGAACATGCCGGAGCAGCATCCGGAGTTTTCCATCGTCGTGCCGATGAAGAACGAGGCCGAGAATGTCGCCCACCTGGTCGCGGCCATCGAAGCCGCCTGCGAAGGGCGTGATTTCGAAGCCATTTTCGTCGATGACGGTTCGGACGACGGTACGGCAGAAACAGCGCGCGCTCTTGGAAAAGACTGGCTCCGCATCGTGCAGCACCCGCGTTCGGCCGGTCAATCGGCCGCCGTCCACTCCGGCGTCATCGCGGCCCGCGGCCCGGTCATTTGCACGATGGACGGCGATGGCCAGAACCCGCCTGACGAGATCCCCCGCATGGTGGCCCCCCTTCTGGCCGATAACCCACCCGGGCTCGTGGCCGGCGAACGCCAGAGGCGGCAGGATACCTGGTCCAAGCGCTTCGCCAGCCGCTTCGCCAACGGCCTGCGCGGCTGGCTTCTGCAGGACGGCACCCGCGACACAGGCTGCGGGCTAAAGGCCTTTCGCCGCGCGGACTTCCTGCGGCTTCCGTTTTTCAACCACATGCACCGGTTCCTGCCCGCGCTCTTCAACGCCCACGGCCTTCGGGTGCAGCACATGCCCGTTTCCCACGCGGAACGGCACGCGGGCCGCTCGAATTACACGAACTTCCAACGCGCGCTGGTCGGCATCGTCGATCTCTTCGGGGTCATGTGGGTGATCCGCCGCGCCAAACGCGTCTCGCCAGACGAAATCAGGTGGCCCGATGATGCAAAGCCTTCTTGAATACTTCAATATCACTTCGACCCGAGACCTGATCTGGCTTGCGGTCGGGCTGACCGCCCAGCTAGCGTTTTCCATGCGCTTTCTGGTGCAATGGATCAGCTCCGAGAAAGCCCGGAAATCGGTCATGCCCATTGCCTTCTGGTGGTTCTCGATCTGCGGCGGGATGCTCTTGCTGGCCTATGGCATCTATCGCGGCGAGCCCGTCATCATCCTTGGCCAAACCTTTGGCATCGTTGTCTATTTCCGCAATCTCTGGCTGATCTATGCCGAGCGTCGCCGCGCGACTGTCTGAGCCCCGCGTTGCGGCGCTGGTCATTTTGGGCCTCACGCTATGGCGATTGGGGACGCTTGCCTTCGACGAAACCGAGCTTTGGGTCGACGAGGCGCAGTACTGGCTCTGGGGCCAGCACCTCGACTGGGGCTATTTCTCGAAGCCACCCCTCATCGCCTTCTGGCTGCGCGCCGTTACCGATCTGGCAGGTTCCGACAGCGCCTTCTGGATCCGGGTTTCGGGCAGCCTATTGCACGCCCTGACCGCCGGGCTCATCTACCTCTCCGCCGCCCGGCTTTTCGACCGCCCGGCAGGCGCGGCGGCAGCCCTTCTCTACGCCACCGCGCCGATGGTCACGCTGGGAAGCTGGCTCTTTTCGACCGACACGCTCCTCCTGCCCTGCTACGCGGCGGCCTTCTATGCTTATCTTCGGTTGCGCGAAGCACCCTCCACTCGCTGGGCGCTCCTAATGGGTGCAGCGCTTGGACTTGGCTTCCTCGCCAAATACGCCGTGATCTATTTTCCCCTCTCGCTGGCGCTCGCCACACTCCTGATCCCGTCGGCCCGCATCGCTTGGAGGGGCGCGGGCCTTGCGCTGGTCACGATGCTGGTGATTGCCGCCCCCAACCTCTGGTGGAACGTGGCGAACGGCGGGACCACGGTGCGCCACATCGCAAAGGACAACGCCAAGGTCGATGCCTCTGGGATGAACCCCGCGAGCGCGCTCGAGTTCCTCGTCAGCCAGTTCGTCGTCTTCGGCCCCGTGGCCTTCGCTGCCTTTCTTCTCGCTCTTTGGTGGGCAATACGCCGGAAGGCGCCCCCCAACACGGGCCTCCTTCTCATCTTCTCGGCTCTCGTCGTCGCCATCCTGACCGTGCAAGGCCTGCGCTCAAGCGCCAACGCCAACTGGGCCGTCACGGCCTATGTCGCAGGCGCGGTACTGGCCGGTGCCATTCTCGCGCAGCATCCCCGCTGGCTCCTTGCAGGCGTTCTGCTCAACCTGACCCTCGTCGTCGCCCTGCCGCTGGCCTATATGTCAGCCGAAACGCTCCGCCTTCCGAACGGCCGACTTCTCGCAGACCGCTACCTGGGCAACGCGCTTCTCAGCGAAGAAATCGCCAAGACCGCCGCAGCCAATAACCTTGACGTCGTCGCCCGGCGACGCGGCGTCTTGGCCGATCTTTTCCACCGCTACGACAACGCACTTACCGTATTTGCCCCGCCGCCCGACGGTCCGCCCGGGAACTACTACCAGCAGGTCTTCCCCTTGCCGGCCGAGGTCACGGGCGACGTGCTCTACGTCACCTCCGGCGCAGGCCCCTGCGATCAGGCGGACGTGATCGGCGCCCATACCTCCGAAGACGGGCACTACCGCGGCCTGACCTTCACCTTCTACCGCACCCCCGCGGCCTGCCTTCGCCCTTGACCTTTGCTGCGCCATGGCCGAAGCCAAACCCCAAAGACGGAGGCTCAAGGACATGCAGAAACTCGCCGCTGGAAATTGGAAAATGAACGGAACGGCCGAAGTACTGGCCGAAATCGCGGCCCTTGCCGCCGCCGAACCCACCCCGGCCTGCGAAGTTCTGATCTGCCCGCCCGCAACGCTTCTCTCCCGCCTTTCGGACGCGGCAAAGGGCTCGCCCATCCGCACCGGTGCGCAGGACTGCCACGCCAATGAAGGCGGCGCCCACACCGGCGATATCTCGGCCGAAATGGTGGCCGATGCAGGCGGCCACTACATCATCGTCGGCCATTCCGAACGCCGCGCCGATCACGCCGAAACCGACGCCATCGTCCGCGCCAAGGCCGAAGCCGCCTGGCGCGCTGGGCTCTCTGCCATCATCTGCATCGGCGAAACGCTGGAGGAACGCGAAGCGGGCCGCACGATCGAGGTCGTTGGCGGCCAGCTCGCTGGCTCCGTTCCCGACGGTGCGACGGGTGTAAACACCGTCATCGCCTATGAACCCGTCTGGGCCATCGGCACCGGCAAGGTCCCAACGCTCGACGAAATCGGCGCGGTGCATGACGACATCCGCACCCGCCTCGTCGACCGCTTTGGGGCAACAGCGAACGACATGCGGCTCCTCTACGGCGGCTCCGTCAAACCCGGCAATGCGGCTGAGATCTTCGGCGTGTCGAACGTCGACGGCGCGCTCGTCGGCGGCGCGTCCCTGAAGGCCGCCGATTTCGCCGGCATCGTGTCCGCTCTGAAGTAATCCTCAGAAAACACTTGCAACGAATCGGTTTCGGCGTCATCCAGCGCCCCCTAGCAGCCCCAGCAACGGAAAGGAGGGCAACGATGAACTATGCACTAAGCACCCGCTGCCCTCTCGGCGTGGCCCCCCACGCCTGACGGCATCCAAAAATTTTGAAGTGATGTCGCCACCCCGGCCGGGGTGGCCTGTTGAAAGCTGTTCTCATGTTCGAGACAATTGAAAATTCCGCGGCAACCGCGCTCCAAAGCGAGTTCTTCCTGGGTGGCCTTGCGCTGGCCCTGATGGGCATTGCACTCGGCGTCCTCCGCATGGTGTGGACACGCAGCGAAGGCCTGATCGCGCGCCGGCTCTCGGTCGTCGTGACGGTCGACAACCGCGTGGCCGAATTCCGCCACCTGCTGAACTGGCTGGAGGACTCCGGTGCGTTCACGCGCGTCCGCCGCTTCCGCCTCACGTGGACAGGCGGTCGGTTCGACCGGCGCTCGGTCTATGCGCCCAGCACGGGGCGCTGCTGGTTCATTCTCGATGGCCAGTTCGTCTGGCTCGACCGCGATCTCGACGACAAGGCCAAGTCCGGGCAGAACGGCACACCGCTCGAAACGCTCACGCTGACGCTGCCCTTCGGGCGGCGCAGAACCATCGAGCGTTGGATCGCCAAGGGCGCGGAACGCGAAGCGGCGGCCCATCGGATCGGTCCGAGCCTGCATATCCACGTCGACAACTACTGGAGCCACGTCGGCGACGTGGTCCGTCGACCGATCTCGACGCTGGTGGCGGACGACGACCGGTTCAAACGGCTTCTGGATGACGTGCGCTGGTTCTACGGGGCTCGCGACTGGTACGTCGAACGCGGCGTGCCGTGGCGGCGGGGCTACCTGCTGCACGGGCCACCCGGCACCGGCAAGTCCAGCGTCATCCGGGCCATCGCGTCGGAACTCGACCACGGTCTCGCCATCATGGACATCGGGCGGAAATCGCTTTCCGATGACCAGCTGGCCGAAGCCATGGCCGAGGCGCCGAAAGACGCGGTGCTGGTCTTCGAAGACGTCGACGCCGCGTTCAACGCGCGGCAAGCGGAAGACGCCGAGGGCATCAGCTTCTCGGGCCTTCTCAACGCCATCGACGGCGTCGCGGCGCAGGAAGGCCGCGCGCTCTTCATGACGACAAACCATGTCGAGCGCCTGGACCCGGCCCTCATCCGCCCTGGACGGGCGGATGTGCACGCCGAGCTTGGGCTTGTCGGAGCAGGCGCGGCGAAAGCGCTCTTCCTCCGCTTCTTCCCGGGCGAGGCCACGCTCGCCGACCTGTTCGCGGACCAGCTGGGCACGACGCGCCTCGCACCCGCAGAGCTGCAAGGCTGGCTTCTGGCCAACGCCGGAGACGCGAAAGCAGCGGCGGAGGCGTCCGACCTCGCTCCACCGCTGCCGGTGGCCGCAGAGTAAACGGCGGTGGGGCTCCGGTCCCACCGCCTCTCCATCGACCTGAAAATATCCTCGGGGGGTCCGGGGGGGATGAAATCCCCCCGGTTCCGCGACGGGCGAAGCCCGGCGCAAAACCTATCAATCACTTTTTGACGACGAACATCACCTCGTTCTGCCGTCGCCAGGGCATCGTGAAGGGATCGTCGTAGTACGCGTACCTCGGTCCCTCGACCACCTTCAGACCATCGCGCTTCAACGCATCCCGCAGCTTCGCAGCTTCGCGCCGCAGAACCGCCTCCGTCGCATAGCCCGAGAACCGGCTGACCGCGATTCGTTCGGGCGTGGTCTCGGAAAACAGGATATCGCCCTTCGACGGCACCGGCAGCGCGTCCAGATCATATTTCGCTGGCATCTTGAAGCTGATCTCATACCCGTCGCCCGACGGCACCTGCCCCACGGGCACCGTCATCGCGATCTTCTCGCCCGCCGCATTGCCACCGAAGATATAGCCCGCCAGCGCCCGAAACCCTCGGCTGGCCGAGGACCGAAGCGATCCGTCCACCGTCACAGTCGCCAGCACATGGGGCTGATAGTCGCGAAGCTGATAGCCCGGTGCCTCCGCCACCACCTGGAACGGCGGCATCTCGTATCCCTTGTAGGTCTCGGCCGGGGCGGCGCTGGCAAGCAAGGCTGACATGACGACGCCCTTCAGAAAGCTTCTCATGTCCTTTCTACGCACCGAAGTGGCGCCTCGGATCACACCTCACGCGTCCTCAGGCGCATCCTCCTCTGCCACCGTGGCCACGCGCGCGCCAGAGCGGGACGAGGTCACCACGTTCAGTGACTTGAGCTTTCGATGCAGCGCCGAGCGTTCCATGCCGACGAACCCTGCCGTCCGGCTGATATTGCCGCCGAACCGGTTGATCTGGGTCAGCAGATACTCGCGTTCAAACAACTCACGCGCCTCCCGCAAGGGCAACGTGGCCAGCGAACCGGACAGAACCACGCGGCTGTCGTCGTTTTCGCCACCCTGAGCGTCGCCGGGGATCTCGGAAGCCGCGATATCGCCTTTGTCGGACCCAAGTATCAGGATCCGCTCGATCACGTTCTTCAACTGGCGCACATTGCCGGGCCACGTCATGGTCTGCAGCATCGCGACAGCTTCCTCGGACAACGCGCGGAGCGGCAAGCCTTGTGATTTGTTGAACCCTTCAATGAAGTGACCGGCGAGTTCCGGAATATCCTCGCGACGATCCGCCAGGCTCGGCACATCGATCGGCACCACGTTCAGTCTGTGATAAAGCTCCTGCCGGAAGGTCCCGGCCTCGACCTCCTCGTCAAGGTTCCGCGTCGTCGACGACACCACGCGCAGATCGACCCGCACCTTGTCGCTGCCGCCCACCCGCTGGAACTGCTGTTCGGTCAGGACACGCAGGATTTTCGACTGCGTTCCCAACGGCATATCCGCCACCTCGTCGAAGAAGATCACGCCCCCATGCGCCTGCTCCAGAAGCCCCGGCTCGATGCCCCGGCCCGCGCTTTCGCGACCGAACAGCACCTCTTCCATGCGTTCAGGCTCGATGGACGCCGAATTGACCGACACGAACGGCCCCTCGGCCCGGTCCGAATTGGCATGCACATAGCGCGCCGCGATCTCCTTGCCCGACCCGGACGGTCCCGTCAGCATCACCCGTCCGTTCGACTTCGTCACCTTGTCGAGCTGCGACTTCAGCGTCCGGTACGCGGGCGACGAACCCACCATATCGGTCGTCGTCACATCCTTCCGGCGAAGCTCGGAGTTCTCCCGCCGAAGCCGCGAGGTCTCCATCGCCCGCGTGATCACCACCATCAACTGGTCGATGTTGAAGGGCTTCTCGATGAAGTCATAGGCCCCCTGCTTGATCGCCGCGACGGCAATCTCGATGTTGCCGTGGCCCGAGATGATGATGATCGGTACATCCGGATTGTCGCGCTTCACCGTTTTCAGAATGTCGATCCCGTCCATCCGGCTGTCCTTCAACCAGATATCCAGCACCATCAGTGACGGCGGCTCCTTGTTCATCTCGGCCATGGCCTCGTCCGAGGTCCCGGCCAGGCGTGTGGTGAAGCCTTCGTCCTTCAGAATGTCCGAGATCAATTCCCGGATGTCACGCTCGTCATCAACAATCAGAATATCGCCCATTTGAAAGCCCTCTCCTATTGTGCGGCCTCAAGGCCTTTTCTCTGCTCTTCTGCCGCCAACGGCAGCGTTATCTCGGCCCGGGCCCCGATTTGGCCCGATCCATCCAGCGGCTCGGCATCCACAAGGGTCAGCGTGCCGCCATGTTCTTCAATGATCTTCTTGACGATCGGCAGGCCCAGCCCGGTGCCTTCCGACCGTGTCGTGACATACGGCTCGAAAAGCCGCGAGCGGTCCTCCGGCAAGCCGATCCCGTTGTCCGATATGGCGATATGCGCCGTCTTGTCCCCGGCGGTCAGTTCGACCCGCACAATGGGCTCGTGGCCCTCGGGCTTACCCTCTTTTTGGTAAAGCGATTCAATGGCTTCGCCTGCATTCTTGATGAGGTTCGTCAACGCCTGACCGATCATCGTCGCATCGAGGTCGGCCAGCACATCGCCTTCCGGCAGACGCGCGTCGATCACGCGGTCGTCCTGTGCTTTCTGCAACGTCACTGCGTCACGCACGATCTGGGTCAGGTCTTGCAGGCTTCGGTCGGGTTCAGGCATGCGCGCGAACTTCGAGAACTCGTCGACGATGCGCCGCAGATCCTCGGTCTGGCGCACGATCACATCCGTCATCTGCTCCAACTGGTCGGCATCCTCGCCGACCTTGTCGTGGAACTTGCGCTTGATCCGCCCCGCCGAAAGCTGGATCGGCGTCAGCGGGTTCTTGATTTCATGCGCAATCCGGCGAGCGACATCGCCCCAGGCCGCCATCCGCTGTGCGGTCACCAGATCGGTCACGTCGTCAAACGCGATCACATAGCCTTCATCGCTCCCGCCATCGCGGATGGCAATTCGGACCAGCAGGGTTTCCGCAACACCCCGCCGTGTCACCGGAATTTCCGCCTGTTCGGTGTTGTGGCCCGCCTTGTTGAGCTTGTCGAACAGCGCGCCGAACTCGGGCACCGCGACTTTCAAGGGCTTCGACTGCACGTCTTCCTCGATCCTCAGGATCCGTTCCGCCGATCGGTTGATGAAGCTGATCCGGCCTTCCGCATCCAACCCGATCACACCTGCCGTCACCGAGGAAAGCACGCTGTCGAAAAGCCGACGCCGCGCTTCGATCTGTTCGTTGTTGCTCAGAAGGGTATCGCGCTGGCCCTTCAACTGCCGCGTCATCTGGTTGAAGAGCCGCCCGAGCATGGCGATCTCGTCGTCGCCGGGTTCCTCCTGAACCTGCACGTTCAAGTCACCTGCCCCAACCCGCTGCGCCGCGCCCGCCAGCCGGCCTACGGGGCGCGACAGGCGTTCGGCAAACCAAAGCCCCAACCAGATCGCCGCCAGGATCAGAATGACCGCGAAGCCCAAGTACAAGAGCCCGAACTGATAGACCAAGGTGCCGCGCTCGGCCTCCAACTGCCGGTAAAGCTGCGCGGTCTCCGCTGCTTCGTCCAGAAGCCCCAGAATGTCGCCATCGACGCTGCGCGAGACATAGAGGAACCGGTCAGCAAAAGCATCGAGCCGCACCAAAGCGCGGAACTCGTCCACCTCCGGATCCTCGATGATCTGCACCTCTCCCGCCGCCGCGCCTTCCAGCACCGGTGCCGTAGGCTCTTCGAAATCAAACAGATACGACCGCTCACCGCGCGCCCGGATCGCCCCCGTGCCATCGATCACATAAGCCTCGCGCAGGCCGCGCTGGATCAGGCTCTGCCCCTGCGCCAGCACCTGCCGCAACTCACCGTCCGAGACGAAACTCTGCCGGTTCTTGGTCGTATTGATGAAATCTGCCAGCGCCACCGCGTCTTCGGACAGTTCGCGCCGCTGGTCCTCTTCATAGGCCTCAGCCGCCGAAAGCGATGCGCCGACCACGCCCGAAACACGCTCCGAAAACCAGCCCTCGAGACCGATGTTGATCGTCAGCCCCGCAAAGATGGCCACCATGACGGTCGGAATGAGCGCGATCAGCGCGAAGACCCCGGTCAGGCGCATGTGCAGGCGAGAACCAGCCGATCTGGCACGTCGCGCGGCGATCATTGCCGCAATCCGCATGGAAACCAGCGCCGAGATCACCAGCGCATAGACAAGGTCGGCCAGCAAAACGAGTCGCAGCGCCAGCGGCGAGGCCGTTCTGTCGAGGGGTCCAAGAACCAGGAAGGTCGCCAGCACCAGGACCGGGCCAAGGGCAACAATGGTCAAAGCGGCGGCATTCTGATACCGCCGCAACCGTCTGAGACGGCTGAACTTTTCCCATGTTGCCGTTCGCGCCCGCCCGGTCACGCAAAACCGTCCAAAAATTTGCGTCGCATTTGCGACCACCGCTCAATTTATCGACAATCCCGCATGAGGTGCGGTTTCGTCACTCATTGTTGCGCTTTTACATCAATTTGCGGCGACGCGTAACCCTTATATCCAGCTCGGTAATCTTTTTCCTGAGTGTATTCCGGTTGATGCCCAAAAGGTCGGCGCACTTCGCCTGGTTCCCTCCTGTTGCATCCAGAGCAATCTCGATAAGCGGCATCTCCATCTCGCGCAGGATCCGCTGGTAGAGACCCGGCGGCGGCAATTGCCCGCCGTGCAGGTCGAAATAGCGGCGCAGGTGCTTCATGATCGAGGCCGAGAGCTTGTCCTCGTCGCTCCCCCCCGTCAGCGGCTCGATCGCGGGCTGGTTGCCAAGCACAAGTTCGACCTCGCTGCGCCCAATGTTGTCCTCGCCGCCGATCAGCGACAACCGTCGCACCACGTTTTCCAATTGGCGCACATTGCCCGGCCAGGAATAGGCGCGGATCAGTTCCATCGCACCGTCCTCGAATTCGCGCACCGGCAATCCGTCGCGTTCGGCACGGGCCGCGAAGTGCTCCGTCAGAAGTACGATGTCCTCGACCCTTTCCCGGAGGCTCGGCACATTCAGCGTCACCCCCGAGAGACGATAGAACAGGTCCTGCCGAAACGCTCCGTTGTCCAGCCGCCTCGCCAGATCCGCCTGGCTCGTCGCCATGACGCGCGGGCCAGTGTCGCCGAAACTGTCCAGCATCCGCACGATGCGCGCCTGCGCCTCTTCCGGCAAATCGGCCACCTCGTCGAACAAAAGCGTGCCGTTCCGCACCTTGCTGATCAGCGTCGCTGGCCCCTCCATCGGTTCCAGATCCGCGCCCGTCGCGACGACGAACGGCAACGTCCGGCGGTCCGACAAATCGTGGATTGTTCGCGCAATCAACGATTTACCCGTCCCGCTTTCACCCGTAATCAGGACCGGCAAATCGGCATTCATCACCCGCGCGATCAACCGATAAAGCGTCTGCATCGCAGGGGTCCGCCCCACCAGCGGCAGATCGTCCGAGCCCATCTCGTGGCTTTCGGTCGGCGCTGGCGTCGGCGCACGGCGCTTGACCTCAAGCGCGCGCCCGGCCCGTTTCATCAGGTCCGGCAGATCGAAGGGCTTCGGCAAATAGTCGTACGCCTCGGCCTCGGTCGCCTGAATGGCCGTCATGATCGTGTTCTGCGCCGAGATCACGATCACCGGTAGCCCCGGACGCAGGGCCGAGATCTGCGGCAGCTGTTCCAGCCCATTGCCGTCCGGCATGACCACATCCGAGATCACCAGATCGCCTTTGCCCTCTTCCACCCAGCGCATCAGCGTCACCAGCGAGGACGTGGCATGCACCTTGCATCCCGCGCGCGTCAGCGCCTGGGTCAGCACCGTTCGGATCGTCCTGTCGTCGTCTGCGACAAGTATCGTGCCGTCCATTATGGGGCTCCTTTGTTCATCCGGTGGCCGCCTCTTTCGGCGCAACGGGAAGGGAAATTCTGAAAACGGTCCGGCCGGGCACGCTGTCGACACTGATCCAGCCGTCGTGGTCCGAGATGATCTTCGACACAAGTGCAAGGCCCAACCCCGTGCCGTTCTCGCGGCTGGACACGAAAGGCTCGAACACCTCCGAAGCGATCTCGGGCGGCAGCCCCGGCCCATCGTCGATGATCTCGACATTCAGGGGCACTGAGGCCGGGCCGTCCTTCTTCCTTAGTCTCAGCGACATATCGTAAAACGTCCTGACCCGGATCTCGCCTGGCTTGCCGCCTGCGGCTTCGGCGGCGTTCTTCAAAAGGTTCAAAATGACCTGCAAAATCTGGTCGCTGTCGACAAACGTCGGCGGCAGCGATGGGTCGTATTCCTCGACGAAGTGCATATGCGCTGCGAAGCCCACGCTCGCCGACTTTCGCGCACGGTCCAGAAGGTCGTGGATATTCACCGCCTTCAACTCTGGTGGGCGCAAGTTTCCGAACTGCTCGACCTGTTCCAAAAGCTTCACGATGCGCCGGCTTTCGTTGACGATCAGATCGGTCAGTTCCAGGTCGTCTTTCTCAAGGTTCATCGACAAAAGCCGCGCCGCACCCGTGATCCCGGCCAGCGGGTTCTTGATTTCATGGGCCAGCATCTCGGCCATGCCGATGGCCGATTTCGCCGCTGATTTGACCGACATCGACCGGCCCAGCCGGTCGGCCAGCACCCGCGGTTCGACCAGCATCAGGACGAATCCCGGCATCCGCATCATCGGCGCCAGTTGGACATTGCAGTTGATCGGCGTGATCGAACCGCTGCCCACATCGACACCATTCATCACCAGCGAGGCCTGATCCCGACGCGCGCGCCGCATCTGGTCATCGACCGGCGCGTCGATCGCCAGCGTGTCAAAGGCAGGCGTGCCGCGAACTTGCCGGGCCGAGGCATTCAGAAAGCTCTCCGCCGCAGGATTGACCTCGGAAATCATATCGCCCGGATCGATCAGAAAGGCGGGCATCGGCAAAGACAGCCAAAGGTTATCGACAAAGGCGTTCATGCGGCCAAGGCCTTGGTCGAAAGCGCCTCCGGCAACAGATCGCGCACACGCTCGGGCTGTGCGATCAGTACGGCCTTCCGCATCGCGCCCTCCGTTCCCGCCCGGTCCATGTACCAGCCCAGGTGCTTGCGGATCACCCGCGCGCCCAGGTCCGGGCCGTAGAACGCCAGCGCGGCCTCGTAATGCTCCTGCACCATCCGAACGAAATCCGCGCCCTCAGGGATCTTCGGCGCGGGCGCATGCCCCAACCCATGGGCGACTTCGACCACCCGCCAGGGGGCACCCTGAATGCCGCGCCCGATCATGACACCATCCGCGCCACTCGCTGACAGCGCGGCTTTCGCATCGTCGACCGTCTCGATATCGCCATTGGCAATGACGGGGATGCCCACGGCCTCTTTTACCGGCCGGATCGCCGACCAATTGGCCCGTCCCTTGTAAAACTGGCACCGCGTCCGCCCGTGCACTGTGATCATCTGAACCCCCGCCGCTTCGGCGCGCGCCGCGATATCGGGCGCATTCAGACTGTCGTCGTCCCAGCCCAACCGCATCTTCAGCGTTACCGGCACCGATACGGCGCCCACCACGGCCTCGATCAGCTTCAAGGCATGATCCGGCGTCTTCATCAGGGCAGACCCCGAGAGCCCGCCTGTCACCTTCTTCGCAGGGCACCCCATGTTGATGTCGATGATCGTCGCACCCTGCCCTTCGACAACGCGCGCAGCCTCGGCAATCCAGTACGGATCGCGCCCCGCAAGCTGAACCGAGGTCGTCGCATCGGAGAGCCCAAGCTCGGCCCGTTCACGGACTCCCGGCTTCGCCTGCACCATCTCCTGGCTTGCGACCATTTCGCTGACCACAAGTCCCGCCCCGAAGCGCGCGACCAACTGCCGAAACGGCAAATCCGTAATGCCGGCCATCGGAGCCAGCAAAACCGGAATCCTTAACGATTTGTCACCTATGGCCAGAGCCATGCCTAATCCTTGTGCACTTGCGCCATGACTAGCGTTTTCCACACCAAGACCAAATCCTTGGAAGTCACTTTCAGCCTCGCAATGCATCGTATGCCTATTTTTTGTGCATCCAGTACAGGCATTGGCCCCCATTGTCAGCACCATTCCGACCGCCTAGACGAAGGAAACGGAAATTGGGTGAGGCGCAATGGATATTCGGCTGGGCAATGGGTTTGACGTGCATGCCTTTGGGCCCGGCACGGTCGTGACGCTCTGCGGCGTCGAGATTCCCTTTGAAAAGGGCCTTTCCGGACACTCCGACGCCGATGTCGGCATGCATGCCGTGACCGATGCAATCTATGGCGCGCTGGCAGATGGCGATATCGGGCAGCATTTCCCGCCAACGGACCCCCAGTGGAAAGGCGCGGCAAGCGACATCTTCCTCCGCCACGCTGCCGCCCGCGCGGCCGAGCGCGGGTTCCGGATCGCCAACGTCGATTGCACACTCATTTGCGAGCAACCCAAGATCGGCCCCCATGCGCCCGCCATGCGCGAAGCCCTGGCGGAAGTCCTGGGCATCGAGCCCGACCGCGTCAGCGTGAAAGCCACCACATCCGAAAAACTCGGCTTCACGGGCCGCGAAGAAGGCATCGCGGCGCTTGCCACCGCGGCGCTCATCGCGCCATGAGAGGGCTCTTCCTCAGCTTCCTCGGCGCGGGCCACCTGCGCCCCGCACCGGGCACATGGGGCTCTCTCGCCGCACTCCCGGCGGCCTGGCTCCTGCACCACCTCGGCGGGCCGTTGCTACTCGCCTTTCTGACCGCCGCCTTCTACGGCCTCGCCGTGCGCCTGATTTCGCTCGAAATGCGGGAAACGGGCATTCACGACCCAAGCTGGATCGTCATCGACGAGGTCGTCGGCCAATGGATCGCGCTTCTGCCCGTCAGCATCGGCGCGGCGCACGCAGGCGTCTCCGTCACCGCACTCTGGCCCGGGATCGTCAGTGCGTTCCTGCTGTTCCGCTTGTTCGATATCTGGAAGCCCTGGCTGGTCGGCCGGGCCGATGCGCGCGACGATGCCACCGGCGTAGTGCTGGATGATGTCTGGGCCGGTGTGTTCGCGGCCATTGGCGTCGTGATCCTCGCCGTCGCAGCACACGCGGGCATGGCGCTGTGACCGATCCCGAAAGCCTTCTGGCCGAAGCCCGCGCGCTTGGTGTCATGATCACCACGGCGGAAAGCTGCACCGGCGGCATGGTCGCTGCCCGGCTGACGGATATCCCCGGCAGTTCGGATGTGTTCGAGCGTGGCTTCGTCACCTACTCGAATGCCGCCAAGACCCAGATGCTGGGCGTGCCCCCGACCCTCATCGACAAACACGGCGCCGTCAGCGAAGACGTCGCCCACGCCATGGCCACGGGCGCGCTCCAGCACTCAATGGCCAGTCTCGCCGTCTCGATCACGGGCGTCGCGGGCCCCGGCGGCAGCGAACACAAGCCCGAAGGCATGGTCTGTTTCGGCCTAGCCACCGCAGCAGATGTCATCACCGAGACCCGGCAGTTCGGCCCCCTCGGCCGGGCCAATGTCCGCTCGGAAAGCGTCGAACACGCGCTCAATCTTTTGGCAAAAGGCCTTCGCCGACTGCAAAACTGATGGGCATCAGCCTTCCGTATCGCCCAATTATTAATCACTTTCGAAACCGCTTACAGAAAATGCAGAGGATTCCCCCGCTGCCACTTTTCTTCGCAAGACGCGTTTGGTCCTAACCGCCCAAACACACAAACGGGACGGAGGGAATAATGGTTGGAGCGGATACTGCGTGGATCATCGTGGCCACGGCGCTGGTCTTGTTCATGACTTTGCCGGGATTGGCATTGTTCTACGGCGGCCTTGTACGGTCGCGAAATGTGCTGAGCGTCTTCATGCACTGTTATGCCATTGCCTGCCTGATGAGCGTGCTCTGGCTGGCCTTCGGTTATTCCATCGCCTTCGGCAGCGGCACCAGCGGCTACTGGGGCGGGCTCGACAAGATGTTCCTCTCGGGCGTTTCGATCGACAGCCTTAGCGGCACGCTGCCCGAGGTCCTGTTCTTCGCTTTCCAGATGACCTTCGCCATCATCACACCGGCGCTGATCGTCGGCGCTTATGTCGAACGCATCAACTTCGCCTTTGTCCTGACCTTCTCGGGGCTCTGGATGCTGATCTGCTATGCCCCCGTGGTCCACTGGATCTGGGGCGGCGGCATGCTGGCCGATGGCGGCATCTTCGGGGAGGTGGGCGCGCGCGACTTCGCGGGCGGCATCGTCGTGCACCAGACCGCCGGCCTTGCGGCCCTGATCCTCGCCGTCATGCTGGGCGCCCGCGCCAACCGGACGACACCACCGCACAACCCGGGTTTTGTGATGATCGGCGCGGCCATGCTGTGGGTCGGCTGGTTCGGCTTCAACGGCGGATCGCAACTCGCCGCCGACGGTGGCGCCGCCATGGCGTTGGCCGTCACGCATATCTCTGCCGCCACGGCCTCGCTCACATGGGCGTTCTGGGAACGGGTGAAGTACGGCAAAGCCTCGCTTGTCGGTATGGTCACCGGCACCATCGCAGGTCTCGCCTCGATCACGCCCGCCTCGGGCTTCGTGGGGCCGGTCGAGGCACTGATCATCGGCGCGGTCGCCGGTATCCTCTGTCAGGAGGCGGTGAACCTCATTCGGAACGGGTTGAAGATTGACGACACGCTGGATGTCTTCGCGGTGCACGGCGTCGGCGGGATCTTCGGCACACTCATGATCGCCGTCTTCGGCCAGGGCGCCTGGGTCGCGCAGTTGGGCAGCCTCGTGATCGTTGGCGTCTTCACAATCGTGGTCACCGTCGTGATCGCCCTGGTCGCCAAGGCGATCGTGGGCATGCGCGTCGACGCCGAGACCGAAACAACTGGTCTCGACCTCGCCCAACATGGCGAACGCGCCTACGACGTGACGTCGTAACCCATCGGCGGGTCAGGACGCTGCGGCGATCCTCTCCTGCCGCAAGACATGGCCGGGCAGCGTGAACCGAACCGTGCTGCCCGGTGCACCATTCGAGGGCGCAAGACCTATCTGTCCGCCGCGGGAGCGGATCAACCGGCGGACCGCCAGAAGCCCATAGCCGCTTTCCACACGAAACTCCCCGCCCGACAAGAACGCATGCGATGGCGACGGAAACCCGGCACCATCATCGCTGACGTCGAAAGCCAATCCCGTTGGCGCGTCCTCTACACCGATATGAATGCGCGTGGCCCGGTGGCCGCTATGCCGGATGGCATTGCTGATCAGGTTCTGAAGCACGATCTGCACCACGGGACGCTCTGCCATGATGACGGCATCAGAGGCGCAGAGCTGATGCCCGACCTCGGCACTGATCGTTGCGAATATCGCCTCCGCAAGCGGCCTCAACGCGATCTTGGTCGATGTCGTGGCCGCCACGCCCGAGGCCTGTGCACAGGCCAAGACATCGTTCGTCAGCACAATGGCCTGTCGCGCAACCTGCTTCATTTTCGCCAGATAAGCCTGATTGTTATAGGCATCGCATGCGGCCTCATCGGCCAGAAACAGAATGTTCCGAAGCGGCGCACGCAGATCATGCGCGGCCATGCCAAGGAATGCCTCGCGCTCGTGATCAGCGACCGTTGCGACACACAGATCGTCCTGAAAGCGCAGAACAAGCGCACCAAGCCCGCCAACCTGAAGTTTCTGTTCTGTTTCAGTGGTTTCCAGTACTTCCGCTGGATCGCCGAAAAGTTCGCCAGGGGTGCGTCCGATGGCGCTGAGCGACGGGATACCGGTAATCGTTTCCATCAGCCCGTTCCAGGCCAGGATGGTTCGCGGATGGTTGCGTTGGAACGCGAACACGGGCGCGTTTATGCACCGTAGAACAGATAAATCACTCATCATGTTGGCATCTCTACGCGCGATTCTTTAAGGTGGTCCTAAAGACGCGAGGGGAACGGAAGACGGCTTGCCAATCGGGCACCGGGCTGTTTCCTTCTCAACCAACAAGACCAACTCGGGAGATCGGAAGAATGTCGCAGAAAAAAGGCTATATCACGCGTCAGGCCAAACGCCTGACGGATGGCGAGATCAACCGCCGCCGCTTTGTCATGTCCGCGTTGTCCGCGGGCGTCACCCTGCCCACCGCACTGTCGCTGGCGTCCAAGGCACAGGCGATGACACCGAAGGCGGGCGGCACTTTCCGCATGGCCACCGGCTATGGCTCGACAACGGACGTGCTCGACCCATCGACCTCGGAAAACGGCTTCAGCCAGAACATAATCTACACCCGCGGTAACCACCTGACAGAGGTCTCGAACACAGGGGAATTGATCGGTGAATTGGCCGAAAGCTTCGAACCGTCGAACAACGCCGCCACCTGGGTCTTCAACCTCCGCCGCGGTGTCGAGTTCCACAACGGCAAGACCATGACGCCGGAAGACGTGATCGCCACCTTCAATTACCACCGGGGCGAGGAGTCGAAATCGGCCGCCAAGGGCCTTCTGGCCGCCGTCACCGAGATCCGCAAGGACGGCGACAACCAGGTCATCTTTGAACTGGAAGGCGGCAATGCCGACTTCCCCTTCATTGTCTCGGACTATCACCTGATGATCATGCCGTCCGACGACGGCGAAACCATCGCCGATCCGAACAGCCGCGTCGGCACCGGCGCGTACCTCCTTGAAACCTACGAACCCGGCGTGCGTGCCGCCTTCACCAAGAACCCGAACTACTGGAAGGAAGGCCGCGGCCACTTCGACGCGGTAGAACTCCTTTCGGTCCTCGACGTCACCGCGCGCCAGAACGCGATCATGAACGGCGATGTGGACTATGCCGACAGCATCGATCCCAAGACCGTGGCGCTGATGCAGCGCGTGCCGACGCTCGACATCCTCGAGGTCACCGGCACCCAGCACTACACCTTCCCGATGCGCCTCAATGTCGAGCCCTTCGGCAACTACGACCTGCGGATGGCGCTCAAGTTCGCCATCAAGCGCCAGGAACTGGTCGACAAGATCCTGCTCGGCCATGGTGCGGCGGGCAACGACGTGCCGGTTTCCTCGGCCATGCCATTCCTCAACACCGAACTGCCGGTGCATGAGTTCAACCCGGAGAAGGCCGCCGAGCACTACAAGAAATCGGGCCATTCGGGCCCCATCCAGCTTTCCGCCGCCGACGCCGCCTTTGCCGGTGCCGTCGATGCCGCCCAGCTTATCGCGGCCAGCGCGGCCGAAGCGGGCATCGAAGTGGAGGTCGTGCGCGAACCGTCCGACGGCTACTGGTCGAACGTCTGGAACAAGAAGGGCTGGTGCGCGTGTTACTGGGGCGGCCGCCCGACGCAGGACTGGATGTACTCTGCAGCCTATACGGCGGACACCGAATGGAACGACACCGCCTGGAAAGGCACCGAAAGCGCCGACCGCTTCAACGAAGTTGTCGTCGCCGCCCGGTCCGAGACAGACCAGACAAAGCGCAAGGACCTTTACTGGGAAGCCCAGCGCCTTCTTCAGGACGACGGTGGCGCCATCGTCGCCATGTGGGCCAACTTCATCGCCGCCCACGCCAAGGCGCTTGCCAACGACGGCAATGTTGCCGCCAACTGGGAAAACGACGGCAACAAGGTGGCCGAGCGCTGGTGGTTCGCCTGAGGCGACTAACAGCCTGAAAAACAAGAGACCCCGCCTGAATTGAGCGGGGTCTTTTCTTGAGCGGCAGCTTCAAGCCCATTCCGGGCCCTGGTTCGGCGCGTCGCATACGACCCAAGCGTTGGAAGCGCGCATTCGCCGCGGTTCGCAAATCCAATTGACCAATGGTTTGCGCGCCTTGACCAATGTCATTGCGGGCGTCGCGCCCTTCCCCCAGGCTTCAAGCCATGGATCCACTGGACAAGGCTGCAATGGATGTCATCGGGTACGACCCGGGCCGAACTGTTCCCGAAATGTTTTTCGAGAGAGTAAGACGAAGCCCCGACGCCGTCGCGTATTCGGAATTCGATCTGGATCGCTGGGTCGACTTCTCCTGGCAAGACGTCGCCCGAAGGGTTGGCCGGTTCCGCGGTGCTCTGGACCGCGCCGGGATGCAACCTGGTCATCGGGTTGGGCTACTGCTTCCGAACTCTGTCGACTGGATCGCCTTCGACCTTGCGGCGATGGCGAATGGTTTGATTACAGTTCCCATGTATCTGCACGACGGTGCCGCCAACATTTGCCACATCCTCGCCCATAGCGGCGTGCGCCTTTGCTTTACGGATACGCAGGACAGATGGCTCACGATTGCGTCCCAGTGCGCCGAGGGCACGGAACCGGAGCGGATCTGGGTTCAGAAGGCGCCTGCAGGCGATGCCAGGTGGCGACTAGAGGCGATTGCCGACGTCGCATCCGGAGAGAGTATCGGAATGGACGACATCCGGTGCTCTGCAGAAAATGTCGCCACCATCATCCACACCTCGGGAACGACGGGTATCCCAAAGGGTGCGATGCTGTCGCACCGGGCGTTACTCTGGAACGCGGATGCCGTGACGAAGGTCATTCCCCCTTTGAAGACCGACGTCTTTCTGTCGGTTCTGCCACTTGCGCATGCCTTCGAACGCGTGATGGGGTGCTACATTCCCCTCATCGGCGGCGCGCGCGTCGCATTCTCGCGCTCCATGGATCAACTGCGCGACGATTTCGCGTTCGTCCGCCCTACAATCCTGATCGCGGTTCCGAGGCTTTACGAGAGGGTCTACGAAGCGATCCTCAAAAGGACGTCCGAAAACGCGATCACCGCGGCGCTGACCCAGCGTGCCGCCGACATCGGCTGGCGTTTTTTCAAGGCCCGAGGTGGACGAGGCAAGATGCCCGGGCTTCTGACACGAACGCTGATCTGGCCGGTGCTGGAGCGTCTGGTCGCGAAAAAGGTGATAATGGCATTCGGAGGACGACTTCGCGTCGCGGTCAGCGGGGGCGCGCCATTGGCGGACGCGGCCAGTCACTTTCTGATAGGTCTCGGCGTGCCACTGGTCGAAGGATATGGTCTGACCGAAGCCGCTCCTGTCGTTACGGGGACCACACTGGATAGCCGCTTGCCTGGGTCCGTTGGCCGCGCTCTTGAGGGCGTCGAACTGAGAACGGCCGAAAGCGGGGAATTGATGGTCCGTTCTCCGTCCATGATGCTCGGATACTGGCGAGACCCCGAAATGACGGCGGATGCCCTCGACAAAGACGGATGGCTTCGTACCGGCGATCTGGCTGACATTCGCGAAGGCTATGTGTTCATCAAGGGACGACTGAAAGAAATCATCGCTCTGTCGACAGGCGAAAAGGTGGCGCCCACGATGGTGGAAAGCCGTATCGAACGCGAGCCTCTTTTCGATCAGGTCCTTGTGCTGGGTGACGGGAGGCCATGTCTGGCGGCGGTCGTGGTACAGGACGCTGACCGCTGGGGGGCGTTCGCAAAAGCGCAGGGTGTCGAGGAAGATGACCCGAACGGCAAGAGAGCTAAACGCGCCCTTCTTTCGGTTGTGTCACGAGCGACTGCCGACCTTCCCAGCCATGCGCAAGTTCGGGCGGTGCACACGGTTTTTGAGCCGTGGACAACCGAAAACGGTCTGCTGTCACCGACCCTGAAGATCAAGCGGTCGGTCGTCGAAGCCCGCTTTTGCGAAGAGATCGAGGCATTGTACGAGGCATTGAAGGACGAACGCGGGAAATGACGGTCATTGACATGATCGCGCGCACCAATCGCCTATTTACCATCGCCGGGCCGCCTGCGAACCGGCGCGGAGACGAACCATGAGCGACCGTTCCAAGGCCAACCGAATGGATAGCGGCATATTCGCCTGGTGCCTTTACGATTGGGCGCACAGCGCCTTTGGCACCATCGTCACGACCTTCGTTTTCGCCCCATACTTCATCCGTGCGGTCGCACCCACGCCGACAGAAGGGACCGTAATGTGGGGATACACGATGAGCGCCGCCGCTCTTTTCGTGGCGCTGGTCAGCCCGGTGCTTGGCGCGATTGCCGATCAAAGCGGACGGTGCAAGCCGTGGCTCATCGCCTTCACCACGCTCTGCACACTGTTCTCTTGTGCGCTATACGTCGTCACGCCATCGACGGATCCGCTTTGGCTGGCGCTGATCCTGTTCGCCTGTGCCGTGGTCGCCTCTGATCTTGCATGGGTGTTCTACAACTCACTGCTGCCGACCCTCGTCTCCCGCGACCGCCTTGGTCGCATCTCGGGTCGGGCGTGGAGCTTCGGGTACTTCGGCGGAATGCTGTCCGTCGTCATTGCGCTGTTTGTGTTCGTTCGCGAGGGCGCCCCGCTAGAAGGCCTCGATACAGGCGCCTTCGAGCATGTGCGGGCGACAGCGATCCTCGCCGGCATCTGGGTCAGCGTCTTCGCCCTTCCCCTTTACTTTTTCACCCCGGACCGGCCGACGCGCGACGTGCCCATGCGGAAGGCGATCGTCTTGGGGCTGAAGGCGCTTGCGGACACGCTGCGCGAGGTTCTGAACCAGTCCAATATCGTCTGGCTGCTTGCCTCATGGCTCTTCACGTCGAACGGCCTTGCGACCTTGTTCGCCTTCGCCGGCATATATGCTGCTGGCACCTTCGGTATGGACCTCGACGAGGTCATGCTGTTTGCGATCGCGGTCAACATCACGGCTGGCATCGGCGCTGCCGCCTTTGGCCCGGTCGACGACCTGATCGGCCCAAAAAAGACGATCTTCGGCGCGCTTTTCGCGCTTATCGTGCTGGGCGTGGTGCTGGTGACGACGGACTCGAAAACGGTGCTTTGGGTGGCCGGTATGGCGCTCGGCGTCTTTATCGGACCGGCGCAGGCGGCCAGTCGCTCTTTCATGGCGCGGCTTGTCCCAAAGAAGAAGGAAGCGCAGATGTTCGGCCTTTATGCGCTTTCTGGTCGGGTCACCTCATTCGCCGGGCCGCTTGTTCTTGCGTTCATCACGAATGTCTTTGCGAGCCAACGTGCCGGAATGGCGTCGATCCTGGTGTTCTTCGCACTCGCGCTCGTCGCGGTGACGCAGGTGCGAGAACCAGCCATCAAGAACGCTCCATCCTAGTCCGAGCCTGGTTTGCCGAACTCGATCTCCTCGCGACCAAGGTCCGGCTCCCGGCAGTGGGCAAGGA
>JASJDQ010000021.1 GCA_030065075.1 Paracoccaceae bacterium | reverse complement strand
GAGGAAATCGACCATACGCAGGTCGAGGCCATCACGGCCACGGGCGCGAGCCGCTGGCAGGTCATGGCCTATGGCATCGTGCCGCAAATCCTGCCCGCCTTCGCCGGCATCGCCGTTTTCCGATGGGACATCAACATTCGCGAGTCCACCGTTCTCGGCCTCGTCGGCGCCGGCGGCATCGGCTTGCAGCTTTCCGCCTCGCTGAACGTCCTGGCCTGGCCGCAGGTCAGCCTGATCCTGATCGTCATTCTGGTCGCTGTCGTCCTCAGTGAATGGGTCTCGGCCAAGGTGCGGGGCGCGATCATATGATGTCGATCACGGCAGAGGAGGCGCTGGACGCCTATGAGGCGGCGCGGCATCGGTTGCCTGCGTCAGCGCCGAAAACTGACGTATTCCAACGCGTTGGCGCGCTTTCCGACATCGCGAACCGGTTCGATGTTTTCCTACTAGATGCCTTTGGTGTCTTGAACGTGGGCGAGACGGTTATTCCCGGCGTGCCGGACAGCGTGACCGAGCTGCAAAACGCCGGCAAACGCGTGCTGGTGGTTTCGAATGCCGCCAGCGTCGGAACAGATGAGCTTTTGAAGAAATACACTGCCCTTGGGTACGACTTCGCGCGGGATGACATCGTGACCAGCCGCGAGACCCTGTCGTCGAAGATGAACGGGAACCGAGACAGTCGTTGGGGCGTGGTTGCGCCTGCCTCGGCCGATCTGGCGGATCTCGGGCTGTCTCATGCGGAACTCTTGGCCGACGATCCGGCCCCTTACGAGGCGTGTGACTCGATCCTCTTGATCGGGACCGGCGATTGGACGCACGCACGGCAAGACCTTTTGGAAACCGCGCTTCGCCAACGGAGCAAGCCGGTGCTTGTCGCCAATCCGGATATCGTTGCGCCGCGCGAAACCGGCTTCTCGGTCGAGCCGGGCCATATCGCACATAGGCTTGCCGATGTGGCTGATGTGGAACCGGAGTTCTACGGCAAGCCCTTCGCCAATATCTTCGACATGGTTTTCGACCGCCTGGGCGATGTCGATCGCACGCGCGTCGTCATGGTGGGCGACAGCCTGCACACGGACATACTGGGCGCGCGCGCGTACGGGATCGCGTCGGCACTGGTCCCGGGCTTCGGATTTTTTGCCGGAGGGAACGTGGAACAGGCCATCGAACGGACCGGCATCACGCCCGACTATTTGGTGGAGCGCCCGTGATGAGGTTATAAATTGTGAAAAACAGTACGTGGTACGTCGCGGGAGTTTGCGACCAATAATTTGTAATTCTAGGGAGATAGACAATGAAAACACTGACATCCGTCATTGCAACAGCCGCCGTTCTGGGATCGGCGCAGGCGAGTTTCGCTGCGACCGAGATCGAGTTCTGGCACGCCTTCACAGGTCGTCTGGGTGAACTGGTGGCCGAACAGGTCGACACGTTCAACGCCAGCCAGGACGAATACACGGTCGTCCAGACCCACAAGGGCAACTACTCTGAAACCCTGAACGCCGGTATCGCGGCCTTCCGGGCAGGTGAACAGCCGGATATCCTGATGGTGTTCGAAGTCGGCACGGCCACGATGATGGCCGCCGAAGGTGCGATCAAACCAGTCTACGAAGTCATGGGCGACGGGTTCGACCAGTCGAAGTACATCGGTTCGGTCAAAGGCTACTACACCTCGCCCGATGGCAATATGCTGTCGCTCCCGTTCAATTCCTCGACGCCAGTGCTTTGGGTCAACCGTGACAAGTTGCAGGAAGCAGGCATCGACCCCGACACTCCGATGGAGACATGGGAACAGGTCGGCGGCGTTTTGGATCAACTGAAGGCGGCCGGTGTTGATTGTCCGATGACGACCGCCTGGCAAAGCTGGATCCATCTGGAGAACTTCTCTGCCTATCACGACACGCCGTTCGCCACGAAGGATAATGGGTTTGCTGGCACCGACACCGAGCTTGCCTTCAACAGCCCCGCACAAGTGGCCCACATCGGCGCCATGGGTCAGTGGGCACAGGATGGCAAGTTCATTTATGCGGGTCGCCGGAACGAGGGCGGCGCGAACTTCCGCGCCGGTGAATGCGCGCTCTTCACCGAGTCGTCCGCTGGTTACGCGGGGATCAAAGCCGAGGCCGAGTTCGACTTCGAGGTGCGTCCGTTGCCCTACTGGGAAGCTGTGGCTTCCGAGCCTCAGAACACCATCATCGGCGGCGCGTCGCTTTGGGTGATGGAAGGCCAGACAGACGAGGAATATGCGGGCATCGCCGCGTTTCTCGACTTCCTGTCGTCGGCCGATATCCAGGCCAAGTGGCACCAGGACACCGGCTATCTGCCAATTACTGCGGAAGCGGGCGAAAAGACCAAGATGATGGGCTTCTATGACGAGAACCCCGGCACCGACATCGCGGTCATGCAGATGACCGCGAAGGAGCCGACGGCGAACTCGAAAGGTCTGCGTCTGGGCTCGTTCGACCAAATTCGCGGCATCATCGACGAGGAGCTTGAGGCCGTCTGGTCCGGTGACAAGGACGCACAAGCGGCGCTCGACAGCGCGGTCGAGCGTGGCAACGCGCTGCTGCGCCGCTTCGAAGCCTCGACGCGCTAAGCCAAAACCGGTTGCGCCCCTTACATTTGGGGCGCAACCTGCCGCCGAGCGCCATGTCAGAACAAGATCCACTCCCGGGCTGGAATCACACGCCCAACGTGCCATTGCAGGTCTCGCCGGTCTTTCGTCTGCCGTGGAAACCCGGGGACATCTTCCGCTGGTTCTGGAGCCGCTGGTTCTGGATTTCCGAGAAGCTCGTTTTTGTCGGCATCGCGCTGATCACGGTTGCCTGGTTTCAGCCGCCGCTAGAGGTGACGCGCTCGATTTCTATCGACTGGATCGTCGGCCTCTACGTCCGCAACCTGCTTTTGTTCACCGCCGTCGCGGGCAGTTTGCACCTTTATCTGTACGGCTGGCGTGCCCAGGGCGACCGATTGAAGTTCGATCCGCGCCCGCTTGCTGCAAGAGGCAAGCAATTCACGCTTGGTGGCCAGGTCAGGGACAACATGTTCTGGTCGCTTGCTTCAGGGGTCACTGTCTGGACCGGTTACGAAGTACTTTTGTTCTGGGCGATGGCCAACGGATACGCGCCTGTGCTGACATGGGAGGCGAGCCCGCTTTGGTTCCTTGCCCTGTTCTTTTTCATCCCAATTTGGGAAAGCTTCTATTTCTATTGGATTCACCGCCTGTTGCATTGGCCGCCGCTTTACAAGCGCGTGCACGCCGTCCATCACCGGAACGTCAATGTCGGCCCTTGGTCGGGTCTGTCGATGCATCCCGTCGAGCACGTGATCTTCCTGGGCTCGGGCCTTGTGCACTTCATCGTGCCCGCCGCGCCGGTGCACATCCTGTTTCATATGCAGTACCTGACGCTGACCGCCGTCACCACCCATTCGGGCTTTGAAGGGCTGATCGTGAAGGACAAGAACCGTCTCGATCTCGGCACGTTCCATCACCAGATGCATCACCGCTATTTCGAGTGCAACTATGGCTCGCTTGAGGTGCCTTGGGACAAGGTCTTTGGTTCCTTCCACGACGGAACGGTTGAGGCCAACGAGCGCATGAAAGAGCGCCGGAAACGGATTATGGGCTGATGGAGAAACGCGTCACCTTCAAGGGCATCTGGTTGCCGTTGCTGTTGGTGCTGCCGCAGATCCTGATTACGGCCGTCTTCTTTTTCTACCCGGCAGGCCAGGCGATCTGGCAGTCGCTCTTCATTCCCGATCCATTCGGGTTATCGATGCAATGGGTCGGTCTGGGGAACTTCGAATTCCTGCTGTCGGACCGTTTCTATCGCGCCTCCTTCCTCACCACGGCGATCTTTTCGATCCTTGTCACGGTCGTCTCCATGGGCGTTGCACTATACCTTGCCGTCCTCGCCGATCGCTTGATCAAGGGCTCGGGCACATATCGCACGCTTCTGATCTGGCCCTATGCCGTCGCGCCCGCGGTCGCAGGTGTGCTGTGGCTTTTCATGTTCAACACGCGCGTCGGCGTGGTGACGTGGTATCTTGGCATTTTGGGCTATGACTGGAACCACGTGCTGAACGAGGGCGAAGCGATGGGACTTGTCGTCGTCGCCAGTGCCTGGGGGCGGATCAGTTACAACTTCCTGTTTTTCCTCGCCGGCCTGCAAGCGATACCGAAATCGGTGGTCGAAGCCGCCGCCATCGACGGCGCACGTTTCTGGACGCGGTTCCGCACCATCGTCTGGCCGCTGTTGTCACCCACCACCTTCTTCCTGCTGGTCGTCAACATCATCTACGCCTTCTTCGAAACCTTCGGCGTGATCCACACGATCACAAGTGGCGGACCGCAACAGGCCACGACCATCCTTGTCTACAAGGTCTATTCCGACGGCTTCGTCGGTCAGGACCTGGGATCGTCGGCCGCGCAGTCGGTGATCTTGCTGGTGATCGTTTCGATCCTGACGGTCGTGCAGTTCAAGTACATCGAACGCAGGGTGCATTACTGATGGCCGAGCGGAATGGCATGGTCGAAAAACGCGGCTCCGGCCTCTGGCTCACGCACCTGGGCCTGATCATCGGTGTCGCCTTCATCTTCTTCCCAATCTGGCTGGCTTTCGTGGCCTCGACCGTCGACCAGCAGGATATCGTGCGCCCTCCGATGCCGCTTCTGCCGGGCGACAAGTTTTTCGAGAATTACGGACGGGCCTTGGTGTCCGGGGTCAATGCGCCAGTGGCCACGATGCTTTGGAATTCGCTTGTCATGGCACTGGGGATCGCGCTTGGAAAAATCGCGATCTCGCTCCTCTCGGCCTTTGCCATCGTCTATTTCCGGTTCCCGGGGCGAAAGGTCTTCTTCTGGCTGATCTTCCTGACTCTCATGCTGCCCGTCGAAGTGCGGATCGTGCCCACTTTCGAGGTGATCGCGAACTTCGGCATGCTGAACAGCTATTCGGGCCTGATCCTGCCCCTGATCGCCTCTGCCACCGCGACGTTCCTGTTCCGGCAATTCTTCATGACTGTCCCGGATGAACTGGCCGAGGCGGCGCGCGTCGATGGAGCCAAACCGATGCGCTTTTTCTTCGATATCCTGCTGCCGATGAGCCGGACGAACATCGCAGCGCTCTTCGTGATCCTCTTCATCTACGGCTGGAACCAGTACCTTTGGCCGCTGCTGATCACGACCGATCCCGAGATGAACACGATCGTCATGGGCATCAAGCAGATGTTCCCGAGCGGCGATGACTTCGCGCATTGGCCAACGATCATGGCGACCTCGATCCTCGCGATGGTGCCGCCGGTGATCGTTGTGATCGGAATGCAGAAACTCTTTATCCGCGGCTTGGTGGAAAGCGAGAAGTAATGGCGACGCTAAAGCTCGACAACGTCAAGAAATCGTTCGGCAAAACCGACGTGATCCACGGTGTCTCGGTCGACGTCGAAGACGGAGAGTTCATCGTCATCGTCGGCCCCTCTGGCTGTGGCAAGTCCACACTTCTGCGCATGGTGGCGGGGCTGGAAACCGTGACCTCGGGAGAGGTGCGGATCAACGGCAAGCGCGTCAACGATGTCGAACCGATGGACCGTGATATCGCGATGGTTTTTCAGAATTACGCGCTTTATCCGCATATGTCGGTCTTCGACAACATGGCTTATGGCTTGAAGATCGCGAAGGTGCCGAAGCCCGAGATCGCCGAGCGTGTGCAGACCGCCGCGAAGCTCTTGCAGTTGGAGCCCTACCTGCAACGAAAACCGCGTGAGTTGTCGGGCGGCCAGCGTCAGCGTGTGGCCATGGGACGCGCCATCGTGCGGAAGCCGGCCGTGTTTCTATTCGACGAGCCACTGTCAAACCTCGACGCGAAGTTGCGTGTTCAGATGCGGTTGGAAATCAAGGCGTTGCAGCGCGAACTTGGGGTGACCTCGCTTTATGTGACCCACGATCAGGTCGAGGCGATGACATTGGCTGACCGGATGATCGTGATGAACGCGGGCGTGGCCGACCAGATTGGTGCGCCGCTGGATGTTTATGCCAACCCGGAGACCGAGTTCGTCGCTGGTTTTATTGGCTCGCCCCCCACCAACTTCATCGACGCCGCGCTTGTCGGCGGCCAGTCCGGGCGGATCGGGGTGCGGCCGGAGCATATCGCGCTCTCCGATACAGGCCTTTTGACCGCCACCGTTGGCTACTCCGAGGCGCTTGGGGCTGAAACGCTCGTCCACTTGCGCACTGGTGATGGGGCGCAAATCACGGTGCGCCAGGATGCTGCCCTACCGATCCCCGGCGAAGGCGAAACGCGCGGGCTTTCTTGGACGGACGAGAACGTTATGCGCTTCGACGCAAGCGGTCTTCGCCAGCACTGAGCGCGGCCTCCCGCCGCGGCGCGGGAGGCTCTTGTTTCAAAGTCCGATGCGGAAGCGGGCGAACCCGTCGGGGCCATCTCCGGCCGCTTCGATTTCCACACCTTTGACATCGCCGATGTACTTTTCGGCGGCCGGACCGGTATCGAACAGAACCGAGGTCCCGGGCAGCGGCGCGAACTTCCAGTTGGCGTCTGCCTTGGGATCAATGGTGCCTTGCTCGACGATATAGCGCACGATGACATCGCGATTGGTATCGGGTGCTTCCAGGATGATCGTGTCGCCCTTGGCACCCGGGAAGGACCCACCGCCGGACGCCCGGTAATTGTTGGTCGCGATGACGAACTCCATGTCGTCGCTGACCGGTGCGCCGTTGTATGTCAGGTTCACGATCCGCTGTGCCTCTGGGTTCTCCAACTCGCCCTTCGGCGTGAATTTCGAAGGTTGCGACAGGTCGACCTCGTAGGTCACGCCATCGATCACGTCGAAATTGTAGCTGGGGAATTCCGGGTTGAGCAACACCTGATCCGCCTTGCCCGGCTCAACCTGGTTGAAGATACCGACAGAGCGTTCCAGCCAGTCGCGCAATTCCGCTCCGCTGATCCTTACTGCGCGGACTGTGTTCGGATAGAGATAGAGGTCGGCCACGTTCTTGATCGCGACATCGCCCGAGGGCACGTCCGTATAGTATTCCGGCCCGCCGCGACCGCCTGCCTTGAAAGGCGCCGCCGCCGAGAGGATCGGCAGGCCTTCGTGCTCGGTGCCCGCAAGCATCTGTTCCACATACCATTTCTGCGCAATCGAGACGATCTGAACTGACGGGTCGTCCGCCACCAGAGCGAAATAACTGTGAAGCGGCGCGGCAGTCTTGCCGACAGCACGGCGCACATAGGCCAGCGTTTCCTCGTGATCGGTCGCGACCGCATCGAGGATCGATTGGTCGCTTTCAACCAGCGCCGTGATGGAGCGATCTTCGTTGCGCTTGGAAATGGGCCGGTTCTCGACGCTTTGCCCGGCGATCCGCCACGTGTTACCGTCCCGTTCGAGCATCAGGTCGATCACGCCCAGATGCGAGCCCCAGAACCCGCCCATCACGGCGGGTTTGCCGTGGATGGTGCCGGTGGCCGTGTCGACCCCTGCGATGCCGTCGTAGGAGGCGCTGGGGAAGACGCGGTGATGATGCCCCGTCAACAATGCGTCGATCCCATCGACCATGGCCAGCGGGACAGAGGCGTTCTCCATGCCCTCAGCATACTCGGCAGGTCCGATCCCGGAATGCGAGAGCGCCACGATGATCTCGGCCCCCTCTTCGCGCATCTGCGGGACATAGGCCTTGGCCGTGGCCACAATGTCTCGCGCCGAGACATTGCCTTCCAGGTGGCGGCGGTCCCAGTTCATAATCTGCGGCGGCACGAAGCCGATCAATCCGATCCGGATCGGGTGCGTTTCTCCGCTCCCGTCGGTCAGCATGCGATCGAGAACGACATAGGGCGGCACCAAGGTTGTGTCCTCGGTCGGCGTCGCACCAAGCGTTTTGGCGACATTGGCCGTGACCACGGGAAAATTCGCTCCGGCCAGTGACTTCATCAAGAAGTCGAGCCCGTAATTGAACTCGTGATTACCGAGCGTCGAGGCATCGAAACCGAGCGTGTTCATCGCGGTGATGATCGGGTGCATGTCACCCTCGGGCATGCCGCGCTCGTAGGCGATATAGTCGCCCATCGGATTGCCCTGCAAAAAGTCGCCGTTGTCAATCAGCAACGAGTTCGTGGCCTCGGAACGGATGTCGGCCACATGCGCCGCAGTGCGAGCGAGACCAACCGTGTCGACCTCGCGGTCGGAATAGTAGTCGTATGGATAGACATGCACATGAAGATCGGTTGTCTCCATGATCCTGAGATGTGCCTGCCCGGCCGAGGCAAAGGCCGAGAACGGATGCAAGCTGGCAAGGACCGTGCTGGCAGAGGTTGTTGCCAGAAACGTGCGTCGGGTCATCGGTGGAAGATGAAGTGTCATGGAAGCTCCTTTTTGGAAGAAACGAACCTATGACCTTGAGCCTACAGTCACGCTGCGATTCTGTCTGTCTATAACTTGCCGATGTCAGACGACGGCGATCGCCATCAGCGTGAGAACGCACGAAACCGCGGGATCACGAGATGAGGATGAGCTGTTCACGACTTTGCGTAGCTTACTGAAAGAGGGCCCAAATCCCTGCCGTCCATCATGGAAGCAACAGACAATTGCGCTGCCTCGGTGGTTGTCGTCAACGACATTCCGTAATCTTCGCGGAGGCCGGTGCAGCGAATGGCACTTCGGCGGTGGAAGCTTGCTAGAAGTCCTCGATCATTGTGGCTGGCATGTTTTGGTAGCAGACCGGTCTCAGGAAACGACGGATCGATAGCGTGCCGACCGAGGTGGCCCCAAAGTTGGTTGACGCGGGGTACGGCCCGCCATGGACCATGCTGTCCGCAACCTCGACGCCGGTTGGAAATCCGTTGGCGAGAATACGGCCTGCTTTTCGCTCCGCGATGGGCAGCAGGTCTTGCGCGGCGCCCACGTCACCGTCATCCATGTGAAGCGTGACCGTGAGCTGGCCTGCGAGGGATCGCGCAACCTCTTGCATCTGGTCCATGTCCCGTACGGTGACGATCAGGCCAAGAGGTCCGAACACCTCTTCGCCCAGCACTTCGTTCGCCAGCCAGGTGTCGGCGTCCGTCTGGTAGAGGTACGGCGTCGCGGTGCGGCCTTGGCACGAGGAGGTGAGGATTTCCCGCACGCCGGTCTGTGCCTGAACGCGGGTTTGTCCGCTGCGATATGCCTCGGCGATGCCGTCCGTCAGCATGGTCTGCGGCGCAGCACCGGCCAGCGCCGCGCTCGCGGCTTCGATGAAGGGACCTGCCAAGTCCTCGAGTACGACGGCGATGCCAGGGTTGGTGCAGAATTGCCCGGCGCCCATGGTCAAGGACCCGGTCCAGGCGGTGCCAATTTCGGTGCCGCGTGCTTCGGTGGCTTCGGGCAACAGAAACATCGGGTTGACCGAGCCGAGTTCGCCGAAGAACGGGATCGGTTCAGGCCGCGCGGCGCAAAGGTCGAAGAGCGCACGACCTCCGGCCAATGAACCGGTGAAGCCCACCGCCTTGATCAGCGGATGCTGGACCAGGCGTGAACCCACCGCGCGGTTGCCGCCCTGGATCAGGGAGAATACGCCGGGATGAACGCCTTGGGACTTGATCGCCGCATCGATGGCCTCGGCGATGATCTCACCGGTGCCGGGATGCGCCGAGTGTCCCTTGACTACAACGGGGCAACCGGCAGCGAGCGCCGCGGCGGTATCGCCGCCCGCGGTCGAGAAGGCCAACGGAAAGTTCGAGGCGCCAAAAACCGCCACCGGGCCGATGGGCCGCTGGATCATGCGCAGGTCCGGGCGCGGCAATGGCTGGCGATCCGGCAGCGCGGGGTCATGGCGGCGATCGAGGTAGTCGCCTTTTAGAATGTGCTCGACGAACAGGCGGAGCTGGCCCGTGGTGCGACCGCGTTCGCCTTGCAGCCGGGCCTCTGGCAGGCCGGTTTCCTGCGTGCCGATCTCGGTGATGGCATCCGCCCGGGCCTCGATTTCGTCCGCAATTGCATTTAGGAAAGCCGCACGTTCGGCGCGCGTGGAATACCCATAAGACCAAAAGGCCGCCTCGGCGGCCTCAGCGGCGGCGTCGACATGGGCCTCGGTACCCACCGAGAAGTCATGCGCCGGGCCAGTCGCTGGCTGCGAGGCGAATGTCGATGTCCCGACTATCCATTCGCCAGCTATCAGGTGCTTGCCTGTCGGTGTGTAGCTCATGCTGCGACCTCTCCTTGTTCCCAATTGACGACCATGTCGCACAGGATGTCGAAAGCGGTTCCGTGGGCTGCTGTGGTCACCGGGATCGGCAAGCCGCCCTGAACCGTGACACCCCGGTCGAAGCTCAACAGTTTCAACGCGATCTGCCCCCGGTCGTGATACATGGTCACCACTGCTTCGATTTCCTTGGCGACGGCCTTGACGAAATCCGTGCCCGAAGGCCAAGGCCCGTCCACTGCCATCTGCCGATCAGCGAGTTTCTGTACGGTTGGCTTGAGTATATCGATCTCTTCACTGCCGAAATTGCCATTGTTGCCAGCGTGCGGGTTCAGCGCGGCGACCGAGATGCGCGGTCGCGAGATGCCGGACCGACACAGGACCCTGTCTATCAGATAAACGGCCTGATGCACGTGGTCCTCGGAGATAATATCGGCGACGTCGCGGAGCGGTATTTGGCTGGTCACCCGGCTCGTCCACATCCCGTCTAGCGTGTTAAGTTCCGAGATATAGCCGCTGACCCCTAGCTTCTCGGCCAAATAGTGCAATTCATCATCGTGGCCGAAACCGGCAAGATGCAACGCGGACTTGTTGAAAGGCGCATATATCAAGCCGTCCACGATGCCAGCCTGGGTGAACTCCAGCGCGGCGTCGAGGGACTTCAGGGCAGATGTTTCGCCGGCTTCTGTGACTTCGGCGACGCGGATGTCGGCTGGGTCGATGGTATGCATCTCGTGAAGTGCGAACTGATCGACGCCGGTCCAATCGTCTTTGGTTGCATCCAAAGGTGTCATCGCAAAGATCTGACCGGCCACGCTCTGCCCTGCTTCGAACACTGCCCTATCGCCGATCAGAAGGATGTCGGCGACCTCCGCCACGCCGTCGTCGTTCAAGAGCTTGGCGACAAGTTCCGGGCCGATGCCGCCAGGGTCGCCGGGGACAATGCCGATCTTAGGTTTCGCCATGGTTGGACCTGATGTGCTTGAGGTTTCGGATTATGCTTTGCTGGTGCTTGCGCATCTCGCGCGCCGTGCGGCGGCCATCGCGGGCACGGAGCGCATCGGTGATTGCGGCGTGCTCCGACAGCGTGTTGTCGCGCCGATCCACCTGGGGCGACGACATGAAGCGCGCCCGCCACAGCCGAGCGTTGTAATTCTTGTGGGTCTGCGACAACGGCGCGTTCCGCGCTGCCTCGACGATGTGGGCGTGAAACGCCATGTCGAGATGGAAGAACTCCAGCGCCGGAAGATCGTCGGAGGCGTCCTGCATTTGCTGCTGGAGCGCCGTGATCGCCTCGATGTCCGCATCCGTCGCCACTTCGCAGGCCAGCTCGCCAGCCAACGCCACGAGCGCGCCGAGAACGTCGATGTTCTGGGCGATTTCGTCCAACGAGGGATCGGCGACGCGTGGGCGGCGTGTGGGACCGTATTCGATGAGAACTTCGGTTTCCAGAATTCGCAGAGCATCTTTCAACGGGGTCAGGCTGATCCCAAGCCCCTCGGCAAAGTCGCGTTCGGGAACCGGCGTGCCGGGGGCGAGCCATTCCAGAAGGATTAGTTCACCCAGGGCGTCAGCCGCTTCAGCGCTAAGCGAGCGGCGTTCCGGCACCTGTGCGGCCTCGCTGACAATCGAGGCGATATCAGACTGGGTCTTGGTCATTTGCCCCACGTCAAGATCAGTGGATCGAGCGGGCGCAGGTGATCGAGCAGCTCGTCGCGGGTCGACCTCGGCAGCGGCGGAATCGGGTGGCGGCAGAAGGCCGACTTGATGACGCCTCCGGCAACCATCGCCTCCTTCGCGGCGCGAAACCCGCATTGGCGGTTTTCGTGGTTGATCGTGGGCAGAACGCGGGCATACGCCGCCTTCGCTGCGTCGCGGTCGCCGGCCAGATGGTGGGTGATCACCGGCTTGATCTGGTCGGGGATAAGGGCAGAGGTCATCGACCCTGTGGCGCCCGCATCGAGATCGGCCAGAAGTGTGATCGCCTCCTCGCCGTCGAATGGCCCTTCGATGGCGTCGCCACCAGCCTCGATCAGGCCGCGGAGTTTGGTGGCTGTGCCGGGGCATTCGATCTTGAAGAGCTTCAGCATCTCGATCTCGCGCGCCATCCGCGCCAGCAACGGAACGGGTAAGTCGACACCAGACAGCGGCGCATCCTGCAGCATGATCGGGATGCCGACCTCGCCCACGCGCGCGAATTGCTCGAATGTCTGCTCCGGAGTGCCTTTCAGAAGCGCTCCGTGATAGGGTGCCATCATCATCACGACGGCGGCGCCCAGATCCTTGGCGTGGCGAGCCCGCTGAACAACGATTTCGCTGGCGAAATGGCTGATGGTCACGATCACCGGCACCCGGCCCGAGACATGCTCCAGGCAGAGCCTTGTCAGCGTCTCCCGCTCGGCATCGGAAATCAGGAACTGCTCGGAGAAGTTCGCGAGCACGCAGATCCCATCGACGCCCTGATCGATCATCAGGTCCAGCACCCGGCGCATGCCGTCGAGATCGAGCGCGCCGTCGCCAGTGAACGGCGTGGGCGCGACGGGCCAGATGCCGGAATAGGGTCTCATTCGATGATCTCGAAACTGTGGGCGTGTTCGTCGATGATCTCGATGCCGAGGCCCGGTGTGTCGGCGTCAAGCTGAAGATAGCCGTCCACCGCATCAGGGTCACCCTTGAAGATGCGGTAAAAAAGCTCGTTGCCGACCTCGACATCGAAGACCGGGAAGTATTCACTAATCGGGCAGTTCGTATTGGCCGTCGTCAGGTGGTAGTTGTGCATCTGCCCGGCATGCGGGATCAAGGGCACCTGGAATGTCTTGGCAACCGCGTTGATCTTTTGCGCCGCCGTGACCCCACCAACAATGCGGATTGTCATAGCATCCTCCCCGTATGCGGCGGGCCATTTCCCGGCGCGCCTACGTGGTACATCTCAGATCACTTCACGCGGATCAATGGAACTTGGCGTTCCAAAATCCAAAGGCTGTGACGGAAGAGAAATCATCGCCTCACAATCCAAAGCAAAAATTGTGTCGGTGACGGCTTCGCCCGCCGTCTGGGGGTTTATACCACCCACTTCGAATGGCTGCTTGACGCATGTCTTCCCTTTTCCACAAATCCCAGTCTGGCCAAGCAGCATTGCAGACGAATAGGCGTGCCGTCGGCTTTGCGTTGGGCAATCGACCCTATTAGACCATGAGAGATGCGCGCGATTCCGGCGCGAGATTTCAGCGTTAAGTAGGGAGGCCTGAACAATGGCAATTCTGAACCTTGGGTCGATAAACTGGGATCGCGTTTTTCGCATGGACCGATTTCCAATCGCCGGAGAAACGCTGACAGCCAAATCTGTTTCGGTCGGGCTGGGCGGCAAGGGGCTGAACCAATCGGTTGCCATCGCGCGGTCGGGCGGTGACGTCCGTCACCTGGGGGCCGTTGGCGCGGAAGACAGTTCAATCATCGCGGCTTTGGCTGATACCGGTATCGGTGACGACCTGGTTGCTCGCGTCAAAGGGGAAGAGACGGGCAGCGCGACGATATTCGTCGACGACGCAGGAGAGAACATCATCGTCCTTGATCCCGGCGCGAACGAGAAGATCCCTGATGATGCGATCGATGCCGCATTTGGCGAGATGACCGAGAGTGACTGGCTGCTTTTCCAGAACGAGACCAATCAGGCCGAGCGAAGCGTGGACCTGGCGCTTGCCAAGGGAATGCGCGTTGCCTATGCCGCCGCGCCGTTTGTCGAAGAACGCGTGCTGCCGCTCTTGGGAAAAGTCGACTTGCTGGCGGTCAACGCGGTCGAGATGGCGCAGTTGGAAAAGGTCCTGGGGGGGCGTGAATACCTGCCCGAGGGGCTTGGTCTGCTTGTGACCAGGGGCAGAGACGGCGCTGAATTGACGATGGATGGGCAGTCGTTCTCTGCCAATGCCTTTGAGGTGGACGTGGTGGACTCGACGGGTGCGGGTGACGTCTTTCTTGGCGTGCTTTTGGGGGAAATCGACCGAAAGCAGCCCAAACCGGAAGCGCTGCGCGTGGCGAGCGTGGCGGCTGCGCTTCAGGTCGGCCGACCCGGTGCGAGCACTGCGATCCCGACGCGCGCCGAGATCGACCGCTTTCTTGAAAGGCAAACCTCCGAGGTGGAGAAACAGCAGAAGTTAACTTGACAGCCGCGACGAGCAGGACTTGCTTGTTGTCCCTTGTTTTGTATTTCAACGAATGCGGGGTGAAATCACCGGCGGGCCAGAATATGATGATTGCGTAATTGTGCGCCCGGTCGCAGGAGCTTTTTATGCCTGAGCATTCCGAGAAATCGGTCAGTCTTCGCCTGACCGAGGTTAACAAGTTCTATGGCCAAAATCATGTGTTGCGCGATGTCAGCCTGACAGTTCCCGGTGGGGAATTCGTTGTCATCGTTGGCCCCTCGGGATGTGGGAAGACGACGCTTTTGAGGGTCTTCGCCGGCCTTGAAAAGGTTAGCTCTGGAACGATTGAAATGGATGGTGTCGTTGTAAACGACATGCCACCGGCTAGCCGCGAAGTGGCGATGGTCTTTCAGAGTTACGCGCTTTATCCGCATCTGAGCGTTTCGGAGAACCTCGCGTTTTCGCTGCGTCAGGCTGGTGTGGCCGAGAGCGAGATTACCAGCCGCATAGACGATGTGTTCGAGATGTTGTCCTTGCAAGAGTACGGTGACCGGAAGCCAGCTGCGCTTTCTGGTGGGCAGCGGCAACGCGTGGCATTGGGGCGCGCCCTTGTGCGGCAGCCACGACTATTTCTTTTCGACGAGCCGCTTTCCAATCTCGATGCCGCGTTGCGGATGAACACGCGGATCGAGATCGCGAAGATCCATAGGGAGTTGGGCACGAGCATGCTTTATGTCACGCACGATCAAACGGAGGCCATGACGCTGGCCGACAAGATCGTTGTCATGCGTGACGGCCGCATCGAGCAAGTTGGTCCGCCGCTAGAACTATACAACAACCCTGCAAATCAGTTCGTCGCCGGGTTCCTAGGCTCTCCGGCCATGAACTTCATTGACGCTGACATTCTTTCAATCGAGAACGCGAATTGTGTCGGCCTCCGACCTCAGCACTTTCGCTTGGACGAAGAGGGCAGAATACGCGGGAAGGCAATTCACTTCGAACGGCTGGGGAGCGACACGCATCTTGTGGTCGATATCGACCGGGAGAAGCCGCTTATTGCGCGCCTTGTCGGGCAGTTAGAGTTCAATCTCAATTCGAACGTGACGCTGGATTTCGACGATGCGGATGCGCTTTTCTTCGATCGCGAAGGCGAGCGCATCTTGATCGACGAGACGGGCTAAGGGCATCAGGTCGCGCGTGGCCGTCTTCGCCGGAGGCAGCCGGCGAAGACGTTGAGGGTCCAGCGTTCAGGCGTTTTCTTTCTGCTGCTCCGCTGCGTCAGAGGTTTCGCTTTCGTCGACTTCGCGCTCGACCACGATCCGGACCTTGGTGACAAGTCCCGCTATGACCCCGAGGATGGCCAGCCACGGTGCGGCAAGCGCCACGGCGCCGCCCATCACGAGGCCGACATTGAGCGGTGTTTCGAGAAACACGTCGCCGTCATCCGCGATGATCTTCAGATTGCGCACGCTGGCCTCTTTGGCGAGTTCCTTCACGCGCTCGACCAGCTTGTCACCGGCGACCTCGATTTCTTCGACCAAGGTCTTCCTTTCCTTTTTCTCGTCTTCCACTGTCTTACTCCTTTCCTGATCAAATGATTTTGTGGAAGAACGATAGCGTTGCCTGGCTGAGCCCAGTTGATCTTGGTCAACGCGTGTGGATCGTTAGCCCCAGTTGTCCCGCATCGCGCGCAGGGCATCGGCGCGGCTGATCTGGCCGACGAGTTGGCCGGCGTCGACCACGGGGAACCGACGAAACGTGCTTGAAAGGAAGGCGTTGGCGGCGGCCATGATGTCGAGGGTCGCATCGAGCGTCTGGACACCTTTCGACATATGCGCCTCTACCGTGGCGCCCCAGTCGCGGTAGTAGCTGGCCTCGATGGCGGCTTTCAGGCAGTCCTTCTTCGAGAGCACACCAACGAGCGCGCCGTGTTCATCTACGACGGGCGCGCCCGAAATACGGTTGTCGAGCAACACGTTCATGGCGCGGTTGATCTCGGTCTGGGGTGAGAGCGTGATGAGATCGCGTGTCATGTAGTCGGCAACGGTCGCGACAGGTTTCATGGGGACTCCTCCGACGCGCGCGACGCCTTGCAGGCACCACAGTCCTTTTGACACGCCAGACCACCGCAACTGCCCTTGATCGGGGCGCGGCCGGCAATCACGCCGACGGCAAGGCCCGCGATGGCGAGGATGAGAATGATGAACGTCAGGATGAAGGTTTCCATGGTGCGACCTTAAATCAGCAGGTGTTGTGAGAAGCGTCCAGTTGTGACTTCGGAGCGACCGCAATCAGCGTTGCAAAGGAACAGGGCGGAGATGTCGAGACGACGGGCCAGCCCTGCGCCGGCCTCGGGGCCGAGGGCGCAAAGGGCGGTGGCAAGGGCATCGGCCTCGGCAGCCGTCGGGGAAAGGACGGAGACCGACAGGAGCGAAGAGGATGCCGCTTTTCCGTGCGCCGGGTCAATGATGTGGCTTGTCGAGATCGAGCCAGCGAGGCCATTGACCGCGGGACCCGAGGTCGCAAGCGCGAGTTGTCCGGGCGCGACGATGGCGAGGGCCGATCCGTTCCGAACACGAGGGTCTGCGATTGCGACACGCCAGTCGCGCCCATCGGGGTGTGTTCCCGTGGCCCTGACCTCTCCGCCGACCTCGACCAGCGCGTCGGAGACTCCGGCCCGGGTCAATTCACCGACGATGCGGTCGAGGGAGTAACCCTTTGCAATCCCGCAGAGATCCAGTGTCAGATCGGGCGTGTCCTTGCGAAGTGCGGTCGCGTGCGCGTGAAGGCCCGAGTGGTGCCCTGCCCGCCCCTTGATCGGCCCGAAACCCAGACGCGAGACGATGGGCCCGACCGTGGGATCGAAGGCGCCCCCGGTCCGGGCCGCGATGCGCAGCGCTTCGGTCGTTACATGGCAAAGCGCAGTCGGCATGGGCTGCCAGTCCAGGGTGCCCGCCCGGTTGAAGCGCGAAAGATCAGACGCCCTGCGATATGGCGACATCTGACTGTCGACTTCAGCGATAATGGCTTCGATACGCGGGCGGAGGCGGTACATCGGTACGGCGTTTCCGACCGTGATCCGCCAGCTTGATCCGAACGCGTGGCCGCCATCGACCTGGACCCCGGCCTTTGCGATAGCAGGCGCACACAACGTGCCGAATAATCCGAGCATCAAGGATCGTCGCGTTGTGGTCATGGCTTACACTCCGAAATCATCATTGAAGATGCGGTCTTCATCGACACCCAGATCGTCGAGCATCGACAGAACCGCGCGGATCATCAACGGCGGTCCGCAAAGGTAGTACTCGCAGTCTTCAGGTGCCGGGTGGGTGCGCAGGTAACGCTCGAAAGCGACCGTATGAACGAACCCAGTCGCCCCGGTCCAGGCGTCGTCCGGCTGCGGTTCCGACATGGCGACCGTCCAGTTGAAGTTCGGATGCCGGTCCGCCAGCGCGTCGAACTCGTCTGCGTAGAAAAGGTCGGATCCACTTCGTGCGCCGTACCAGAAGCTCATTTTACGGTTGGTTCCGAGCTTCTCCAGTTGTTCGAAGATCATGGCTCTGAGGGGGGCCATGCCGACGCCACCGCCGATGAACACCATTTCGCGTTCGGTGTCCTGTGCCTTAAACGTGCCGAAGGGGCCGGAAACGATGACGGGATCGCCTTCCCGCAACGCGAAGAGCCAGGACGACACGACCCCCGGAGGCGCGTCTCGAACCGACGGGGGCGGCAGGGCGAGCCGGATGTTGAACACCAGCCTTCTGGCCGCGCTATCCTCTGGTCGGTTGGCCACCGAATAGGCGCGGGTCACGTGGTCCTCGCTGGTCAGGCTCAATTTGCGGAGGACCTGCCAATGCTCGGCGAAGTCGGCAGGCACATCGATGTCCGCGAAGTCGAGCGAGAACGAGGGCGCGGTGATCTGGAAGAAGCACCCAGCGTGAACGTCCATTTCCACTTCTTCCGGCAGATCGAGGACGATTTCGCGGATCAGCGGCGTCAGCTGACGAGCCGAGGCGACGCTCAGGACATAGCTTTCGGCACCGAGAAGACCCTCTTCGATCTCTAGCGCCATGTCACCCCGAACCTTAACCTGACACGCAAGGTGAAGCCCCTCACGGAGTTCGGCGCGTGTGAAGCGTGCGGCTTCAATGGGAAGCGTTTCGGGACCGCCGTCGCGGATGCAAACACGGCAAAGGCCGCAGGTTCCCGCGCCTGCACAGGCCGAAGGTATCAGGACGCCGTTGTCGTGCAGTGCTTCGAGCAGCTTGTGCCCGGTTTGGGTGTTGAGCTTGGTGTGGCCGTTGAGTGTAAGTACCGCGGCGCGCTCGGGCATCAGCAAGGATCGTGCCAATACGACAACGACGGTCAGCGTCAGAATGAGCGCGACCATGAGCAGTATGCCGAAGGCGATGCTCATCATGGCTCGATCCTTGCAAAGGCCGTGAAGCCAAGGGACATGAGACCGGTGACAAGAAATGCGCTGCCAAGCCCCTGCAATCCAGCCGGAATATCGCTGTACTTCAGTCGCTCACGGATGGCCGCAAACGCGACGATGGCAAGCGCCCAACCGGCGCCGCTGCCGAAGCCATAGACGATAGACTCAAGGAAGCTGTATTGGCGCTCCACCATGAAGAGGCTGCCGCCCAGCACCGCGCAGTTGACGGTGATGAGGGGCAGGAAGATTCCAAGCGCGCGGTAAAAAGCAGGCGTGTAGCGGTCGAGAAACATCTCTAGAATTTGCACCATGGCCGCGATGGTGCCGATAAAGGCGATGAGCTTCAGATAGCTCAAGTCCACCTCTGGCAGGCCGAGCCAGGCCCAGGCGCCATCGAGCAGGAACCCGTTGTAGATCAGGTTGTTGATCGGGACCGTCATTGTCTGGACGACGATAATCGCCAGCCCTAGGCCAAGTGCGGTTTCGAACCTCTGGGACACCGCCAGAAACGTGCAGATCCCTAAGAACGAGGTCAGTGCCAGGTTCTCGTGGAAGAGCGCAGCGAGCAGGAGGTCACTCATCGGTGCGCCTCCGTTTGTGTCAGGGCAAAGTCCGGCACTTCCGTCTGTTCAACCCGGACGGAACGGATGGCCCAGATCAGTATGGCTATGACGAAGAAACCGCTTGGTGCGAGTTGCATCAGGCCGATGGGTTCGAACCAACCGCCTTCGGATGTGGGTGTCAGCACGGTTATCCCGAGGAGCGAGCCCTGCCCCAAGAGCTCGCGAACGATACCGACGACAATCAGCACGAGGCTGTAGCCAAGCCCGTTGCCCAATCCATCAAGGATGGATGGCCAGACGGGATTGTGCATGGCGAAGGCCTCGGCACGGCCCAGCACGAGGCAGTTGGTGACGATGAGGCCGACGAAAATTGAGAGTTGTCGGCTGATCTCGTAGACGAAGGCCTTCAGCACCTCGTCGATGACCACCACCAATGACGCGATCACAACGATCTGGACGATTAGTCGGATGACATTGGGGATGTGGTTCCGGATGAGGCTGATTACGGCGGACGACATCACCAGCACGCAGGTCAGCGCGGCCGACATGACAAGCGCCGTTTGCAATGACGTCGTCACCGCAAGTGCCGAGCATATGCCGAGGATCTGCAACGTGACCGGATTGTTGGCGATCAGCGGGCTGACGAGGCGGTTCCAGGATGACGCCATATCAAAGACCCTCCGTGCGCAGCCGGTCGAGAAACGGGCCGAACCCTTGTTCGCCCAACCAGAAGCGCAACATATTTCCAACCCCGTTGCTGGTCATGGTGGCACCACTGATGCCATCGACCTCGTGCGGGCCCGTAGCCTGACCGCGGACAACGGAAATGACGATGCGGCCCGTTTCGTCGACGATTTCCTTGTCGGACCAGAGGGACAACCAGTCGGGGTCTTCGACGCGCGCGCCAAGGCCCGGCGTTTCCGCTTGTTCGGTGATCGTCAAGGCGGAGATCGTCTTGAGATCGGCGTTCAGTGCAACCATGGCGCGGATCGTCGACTGGTAACCTTTTCCGCTGACCGGTAGGACGACCACCAACAGCTCGCCATCGCGTTCGAGTAGATGCACTGGTGCGAAATTCGCGCGGCGACCGAGACCCGCAATATCCTCGTCGGGTGGAATCGCGACGCTCAGTTCGGGATCAGACGTGGCTGCCGCCAGATCGAAAGCATCCGGTGTAACGTCAGTTGTAAAGGACCCTGTGGCAAGATCGACCATGCGGGTTTCCAGCGCCTCTGCCCCGATTTCAGCCAACACGTCGCGCATGCCCGGAAGCGTGTCGAGCATGGCCTCCATCCTGGCGGCGCGTTCTGCTTCCAGGTTGGCCTCTTGCAGGGGCTTCAGCATTACGGACGATGCCGAGACCAGAATGGCCGAAGTGAGTGCGACGAGGAAGGCCACGCCAAAGACCTTCACGCGATCGTCGTTCGGGCGGGCGAGGAACCCGCGCCAGGCTGCGATCGGGTTAAGCACGGTGACGCCTCTGCCATCGGTAGGCATGGGCAAGGACGGCAAGGTGATCGATGAGCGGGGCGAAGACCCCGGCCATGAGAGCGGCGAAAATCACGGCTTGGGAGGTGATCTCGCCCGTGGGGGAAAAGATGGCAATGAGGCCGCCGGCCAAGGCGCCATATGCCCAGCGACCTACGTTGGTTGCAGCCGCGGTCACGGGATCGGCGACAAGGAACACCAGACCGAAGGCGAGTGCGGTTGCAACGGCCAGCGGCTCTATCGCGTGCCCCTGCAAAACGAGTGCCGCGGCGACGGCCAAACCGGTTGCCAGCAACACCCGGCCCGAAATCAGGCCAAGCGTGAAGAGCAGAACTCCGCCCGGCAGCGTTGCAAGCGCGAGAGCTTGTGTCGGGAGCGGCAACTGAACTTGGGGGAAAGAAATCATCAGCAACGCCAAGGAGACCGTTGCCGGGTGGATGAAGCCGAAGCCGCGCCCGCCGAAGACCAGTTCGCCCAGGATGACGCCGAGCGAGACCGAGACGAGCACCTGCCAAAGCGCGATGTCAGGCGGGCAAAGCGTTGCGACGATCAATGCGGTGGTCACTCCGTGGACGCTGAGGCCGCGTTTGCGCAGGGTGCCGAACAAGGCTTCCCACCCCAGGGCCGCGATGAAAGCGGACAGCAGGATGAGGGCGTGTCTACCGACGTCGCTTGATGCGACAATGGCGAAGGGAAGAACCAGCGCAACAGTTTGCGCGAGTGTGATACCCGCCGGTCTGGGCGCTCCAGTCCAGGTCATGCGGCGTCTTCCATCAGTTCATCCAGAACCCGTCGCAAGAGCCTGGGATAGTCCGCCCCGCTTGTGCAGTGGCGGGCAAGCGCGGCAACGTCCTCTTCGACCAGTGACAGGCAGCCGAGCTGCGATGCCGCCTCGCTGTCACCGACGGCGAGCGCGCGCAGCAACGGTACCGCCGGAATGTCGATGGCGAGTGCGCGCTCGAGCTGCCTGGTTGGGACCAGGGGCCTTGGGTGGTGGCTGAAACGGTCTGCCGATGCGAATCTGGAGGTTCTGCGACCCCGGGAAAGAAGTGTGATCTGATCGTCGAACCGACCCAGAAAGGCCGCGCGGCGACCGGAAATCCGATCACCAGACAGTGCCTCGCCGGTTTCGCCGACGCACAGATCTGCGATCCGGGCGCCCAGGCAAGTGCGCAGAAGGCGCGGACGCTTCGCCGCCGGGCCCGAAATGGCGACCACGCGATCCGGGCGGTATTCGCCGGTCGCGAACAGGTGCCCGATGGCGATGACGTCCTGGTAGCCAACCGTCCAGACTTCGCGTTGGGGAGAGGCGGGGCAGAGCCGATCGATCTGCGTACTGGCGAGACCGGAGGCGCGCGATCCGCTGAAGGCGACGCAGGTCGTGCGCGTGTCGTCGGCAGCAAGTGGCGGGCCGGGGGACTGGCAAACGAAGACCGTGCCTTCGGTCAGGCGGCGCAGACATTGCAAACCGAGCCTGAACGCGTCCTGTCGATCCGCAAGAACCACCACCGGGTTGGGCGCTTGTGGAACGGCGTGGACAGCATTCACGACGATGGCCGCCGGACTGGCAGACGGTGCGGGCATACGGCCAAAGGGACGCGTGCGGAAGGCTGGCCAAACTCCCTTGGCGAGCAGCGTTTGACGCGCTGTACCCAGGTCCGGTTTGTTGGGTGGAGTGGCGCCCGGGTCGGTATCCTCTGCTTCGATGATGCAGGCAGACAGCGTTCGGCGGGGACCAAAGTCCAGCGACGCGACCCTTCCTGCGATTGGCGATGCGGCGGCGACTTCGGGATACTTGCGGTCCCGAAAAAGCACCTGCCCCACCGCAACGAGGTCCCCCTCTTCGACTTCGAAGCGCGGTCGGAGGCCGGGTAAGTCGGTCCCGAGAACCGCCGCCGAACGAACAAGCGGAGCATTGGATAGCGTCTGCGGCGGGGCATCCCTGCTGGACGGCCATTCGCCTTTTCGGATCCTGAAATGTCTCACGAGTGCAAGCCCCTCTTGCGGCGCGCCCAGAAGCCAAGACCGTGCCGACAAATCCGTCTCATATGACTTTAGCGGCACTCCTGCATCCCGCGTTTGATCTCGATCAAAGCAAAGCGCCACGACGGCATTATGCGTTGTTCAAGGCCTCCCCGAATTCAGGAAAGGACTTCGCTATGAAACGTCCAATCTGGCTGACGACGGTAGTCGCGCTTTCACTTTCAGCCGCACTTCTTGGAACGCATGCAAAAGCACAGGATGATCCTCCGACGCTGGCACAGATCGTCGAGGCATGGCTGGCCTCTCCGCACGCCGATCGCATGTCGGAAGCATTCACGCATTGGAACGAAGACGGGGAAATCCCCGGGACCTGCGCGGTCTGCCATTCAAGTCTTGGTGCCGTCGACTATGTGAAAGGCGCGATGACCACGCCGGGTGTAATCGATCACGCGGTTGCACTAGGCACCACGGTGGACTGCGCGGTCTGCCACAACCAGAGTGCGACGGATTTGCGTGCGGTGCCTTTCCCTTCCGGAATCGTGGTCGACAGTTTCGAAGCCTCGGCTGTTTGTACCGTTTGCCACCAGGGACGTGCTTCGAGCCAGACCGTCGAGACACGGACGGCAGGACTGGAGGATGACGTTGTCGCCGGAGATCTGGGGTTCATCAACGTCCATTACGCGCCCTCGGCGTCAACGATGATGGGTGGCGTCGCGCGCGGCGGATTCGAGTATCCGGGCAAAGTCTATAAAGGGCAGTTCACCCATGTGCCGGAATTGAACACCTGTACCGACTGCCACAGCCCGCATCGACTCACGGTCCGGCTTGAGGCCTGTACCACGTGTCACAAGGATGCCGGGGCCTTCATGGATATCCGGACGTCGTCGGTAGATTTCGACGGCGATGGGGTAACCACCGAAGGTATCTCGGACCCGATCGCAACGCTGCACGCGCGGCTTGGCGAGGCGATCCAGCTATACGCCGCCGAGGTGATTGCCGCTCCGGTCGTCTACGCGGACGCCTACCCTTATTTCTTCGCCGATAGCGACGCCGATGGCGCCGCCGGGCCGGGTGAGGCGATCTATCCGAACCGGTATCAGAACTGGACACCGCGCCTGCTGAAGGCCGCATACAACTACCAATTGGTGGCCAAGGACACCGCAATCTACACGCACAATGCACATTACGCGCTGCAGCTTCTCTACGACAGCCTAGAGAGTTTGTCCGAGCGCGTGGACGTCGATATGAGCGGTCTGGTCCGACCCTGACAGCAAAGCACTGGCGCGCCTATGCCTGCTGGTTCGAGAGAGCTTTCAGTTGGTCAATCGCGGTTGGATAGCGACGCTCGATCTCTGCTTCAGTGCAGGGATTGCCGTGGATGTCCCATCCGCTGACGGTTTCGCCGCGGTGCACAAGGAACAAGACCGGGCGCTTGTCGCCATGACCGACCACAGCGCGGCATGTTGGCAGGACATTGATACGGGTCTCGACGATTGCCGCGAAGATGTTGGTGCCTGCGCGCACCGGTTGATCGATCCGCCACGTCATCGGGTTGGCCCAAAGGCTGACCAGCCGAAACGCAGGATAGGGGCGATGAGCCGGGCTGGGACCACCGATAAGTCGAGTGCGGCGCGCCCCGTCAGTGTTGCTTCGTCAAAGACCGGCTCTACTTCCATGCGGACGCGTGGGCAGCGCGTGGTGCTGTAGACCAGCGGTATCAGCTGGCCATAGAGTTGTCCGGTCTCGGCGGGATCACCGAGACCGAACCTGACGTTCAGAGAAGCGGTTTCGAACCGAACAGTCGCCAGCAACTCCGTTACGAGGCGTATGGCGGGCTGGGCGATTCGCATTGGATTACTCTGCCGTTTCTTCTCCTTGCGTGCGGGGGATTTCTTCTTTGGCTTCGCTGGTTTGCGGCGACTGGACATCGGAATCCGTGGTCCAATGTGCCCGAAGGGTCGGAGGGCTGCCGAGAATTGCAGCGCCTCCGCCCGTGTCAGTTGCAACTCAAGACGCAGCGGCAGAATCAGGAGCAGCACGATCAGGCCGATCACCAGCGCGAGCAAGACAAGCAGTATTCCGAGGAAAAGGCTCATCTGCGGGCCTTAGGCGTCTTTCCCTTTTGACGCCGTCCGTTCTGCGGCCTTGTCGATGGCCTTGCCCGCGGTCTTGCCAATAACCTCGGCAATGGTCGTCATCGCACCCTGGACGGACTCTACGCGTGCACCACTGTCGTCGATTATAATCGCGCCGAGCGGTTTGATGCCGCCACCGGCACCCGTACCCGCGCCGTCGCCGGTTTTGGCGCTTGCGCCGCCGCCCGCCCCGAAGCCGAAGCCGTAACTTACGATCGGAATGACGGTGGCCGAGCCCTTTTCAATCGGGTCGCCGAGGACATTCTTGGCATTCAGTAGCCGGTCAAGTTCTTCGACAGTGCCTTTCAGAAGGCGTTCCACGTTTTCCATGAGAGAAGTCCTTTCTTTGAAATATCGAAACGTCTTCGCGGACCCTGACACGCGGAATGCGCAGCCGCTTGACATCGCTCAATCGTTTCAGCTCGCCAGATTGACCCACGTCAATGCGCCGTCGTCGAAGCGTGCGAGACTTCCGGACAACAATTCGGGAGCGGCCCCATGACAGCACATGCACTTTCCAGCCTTCGCCATTCGCCACAAGTTGTGACGGAGTGGATCAACCTTCTTTGTGAAGACCTTGATTGGAACGACCAGGGTCGGGCTTACATGCTGTTGCGCGAAGTCCTTCACGCTGTGCGGGATTATCTGGGCGTGGATGAAGTTGCTGACCTTTCGGCGCAATTGCCGCTTTTGGTACGCGGCATCTATTTCGACGGTTGGGTCCCATCGCGAACGCCCGCGCGACCACGGTCGAAAGCGGATTTTCTTGAAAGGATCTCGAAGCCGTTCGGAAATACTCCGTTGGAAGACCCCGAACGCGCGGCTGCGGCTGTGTTCGATGTGTTGCGCCAAAAGATTTCCGAAGGCGAGTTCGAGCAAGTTGCCCACGCAATGCCCAAGACTTTGCGCGATCTTTGGTTGTAGGTATAGGTGCATGACAAGACCCAAAAGGAGAGACGTTTCGTGGGAAACAAAGACACAAATTCACCGTTCACATGGATGACGTTTGATGCCGAAAATCTTTTTGCGCCGCACGTCACGCATCTGATTGCTGCGCAAGGTCAGGTTTTTACAGATACCGCCGACTACGCCCAGCGATGGATTGATCGTCAGAACACCTCGGCTCAGGCCACGATTGACATGATGAGGCAGATGAGCGGTGCCAGCGACATTGCTGCCGCCTGGACCATCTTGCGGGACTGGCAAACACAATCCATGGAACTGGCTGCAGAAGATGCGCGCGAATGGGTCGCCTTATGCAAAGATTGCGTCGATCGCTTCGTGACCGAAGAGATCGAGGCGGAAGCCGAAGTGGTCGGCGTCGGCAAGACCGCGAAGCGCAAGGACAAACTCCCGACACGCATCCCAGTCTAGGCCATGCTGGCGTCTACAGATGGGGCTCGGATTCGTTGTCGTCGCAATCTGCGTGAGTAGACGTCGATGACGGTCGAAGGTGCAGGCGACGGCAGCGAATTAGCTATTGGGTTCCTTTACGCCACTCTTGGTGGGATTTTCCTGGTTGGCCTTGCCCTCGACGCATTGGGCCGCCGCGTACATGTCCCCCGCGTCACGCTCTTGATGCTGTTTGGGCTGGTCATGGGCCCGGGTGTTCTGGACCTCCTGCCGCGAGCCATTCTGGAACTGGGGCATGCTTTCTCGCCGTTGGCGCTTACGATGATTGCGTTCCTGGTGGGCGGTAAGTTGGAGGCGCGCAGACTTCGCACGGAAGGCCCGGAAATACTCACCCTGTCACTTGCCGTGGTGTCGACGTCGGTCGTTGTGGTCACGGGCGGTCTGTGGTTCGTCGGCGTTCCGATTGCGTCGGCCCTGTTGCTGGGTGCGATATCCGCGGCCACGGCCCCGGCGGCCACCCTGGATGTGATCCTTCAATCCGGGCGGCGCGGACGGTTCGCCAACAACCTGCAGGGCATCGTGGCCATTGACGACATTTGGGGTCTGCTTTTGTTCTCGCTGGCGTTGACGCTGGTGGGTGTGACGACCGGAAATGAATCAACCGCGCTGCAGGACGGCCTTCGGGAAACCGGCGGCGCCTTGTTGTTGGGGCTTGCCATTGGCATTCCAGGCGCGGTTCTGACGGGCCGGCTCAAACCCGGGGAGCCAACCTTGATCGAAGCGCTTGGTCTGGTGTTTCTGACAGCGGGGCTGGCGCTGCATTTTGAATTGTCGTTCTTGCTGGCAGGCACATGTGCCGGGGCCATAATCTCGAACTTTGCGCGCCATCATGAGCGTCCCATCCACGAGATCGAGAGGATCGAATGGCCCTTTCTTCTGTTGTTCTTCATGCTGGCTGGTGCAGGGCTTCATCTTGACGGGTTTGGAGAAGTTTGGTGGATCGCCGGTGCTTACGCGGTTCTTCGCACCGGTGCGCGCCTTGCCGGTGGCCAGTTGGGCGGCTGGCTGGCTGGAAGCGCGCCGGGCGTTGGTTGGAAGACCGGTATGGCCCTGATGCCGCAGGCAGGTGTGGCGATCGGCATGGCGCTGGTGGCAGCGGAACGCATGCCAGAAATCGGCGCGACCGTTCTTTCCATAACTATCGCGACAACGGTCATATTCGAACTGATCGGTCCCCTGATGACGCAATTTGCACTGAAGCGCGCGCCAGAGGCCTGATCAAGCCGAAGCTGCGGACATCGACATGATTTCGAAGACAGCCCCGAAGGGGTCCTTGACCACGGCCATGCGTGCGCCGACGGGCAGATCGAAGGGCTCCGCCTCGACGCTGCCGCCCGCATCACGGACGCGCTGTACCACGGCGTCGACATCTTCCGCGGCGAAGTAGACATCCCATGTCGCGCCTTCGACTTTCATCTCGGGCTTCATTTGCAGAATGCCTGCAACCGGGTCCTGTCCGATCTTGAGAAGCGTGTATGGCCTTCCGCCTGCATCGATGACCTCTGCATCAAGTCCAAAGACCTCGCCATAGAAGGTGCGTGCCGCGTCGGTGTCTTCGGTGCAGAGTTCGTTCCAGATCATTGCGCCGGGTATGTTGAAGGTCTCACCGCCCTGATCCTTGGCGGGCACCCAAAGTCGCAAATACGCGCCAAGGGTATCTTGCACGACCGCCATTTGCCCCACGCCTGGCTCATCGATAGGACCGTCCAGCAGTTTGCCACCGGCGTCCGATAATTTGCCGAGACTCTCGCTTAGATCCGAGACCTCGAAATAGGTCGCCCAATGTGGTGGCACGCCCATTTTGCGCAACTCGTCGTCAAGTGCATAGATGCCCGCAACTCGCTTTCCATCAAGGCGTTGGACAGAGTAAATCGCCCCGTTCGAATCCGTTTCGCGTGTCGCTTCCCAGCCGAACACGGCAGCATAAAACGCCTCGGCGGCTTCGAGGTCCGTTGTTGCGCAGTCAGCCCAATTCGGCGCACCGGGTCTACGTGCTTGCGTCTCGGCCATGTGTCTTGCTCCCAAATCGCTCAAGGGAAAATCTAGCAAGCTGGCACGCCGGCAGGATTGACGGAGGTCAATGGTGAAGCCGGTAACACATGTCATGAAAGCGCATGAGAACCACGTATGACGGCGCTTTCCTTTCCTTCATTCTGGCGCTTTTGATGGGCGCGCTGCTTGCGGGTTCGGCCTGTTCCACAAGTACCGTTTCGGATGTCTCGCGGGCAGACACGGCGCTTCAACGGCGTCTCGACCTTCACGGCATCGACCTCTCGCTGCCGGCGAGGGGTAAGCTCATTCTGGTCAACGTTCCCGCGTTTGAGCTTGTCGCCATCGAAGACGGACAGGAAGCTTTTCGCAGTCGAATAATCGTCGGCAAACCCGCGACACCCACACCCTTGATCGACACAAGGGTGACGGCTGTCCGGTTCCGGCCGTCTTGGCGTCCCACGCCGTCCATGGTTGCCTCTGGAGAGTATGAGGATCGGGTTTGGCCGCCGGGAGACAACAACCCGCTTGGGCTGGCGGCCATTCGACTTGAGCCGCCGCTTCTGGTTTACTTGCACGACACCAACCAGCGTCACTTGTTCGAGCGGGACTATCGCGCCATCTCGCACGGGTGCATTCGGGTCGAGAGGTGGGATTGGTTGGCCGCCTGGGTGTTGGATGTTCCGTTGGCCAACGTATTGGCACGCGCACATGGGTCCACCACGCATGATTTGACGGCGCCGGGCATTCCCGTGGTGATCCGATACTACACACGATTTCCCGATCCGAATGGGCAAGTTCGGTCTTTTCCGGATATCTACCGCAGGAATCTGATCAGCAAAAAGGCGGATCAGGACGCCGTCTGCAGGCTATCGTGATATTCGCAAAGGTATGACTGAGCACTTTCCAGCACTTCTGCGACCGGTTTTGATGCATCGATGCGTTGCCATGCCATGGCTCCAAGAGGAGCTTGAAGCTGTTTCCGAAGAACGGTCACATCCGCGTCTGACGCCCCCGTTTCCCGCATGCGCAACCGCGTTTCGAGGATTTCTTCCGAGGCGTCCAACCAAAGCCCGTGGAACGGGACACCGGCGCGCTCTGCAAGGTTTGCCGCTTCGTCGCGCCAGGTGGTGTTGATGAAGGTGGCGTCCAGAAGCACCGAATGCCCGGCACTGAGGAGCGTTTCGGCCCGCTCGAACATCGCCTGATAGACCGCACCGCGCCGCCCTTCGGAATAGGCTGCTTCGGGCAGGTGGATTTGCTTTGGCAGACCGGCCTTGCGTTCAAGGTCGGACGACACAATAACCGCACCCGGCATAGGCCCCAGGGTTGGCGCAAGCTTGGCCGCGATCACACTCTTTCCGCTGCCCGAGTAGCCGCCAACGGCTACGAGCACCGGTTGTTTTGGTTTGAGCACCTCGCGCGCGAGGTCGAGGTAAGCACCGATTTCCTCTGATGACGCGCCGGGTGCTTTGCGCGCCGCATCTGTCTGGAGCAGAACCATGGCCCGGATGGCGGCGCGCACGGACAAGAAAAGCGGCAGGGCCTCAAGACCGGCGTCTTCATTGCCACGCGCCTCGCTCAACCACGTATCTAGGACGCGGCAGGCCTGCTGCGCCATGCCTTTGTGGCAGAGGTCCATGATCAGGAAGGCGATATCGTAGAGCACGTCACAGGTGCCGAGTTCCTCATCGAATTCAAGAGCGTCGAACAGGACGGGCGCACCGTCGATCAGCACGAGGTTTCGAAGGTGCAGATCGCCATGCGCGCGCCGGACGTGACCATCAAGGCCACGTTCCGCCAGAATAGGCTGGGCAGAGGCAAATGCTGTGCCGACATCCGTGAGCCAGGACCCGACTTGTTCGGTTCCGGCGGCCTCGGGAAACTCGGCGAACACCCGTTCCAGCTCGGCAAGAATGTCTTTGATCAGGCCGTCGCCCTCGCGGCGGATCACCGGCATGGCTTCATGGTAGGCGGCGACCGCCGCTCCTGTTGCCGCCGCGAGCTCATCATCCAATTCGTCGCGAGCTGCGATGTACTCGAACTCGTTTTCGGCCGGGAACCGCCACATGCGCAGCACCCAGTCAAGGGTTGGCCCCTGCCCACCCAGCGCGAGGCCCGAATCTTCTTTTGTGATCGGAAGCACGTCACGGTAGATCATCGGCGCTTGCGGTGCATTCAATTCAATCTCGCGCAGAAGCATCAAACGGCGCAATTCCACTGTGCTTAAGTCCATGTAGTCGTACTTCACGGCGCGCTTCAGCTTGAGCGCGGTGTTGCCGCAGAGAAAGACGATAGCACCGTGCGTTTCGATGATCTCGATGTCTCCCCGGCCATCGAAGGCGGCGGGCGACGACAGAAATGCAATGACGTCTGATTGTTCGGACATAGGCACCTCGCCGCCTGTGTAGAACCAAACAACCAGAGGCCGATTGACCCATATCAAAAACCGGAATTAAGCTGATGGATATCCTGACCGTCGGGTGGAAACCGGGCTCCGCAAAGAGCGTAGGTAATGGGCGATGTGGGAACTGCTGCTGAATAGAATGCTCCGTCTGATGATCCTTGACGGGAATTTGGCCGTCGAGATGCCAAGCGGTGCGGTGAATAGCTATGGCAATGGCGCAGGGGAACTGTTGAAGGTGCGTCTGCGCGACAAGGCGTCGGTGCGCACGCTGGTCCTGAATCCCGAACTGGCACTCGG
>JASJDQ010000210.1 GCA_030065075.1 Paracoccaceae bacterium | reverse complement strand
CTCTACCGGGGCCGCATGCACCATCGCGACAGCCTTGGCACCGACAGCTGGATCGAACCGGGTGCGGTGAACTGGATGGTCGCGGGTCACGGCATCACCCATTCGGAACGGATCGACGACGAAACGCAGGTCGATCCCATGCCGTTCTTTGGCATTCAGACCTGGGTGGCGCTGCCGAAGGACCACGAAGACCTTGCGCCAGAGTTCCAACATGCCGCCGCCGATGCCCTGCCATTTATGGAAGGCGAGGGCAAAGACGTGCGGCTGATCCTCGGCAACGCCTGGGGCGAACATGCCCCGGTCGAAACGGCCTCTGAGATGTTTTACGCCGATGCCGTTTTGCAGCCCGGCGCGAAGCTGCCGCTGCCCGAGGATCACGAGGATCGGGGCGCTTATGTTGTCGAAGGCGAGGTGGACATCGCGGGCGAAACCTATGAGGCAGGCCGCATGATGGTGTTCCGTCCGGGTGACCGTGTCTCGATGACGGCGGGCGAAAAGGGCGCACGCGTGATGCTTCTGGGCGGCGAAACGCTGGAAGGCCCGCGTTACATCTGGTGGAACTTCGTCGCCTCCTCGAAGGAACGGATCGAAGAGGCGAAAGAGGCCTGGGCCAAGGGCGATTGGGCCGATAATCCGCGGTTTCAATTGCCGCCAGGCGACGATCAGGAATTCATCCCGCTGCCTTCGAAATAGCGGCACCCGGTCCCTCGACCGTGAACACGACGGACCCGCGGCGGTGCCTGCCTTCGACGTGGGCATAGGCGTCGCGGATCGCATCCAACGGCAGTGTGCGGTCCACGACCGGCCTCAGTTGGCCTTGGGAGACCATTTCGCAAATCCGGTCCAAGTCTTCGCGCGTGTCGCCATTCACGCCGATGCGCATGGACTGGCCGCCAGTCCAGCGGCTGACCAACGCGCGGACGACGTCACCGATCCCGAAGTTCAAGGGAACATAAACGCCGTTTTCTGTCAGGGCCTTGCGAGCCGCCTTGAACGTACTGAAGCCCGCCGGGTCCATGATGAAGTCATAGTGCACGTCGCCGGAGAACGGGTCGTGCGTCTGGCAATCTATGACGTGATCGGCGCCGAGTTCTTTCAGTAGCGCGTGGTTCCCTTGGCTTGCCACCGCCGTAACCGACGTTCCCATCGCCTTGGCGATCTGGACCGCGTAAACGCCCACATTGCCGCTGGCGCCCAGGATCAGAATGGACTGTCCGGCCTTCGCTTGCGCGATGTCTCGAAGGAAGACCAGCGCTGCCAGTGCGCCGAAGGGCAGGGCGGCGGCCTCGGCCGGTTCCAGTCCGTTGGGCATGCGGGTAATCGCGCCCTTGGCATTCATCGTCAGATACTCGGCATGCGCTCCGGCGCCAGCGAACCCGAAGACGGGCGCACCGACGTCGAAATCGGTGACCTCTTTACCAAAAGTCGCGACTGTTCCAGCAAACTCACCGCCCAAAACCCGTTTGCGGGGCGAGAACAACCCGGTCATCAAGCGCCCCACCAGCCACAATCCACCGGGAAAGACCGACGCCCTGAGCCGCCAGTCAGCGGTCGTCACGGAGGTAGCAGCGACCCGAACAAGGACCTCGTCTTCGGCGGGTTCGGGTCGTGGGATGTCCCTGATCTCGACCACCTCTGCCGGACCGTATCTTTCGTAGACCGCAGCTTTCATACTCAGGCCTCCTGAAATTGCAGGGCCTCAGTTCTTTCGCGCCACCACGAACCGGCTTGGCGTCGTGGGCGGGTAAAGCCCCTTCTCGACGATCCGGAAGCCCGCTGCTTCGATCATTGCATCATACTCTGCAACGGTGAAGCAGCGTACATACGGCGCTTTTCCGATGAGCCGCATCGCACCGATCATCGGTCGATAGTACCACTTCTCGCCCAGTGCGGGCGACTTCGAGATGAAGAGCCCGTCCTGCGGCAAGATCGCGTTGATTTCCTCCAGCGCCGCTTCGAGGTCGGGCACGAGGTGAAGCAGGTTGAAGGCCAGAACGGTGTTGAAGCGCTCGCCCGCGAAATCTAAAGCCTTGATGCCTGCGACACGGAAGTCGGGGGCTGCACCGCTCATGCTCTCGGTCTTGCTCCGGGCGATGTCGATCATGCCGGGTGAGATGTCCGTCGCGACATAGCGGCGGGTTCCCTCGTAAAGCCTCAGCGCCGTGGAGCCTGTGCCGCAGCCCAGTTCCAGCGCCTCTGTTTCGGCTCCGAGATAGGTGCGGACGCGGGCCAGCGTATCTTCATAGGCGTCGGGGTTAGAAATCGGGCTCTTGGCGTATTTGGGCGCGATCTTGTCCCAAAAAGCTGCATCGGTTGTCATGGGTTTTCTCCTTGTCATTGCGGTGGTTTTGCACATACGGTTTTGAACGGGAATTCGCGATTTTCGACTTTGAGACATACGTTTTTGCATGAATTGGGCGGCCATCAACTTTGACTGGAACCAGGCACGCGCGCTGCTGGCGACCGTGGAAGAGGGCTCGCTTTCGGGCGCGGCGCGGGCTCTCGGGCTGACGCAACCCACGCTTGGGCGACAGGTCGCGGCGCTGGAGGAAGAACTGGGCGTCGTGCTCTTCGACCGCTCGGGCCGGCAATTGCTGCCGACACCGGCGGCGCGCGAGATCGCCGACCACGTCCGTCGCATGGGAGAGGCCGCGACCGCCATCTCGATGGCTGCCAGCGGACAATCTCAATCGGTCGAAGGCGTCGTCCGCGTCTCGGCGACCGAGATGTATGGCGTGAAGGTGCTGCCACCTTTCGTCTCGGCACTTCGGCGCACGCACCCCGGCATCGTCATCGACATCATCGCGACCAACGCGCTTTCGGATCTGAGGCAACGCGAGGCGGATATCGCGATCCGCAACACCGACCCGAAAGACCCCGATATGATCGCCCGCCGTCTGGCGGATGAAGCTGGCGGGCTATTCGCGACGCCGGGGCTGATCCGCGAGCACGGACCCTTTAGAAAATTGGACGATCTGGCCAAGGCGCCTTTCGTGGGCTTCGCGGGTGACTGGACGGTCTTGCAGGCGCTGCAACGCCGAGGCGTGCCGGTGGAAAAGTCGAATTTCGTCGCCGGGTCGGAAAGCCATACGGTGCACTGGGAGATGGTCAAGGCGGGAATCGGCATCGGGCTGAATGGCTTCGACATCGGCGCGCTTTCACCCGAGTTGCAGGTCATCCTGCCCGACCAGTTGCGCTTCGACTTCCCGGTCTGGCTGGTGGCACCCCGCGAGTTGAAAACGAATGCTCGCGTGCGGGTCGTCTTCGATGCCTTGGCCGACCACCTGAGTGCCTTCCGGAAAGCGTAGACACATGCAATTCGCGCTTGACGCGGGGCAGTGGCGCATTTAAGTCCACCTCTCACGCGCGGTTGTAGCTCAGTTGGTTAGAGTACCGGCCTGTCACGCCGGGGGTCGCGGGTTCGAGCCCCGTCAACCGCGCCATTTTTTCTTAGATGTGAATGAAACCTTGCGCTTCGGTGCTGAGGATTTTCTGTATGCGCGAGACTTCGGGCGTAAGTGCTTGAAATCCATGCAAAAGCGTATATCGGTATCACGTCGGCATGACGTCGGTTCCGCGTCGGTGCGAATTTCGGGGCAAAGGGGGCTCTGCTCCCGGCCTCTTTGAGGGCTCCGCCCCGTTCGGCGCTTGAAACGTCCTGGGGACGTTTCATCCCTTCGGGAACCGCTTCTCACCCCCGGAGTATTTTGGACAGGAAGAAGGGCTGGCTGGTCAGCGAGTTTTCCCGCCGTTTGCGAACGCCTTTCCAAAGAGGAGAGCTGGCAAGGCGGGGAGCGTTTAGGCCAAAGTGATTGAGGCGGTGCCCGGCGGCCACGTCTTCGTGGACCAATCACCAGCGAAGGTGGCGGGCGGCGATAGGCGCATTTCCTGGCGCTCGGGACGTCAGCGAGTTATCGGAACGGCGGCTTTGAGCCCAAACCTACCAATGCTGCGGCGTTGGAAATGGGTCGTTTTCGCCGCTTCGATGGCGAAAGGCCTTCTTGTCTCAGAGAGATTTGCGGAAGATTACTTTGTCGTCGCCTTCTGCCCAGAAGTCGCGGATGCGTGCTTCTTCCTCGTAACCGTTTTGGGCGTAGAATCTCCGGGTCAAAGCAAAGTCATCGGTGCTTGATGTATCCACGATCAGGATGCGTTGTCCCTCATCTTTTAGATGTTCCTCAACCGCTCTGACCAGTGATGTACCCAACTGCCTGCCTTGCAAGTCGGGATGCACCGCCAAGGCGAGCATGTTCCATGTGCCATCCGCAAGCTCTTCGGGAACTGTGTAGCAAAAACCAACCGCTTTGCCTTCAACGTGGCATGACAGCCAAAAGGCTTCTGTTTCGCCCGCTGCGAACGGTGCCAGCATATCTGGAAGCATATCGCTCGGAAACAGCTCTGTTCCGTCCAGCACTTCCATGAGGGCGGGAACATCGTCGGTTGAGGTAGCTTTGATGATTGATTTGATCATTGTTTGTATGGCCCTATCCGAACTCTGCACAGAAATCGGTTCTTGATCGCACACCTACAGTCCGGTGCTGGAGCATTGTTTCCGTTTCTCTAGAGTCACCCAAACAAAGATGTATACAGCTAAAATATGAAAACTGATGTGCAGGTTGCTGTCATAGGCGGCGGAATAGTCGGCGTGTCGGTGTTATATTGGTTGGCAAAGCTCGGCTGGACCGACACGGTTTTGCTGGAGCGTCGCGAATTGACATCCGGTTCAACGTGGCACGCAGCAGGAAACACCACGTACTTCGGACCTTATCCAAAGATGACGGCCCTCTTTGCGGGGTCCATTCGCACCTATTTGCAGGCCGAAAAGGAAACGGGACAATCGGTCGGCTTTCATGAAACCGGCAGCCTTCGATTGGCTGCGACCGAACGCGAACTGGAACTGTTCCACGATTACGCGCCGCGATACGAGGGCTTGGGGATACCGTTCCATGTACGCAGCCCTGAAGAAGTGGCTGCGCTTCATCCCTTCATCGACACCGGCCAAATCCATGGCGCGGCTCACACGCCGACGGATGGCCATGTCGACCCGACAGGGGCCACGAACGCCTTGGCGCAGGCGGCGCGAATTCGTGGCGCATCGGTTGAGCGACGATGTCCTGTCGAGACAATCGCCAAATTTGGAAGTAGATGGGTACTTGAGACACCAAATGGAGCTGTGACCACCGAACATGTCGTTGTCGCGACATCGTTCTGGGCGCGCGAGATGCTGGTACCCCTTGGTCTGAACCTGCCAGTTTATCCGACACAACACCATGAAATCATCACGGAAAGCCTGCCCGAAATCGCCGCGCTGGACACGGAACTTCCATCCATGCGCGACAGTTGGGTGTCGTGCAATGTGCGGCAGGAACAGAATGGGTTGCTGATTGGCATCTACGAAGAAGAGCCCGAGTTCTGGGCCCTGGACGGTATTCCGCCGGATTTCAAGGAAGAGTTGCTTCCCCCGAACCTTGATCCGCTGATGCCACATCTAGAGCGCCTTATGGAGCGGATGCCGCTCTTTGCAGAGGCGGGCATCAAGGTCGCTAACAACGGACCGATGTGTTTGACGCCGGACGGATTGCCATTGATCGGGCCGGTCCCTGCGATGGAGAGACTTTGGCTAGCGACAGGCTTTAACGTGGGCATCGGAACCGGTGGCGGGTCAGCCGAAATTTTGGCCAACTGGATGACAACGGGCCAGCCACCCAAGGGGCTTGATGCGATCCACGCAGATCGGTTTGGAAATGATCTCAGTAAAGATGCGGCTTTGGCATCCATTCGAAAGGTATACGCGCGGGGGTATCAACTCCCCGACCGTATTTGAGGTCAGATCACATACGGAAAAGCGACCATGCGGGCCGCCGCTTAGATTGGCATCTTCGTCCCGCAAAGGAATGCGGACAGTTTTTCGGGTAACATCTCTGTAGCCTCTTCGGGGATCGCATGTCCGCGGGGCAATGCGAAACCGGTTACCAGGGCGGCTTTCTCCTTCCACTTCGCCCCCATCCCCGAGCGTGCTTTTTTGAGCAAGCGGTTCTCCAAGGTGAGGTCCGCAACCGCCTCCTTGAGTGCAGTTGCCTCGGTCTGCAGTTCCTTCACCTCAGGGCTGGTTGCCTGCCTTGCAGTGTCACCTGCCAGCCGCTTCTTCCCAGCCTCCAGGAACTCCCTCGACCAGGCATAGTACAGGCTCGTGGCAATCCCCTCGCGCCGACACAGCGCAGCGATACTCTCTTCACCACGCAATCCCTCAAGCACGATCCGAATCTTCTCCTCCGCCGAATTATGTTTGCGGGGCATACGGCGGATGTCTTTGACGACCCGTTCAGCCGTCGGTCTGTCGGTTCTAGTTTTCCGTCTCATCTTCACTCCTTGACGTTTCAGATGAGCCAGAGACCTTCCCTTCTGCAGAGCCCCAAATCAGGACCACATGTGCTGATGTCAGACAATTTCCCAAACTCGCCATCGGGCGGCAAATCCACCAAGTAATGAACTGTTTCAACGCATTGCTTTCAATGAATGGCCCGGTGGCGCCATTCTTTGATTGCCGTTCGAGCCATCTTTTCGGTTTCCTCGGCACCGGAATTCTCGGCGAGACGCGAAACGGCGCCGTACACTTTCGAGACCGTGAAGCTAGCGGGACCCAAGTCGTGTTCGATTGCTTTCGATGCACCGGCTTTGAACGTCACTATGCCAAGACGAAATGACGGGTCTGGCTGCTCGGACAGGACAAAGCCATTGTAAAACAAGGGGAAAGGATCGAACGAAAGACGCTCGAAGCGCGACGCCTGCACCACAAACGACGCGCCTCAAAATAAAATCTGCCAGATGAGCCCAACTCCTTGCTTGTTTTAGCCGCCATTGATTCCTTAAACTCTGACAAGGGACAGAGAACAAACGGAGACGCTGCCATGGCTGCAACGGCGAAGCCTCCGGCTGAAAAGCGATGGTACGAACTCGGACTGGGCCTCAGGACAAGGTTCGGCTCCCTGTATCAACTGTTGCGCTTCGCGCCAGGCGGCGAGGGCCAGCGTGCCTATACCCTCTGGCTGGACCGGCTTCGCAAGAATCGCATGCAGGCGACCATGTCGGAGTTTGACCGGATCCTCGCCGGGATGACCCCCGACAGCATCGCTCTGGATCTAGGCGCGCACCAGGGCGAGTATACCGCTAAGCTCGCCGCGACCGGGGCACAGGTCCACGCGTTTGAGCCTGAGCCCATGTTGTTCGCCGCGTTGCAAGAGCGGTTCGCGGACACCCCGAACGTCATCCTGCACCAGGCCGCGATCGCGGCAGAGGCGGGCAGGATGACGTTACATGTCGAGTTGTGTGAGGGGGCGGCACTTCCGGGCATGTCGAACACGCTCGTGGAAGGCCATTGCTATGCTCGCGGTGGCCCGTCGATCGAGGTTGAATGCGTCGACTTCTTCGCGTTCCTCGACAGTCTCGGCAGCGTGCCGGCAGTCGTAAAGATGGATATCGAGGGGGCCGAGGTGCCGATCCTCGAGCGCGTGATCGAGGAAGATCTGCTAAACAGGATCGGAATGCTCTTCGTGGAGACACACGAACGGCAGGTGCTTCCGCTCCGGCAGCGCACCATCGCGCTCCATAGGCACATCTTCAGGGCGCAACCCGCGAATGTGAACCTGCTCTGGCCATG
>JASJDQ010000209.1 GCA_030065075.1 Paracoccaceae bacterium | reverse complement strand
CGAGAAAGGGCAGAAGGTAGAGACCCTGCGTGCCTCCGTCGAGCAGCGTCACGTTGCCCTTGAAGGAGCGGCTTTCGGCGAGGGCTTCGATGCAGCGGACGCCAAATCCTTCATCGGCCCAAAGCAGGTTTCCGATGCCCAGAACAAGCGCGTGTGACACGTTCCCTTACCTCCCCTGCGGCCCGTCGGACCATCCTGTTCCAGCCGCTCTGGTGTCACTCTTGCCAATGACGGATCACTTCGGAAGAGAAACGACCAACCTCGCCGCGAATGATGCAAACTCTTGTTATTGAGTGATTTTACAGAGCATTCCGGCTCACCCATACCGGCAATGCTGCAAATCAACTTTTCGATTCTTCTTCAGATCGAAAACCTAGATTCCACAGGAAAAACGGGCGCCGAAGCGCCCGTTCGATTCGATGCGAAAGTGGAAGCGGAAGCGTTCAGTCCACCTTGTCGTCCTTGAAAGTCCGTGTGCCGGAGATCATGGTCGAGACCATCGACTGGCGGGACATGATGTCTTCGCGAACCGCAGCATAGATGTGGATCATCATGAAGATCACGATCGCCCACATTCCCAGGTGATGGAGTTGATGCAACACCTGGCTGTTCCCGACTGCGGCCAGCACAGGCCCGAAGATCACATCCGCCCAGCTCCCCTGCCCCAGCCCTTCGGCATAAAGTGCGAAGCCTGTGACGATCATGAAGGTCATGCCCGCGGTCATGAAGATGAACATGGCAATCTGCGCCAGCGGGTTGTGGCCCACGTATTTCTTGGGCTTGTCCGTCAGGAAGGCGTACCACTTGACCTCATGCCAGACCTCGGCCCACCAGGACCGTCTCCAGAACGGCAGCATGAACATCTGCTTGGAGTGGTGATTGCCCACGAACGCCCAGTAGATGCGGCCGAAGAAACCGACCGTCATGATCATGGCCGCTGCGAAATGCGCGAAGCGGATATACCCGAAGACGAACTGGTAGGTGGCTTCGCTGATCTCCATTGTCGGCGGCGGTGACCCGATCAGGTAGCCCGTGATACAGAGCACCATGATGGATGCCGCATTGATCCAGTGCCAGAGCCGCACCGGCGCCTCATAGACATAGACGCTGGTGCGCCGCGTGATCGTGGCCCGGTCCTGATCGGTGGCATCGCCGGTCAGTGGCTCGGCGGTATAGAAGTCGAGCCGGCTCCTCACCGGCGCGACAACCGTTTCGTCGGTGATGTCGACCTTCATCAGCCCCGCCTCCGCAAGGCAGCATGGCCGATGACCACCACGATCAGCGCAACGCCGATCAAGGGAGCCGCGTGGAAGCTGTCATGGGCAGACCCCGCCAGTTCGACGTGACCGCCATGGGCGAAGGCTGAGCCGGGCCCAAGAACAAGAAGTGTTGTCAGCTTTTTCATCGGTCTTCCTCCTCAGCGGACCTTGACGGTCGTCAGTTCGTCGCCGTCAGGCGACATGACGTGGGTGGAACAGGCGAGGCACGGGTCGAAGCTGTGCAGGGTGCGCAGGATTTCGACCGGCTCCTCAGGCCGCTCCATGTGGGTGTTCATCAGGCTTGCTTCGAACGCGCCGATATTGCCGGCGGTGTCGCGGGGCGACCCGTTCCATGTGGTGGGCACGACGCACTGATAGTTGTCGATGCGACCGTCCTTGACCTGCACCCAATGACCCAGCGCGCCCCGCGGCGCTTCCGTCATGCCGACACCCTTGGCCTCCTTCGGCCATGTGGACGGATCCCACTTCTCGACATTCGCGGTGGAGCTGTCGCCGTTCATGACGTTCTTCACCATCTTGTCGAAGAAGTACTTCTGCAGGCGTCCGCAATACTCGCTTTCAAGCGCGCGGGCCGCCGTCCGGCCGAGGGTGGAGAACACCGCGTCGAGCGGCAGGTCCATGTCGCGGAGGAGCCCGTCGACCTGGTTCTTGATGTCCTCGTGACCCTTGGCGTAGCCGACGACGTAACGGGCGAGCGGCCCGACTTCCATCGCGTGACCCCGCCAGCGTGGGGCCTTGATCCAGGAATACTTGGCCGCTTCGTCGATCTCGCGGATATCCGTCCGAGTGCCGACCGTGTTTGCGCCTAGCTCGTACTTGGCTTCGGTAACGCCCTCCCAGGGATGCAGCCCCTTGCCGGGCTCGCCGTAGTCGTACCACGAGTGATCCACGAACTCCTGAATTTGCTCGGGATCGCGCACATCGACGTCATGCACCTCGGCAAGGTTGCCGTTGATGATCGCGCCGCGCGGCAGGTAAAGCTGCTCGGCTGAAAAATCGTTCGGATGCTCTGGGATATCACCATAGGCAAGGCACGCCTGCGACGACAGACCACCGCCATAGAGCCAGTTCTTGTAGAACCCGCCGATCGCCTTCACGTCAGGAATGTAGACATTGTTGTTGAACTCGATGCACCGGTCGATGATCGAGGACACGAGGTTCAGGCGTTCCATGTTGATCGCGCCCGTGGCCCCGACACCGTCGATGTTGATCGGGCAAGGCACACCGCCCACAAGCCAGTTCGGATGCGGGTTCTTGCCGCCGAAGATCGCGTGGACCTTGACGATGTCTTTCTGAAGATCGAGCGCTTCCAGATAGTGCGTGGTCGCCATCAGGTCGGCTTCGGGCGGCAGTTTGTAGGCCGGGTTGTCCCAATAGCCGTTCTTGAAGAGGCCAAGCTGACCGCTTTCGACGAACTGCTTCAGCCGGTTCTGTACGTCACGGAAGTATCCAGGCGACGACAGCGGGTGACTGGGGCTTACAGCCTGCTGCAACTCGCTCGTCGCTTTCGGGTCAGCGCGGAGTGCATTTACCGGGTTGACCCAGTCGAGTGCGTGCAGGTGGTAGAAATGCACGATGTGATCATGGATTTGCAGGTTGAGCTGCATGATGTTCCGGATCGAGTTCGCATTATCCGGGATGGTGATCCCCAGCGCATCCTCGACCGCACGGACCGAGGTCAGCGCATGCGTACCGGTGCAGACACCGCAGATACGCTCGGTGAAGGCCCAGGCATCGCGCGGATCGCGGCCTTTCAGGATCACCTCGAGGCCACGCCACATGGTGCCGGTGGAGACCGCGTTGGTGATCATGTTGTTTCCATCGACATTCACTTCGCAGCGCATGTGGCCTTCGATCCGGGTGACGGGATCGACGACGACACGCTTGCCGGAATTGTCGAGGGTGAAGCCGTTTGGTGTCTGAACAACCATGTCTTAGGCCTCCTCGCTTTCAGAGACTTGCGTCTGTGTTTTCTTCTGCGCCGATTTTAGCGCGGTGACGGCTGTGTGGAGCGCGATACCGCCGCCGACGACACCGGCTGCCGCCATGCCGACCTGATCCGCGTTTGATTCAACGCCGAACTGGGTGAGATCGGTGACGCGGTTGTAGAAGCTGCCCTGATCCCAGAAGCCGTCTTCCGAGCAGCCTATACAGCCGTGACCGGACTGAATCGGAAAGGAGGTGCCTTCGTTCCAGCGCACCGTGGAACAAGCGTTGTAGGTGGTCGGGCCTTTGCAGCCCATCTTGTAAAGGCAGTAACCCTTCTTCGCATATTCGTCGTCCCATTCCTCGACGAACTGACCGGCGTCGAAATGCGGACGGCGGTAGCACTTGTCGTGGATGCGCTGGCTGTAGAACATCGCCGGGCGGCCCTGGCGGTCAAGCTCGGGCAGGCGGTCGAAGGTCAGCATGTAGGTGATGACGCCTGTCATGACTTCGGCGATGGGCGGGCAGCCGGGCACCTTGATGATCGGTTTGTCGGTGATGACCTTGTGGACCGGAGTCGCTTGCGTCGGGTTGGGTTTTGCCGCCTGGACGCAGCCATAGGACGCGCAGGCGCCCCAAGAAATGATCGCTTTCGCGTCCTTGGCCGCGTGGCGCAACTGCTCGACGAACGGCTTGCCGCCCACGATGCAATACATCCCATCTTCGTTGAGGGGCGGGTTGCCCTCGACGGCGAGAATGTAGTTGCCCTTGTACTTCTTGATCGTGTCTTCCAGCGCGGCTTCCGCCTGATGTCCGGCTGCCGCCATCAGCGTATCGTCATAGTCTAGGCTGATCATTGACAAGACGACGTCTTTCGCCAGCGGGTGCGCCGAGCGAATGAAGCTTTCAGAGCAACAGGTGCATTCCAGCCCATGGACCCAAATTACCGGCGTGCGCGGCTTGGTTTCCATCGCGTGCGCGATCTTCGGCACGAAGGACGGGCCGAGTCCGAGCGCGGCCGCCGTCAGCGAACAGTATTTCATGAAACTGCGCCGGGTGATCCCCTGGCGACGCATCACGTCGTAGAAGGTTTCTATCTCGCTCAAGGCTGGTCTCCTCCGTTCCCGATTCGATCCTGCGCGGACGGAGTCCGCGCCGTCGGAGACAAGGATTGCGGCATGCAGGTGTATGCGACAGGAAAACTGTCACTCAGAGAGACATCGATCAATTACTTGATTTATATAAATATTTTGAGTGTCATGCTCCGGCCGGCAGCAAAGCGACTTACCGGGGTGAAAACACTCTGGTCAGGCGCTTTCCAGACGCGCCAAAGCCACATGGGCCTGCCCGAAAGCCAAGCCTCCGTCATTGGCAGGCACGTTTCCGGGGCCCGCGATACGGAAGTCGGACAGCTCTTCCATCATGCCGGCAAGAAGCGTGATGTTCTGAAAACACCCTCCGGACAGCGCGATCTGATCCGTGCCATTCGCCTCCGCCACGGATCGGCCAACTTGCGCGAAGGCAGCCCCCACAGACCCATGGAACCGCGCGGCCATGATCTCCTGCGCCACGCCTTTTGCAAGGTCTTCGGCCAGCTCGGCAAACATCGGGGATGGATCGATGACCTCACCGTCATTGGCGTAGGAATACGCGCCAACCCTTTGTCCGGCAGACGCCGCCAGGGCTTCCAGCCGCATCGCCGCCTCACCCTCAAAGCTCTGACGTTCGGGCACCAGACCCAGACAGGCGGCGACCGCATCGAAAAGACGACCCGCGGAGCTGGAAAGCGGCGCATTGATCCCGGCTTTCGCCGCCTGCCGGAGCGCATCGCGGGGCTGGTTCGGAAACAGGCGATCCGCAAGATCACTCAGTCCTGCGGCATCAAGCCTGACCACCGCATTACGCCACGGTTCGGCCTGCGCGCGATCTCCACCAACCAGAGGCGCAGGCGTCAGAAACCCGGCGCGCTGCACGTCGGCATATCCTCCGACGAGAACCTCTCCTCCCCAGACCGTGCCATCGGTGCCGAGCCCAAGCCCGTCGAGCACGATGCCCACGGCCGTTTCGCCCGTCCATCCATGCTCCCCAAGGGCGGCTGCCATATGCGCGTGATGGTGCTGCACTTCGATGAGCGGCACATTCAAGGCTTCGGCACGGGCGCGCCCACGTTGCGTGGCGCGGAAGTCCGGGTGCAGGTCCACCGCCACTGCTTCCGGGCGGTGATCGAACAGGTCGGCCATATCCCGATCCGCTTTGAAGAACTCGTCGACCGACAAGGCGTCGTCGAGGTCGCCCAGGTGATGGGAAAGAAGTGCCTGGCCGTTCTTCGTCAGGCAAATCGCGGATTTGAGCTGCCCGCCGAGCGCCAGGACCTGTGTCTCGCCGGTGCCGTCGGGCAATGGCAATGTGCCGGGAACGCGGCCGCGTGCGCGGCGCAGGACGACCGGTCCGGCCGGACCGACCATCTCGACGCCATCATCCAGCCGCCGCGCAATATCCCGATCGTGCATCAGGAATCCGTCGGCAAAGTCAGACAGCTTTTGGCGGGCCTCGTCATTGCCGATCACCTGCGGCTCGCCGGAGAGGTTGCCGGAGGTCATGACAAGCGGTCCTCCCCCGCACGCCGCCAAGAGCAGATGATGAAGCGGCGTGTAGGGCAGCATGAAGCCGAGCCTCGCCATGCCAGGGGCGACGGCATCCGGCAGCGAGGCCCCGCTGGCATTCAAGAGAACGATGGGAGCCGCGGAACTTTCCAAGAGCGACCACTCGGCCGCAGAAGCATCTGCGTGTTCCCGGACACGCGCGCGGCTGGCCATCAGCGCAAACGGTTTGGCGGGACGCCGCTTGCGTGTGCGCAGCAAGTCCACAGCCGCGCCATTCCTTGCATCGCAGCAAAGGTGAAATCCGCCTAAACCTTTGACCGCAATAATCTTGCCGGCTTTCAACGCCCTCACAGCCAACGCAATCGGATCGCCCGAGCGTTCCGCACCATCCGCCTCGTACCACAACCGAGGTCCACACTCTGGACACGCGACCGGTTGCGCATGAAACCGACGGTCAGCCGGGTTCTCATATTCGGACTGGCATGCGGGGCACATTCGGAAGGGTGCCATGGTCGTTTGCGCCCGATCGTAGGGAAGTGCCTTCAGAATGGTGAACCGCGGTCCGCAATTCGTGCAGTTGGTGAAGGCGTATCCGAACCGGCGCTCCTCCGGATCAGCAATCTCGGCGACGCAATCCAAGCAGGTCGCGGCGTCTGGTGTCACCCGCGTCTCGGCGCCCGCTGGCCCGCTTGCCGCGATTGTGAAACCGGATATTTGCACCACGTCCGCTGGCGCGCTTTCGACCGCATCGACCGAGGCGAGCGCGGGAGCGTCGGTTTTCAACGCCGCCTCGAACGCGTCCAGATCCCCACCCAACGCATGGATCAGGACACCCTCGGCATCGTTCAAGACCTCGCCCGAAACACCGAACCTTTGCGCCAGTTGCCAGACGAACGGCCGGAAACCCACGCCTTGTACCTGCCCGCGCACGCGTATCCGGCGGCCTTGGCTCAATGCACTGTGCACACCATGCAGGGATCGAAACTGCGCACGATATGCTGAACCGAGAGCGGGGTTGTTTCATCTTTGCCAACGGGCGCCCCCACCAAAGCGGCTTCGAGGGCACCGGGCTGCCCGGCGTCGTTGCGCGGCGAGAAGTTCCAGGTGGTTGGCGCCACGATCTGATAATTCGCGATCCGCCCGCCGTCGATCACGACCCAATGGCCGAGCGATCCTCGGGCCGCTTCAACGAGGCCGACCCCCCGCCCGCTTTCGGGCACCTCGAACTCGCCCATGAAACGCGCATCCGGATCAAGCGCATCGACCCAGTCCTCAAGCCAGAGCTGCGTTCGCGCGACCTCGATCAGGCGACCTGCAATGCGCGCGCGGACACCACCTTCGTCAGCCAAGGCCAAGGCAAGGGGTTGGGCATCTACAACTTGCCGCGCAAAGGCACCGACCTCTACGGTCTCACCTGACAGGCGGGGCGCCTTGCACCAGCTGTACCCCGGCTCGGCCATCTCTTCGTCCGGCTGCGTCGTGCCGTCAAAGGGATGCGCCCCGTCGCCCTGCATCCAGCTATGCGCGACGTGTTCGACGATTTCGTTCGGGTCGACAGGTGCGACCACTCCGTCCCGCCAAACCCCCGAGGCCGTCGCCCGTCCATCAGCCAGCGGATAGGCTCCGAATGACAGGAACCTGCCCGGTCCCTGACCCATCTCAACCAGCCCCAGCGACCGCCCGGCCTGGAAAAACAAACCGGCGTCGCCTGTTGTCCAGGCGTCCAGATCGCTTGCCACGCGGCAGGCCAGAAACTCCTCGATGGGTGCTCCGAAAAGGTGACTTTCCAGGAAACGGCGGAATGCACGGAAGGTCGCCTTGATGCGGACTTTTTCCGCCGCTGTCGGCGTGCGCGTGACGCCCGCGGGT
>JASJDQ010000020.1 GCA_030065075.1 Paracoccaceae bacterium | reverse complement strand
CCACATCGATCCGTATGTTTTCGCCGCGCCGGCGGCAGCCCACCAGCACACCGCCTTGGTCGGTTGCACTGATCGCATTTGAAATCAGGTTGAGCAAGATGCGCTCCAGCAGAATGGCATCGCTTTGCACCCAGACATCGGCCGGCAAGAGGCGCAGCGAAAGGCCGCGCTTTCGCGCAGCCGTGGCAAAAGTCGCATCCAACCTGTCGAACAAATCGGAGATCGGGAAGGACGTCACCTCAGGCACAAGGATACCGGCTTCAAGCTTCGACATATCCAGAAGCGCGTCGAACAGCTCATTCATTGTGGTTGCCGCGTCGGAAATCCGTTCCTCCAACCGCTGCCTTTCGTCGGCGTCAGAGGTCTCACGCAGTTGACCAATGAAAAGGTTCAACGCCTGCAACGGTTGGCGAAGATCATGGCTAGCCGATGCCAGAAAGCGCGATTTGAAGGTGTTGGCTGTTTCCAGTTCTGCAGTTCGCTCGGCAACTTGTGCCTCGAGCCGCTCGGCGGCTCGCTCCTGTTCTTTCAACAATTGGTCACGTTCGCGCGCCGTCTTGCGAAAGGTTTCGATGGTGCGTGCCATTTCGTCGACCTCATCGCGCCCCTTGGGGGGCTCAAGCGCAATATCGAGGTTGCCAGCAGCTAGCGAGAGCATCGATTGGCTTAGCTCGGTCAGCCGCGACACGAATTGCTGATCAACAACTAACCAGGTGAAGCCCAGCAGCATTAGGATGCTCAGACCGCCCATCGCAAGCCCGGCAATCACAGGGCGATTGTGAATGGCGCGTTCGCGGTCGACGGCGATTTGCAACTCGGTCCTCAGATCGCGTGTCAGGTCACCAAGGGCAGAGGACAAGTCCAAAAGCGAGGCATCCAAAAAGATGGCGCGTTCAAGAAGCGTGTCCATGTCGGTGGTTCGGGTCAGTGCGGCATTGGTACGGTCCAATTCGGATTGCGCCGCACTAAATGCCTCATCCAATGAAGCGACCCGTGGCGCAGCAGCGGATCGCGCCGTCTCCGACGCCAAGATCGACGAAAGCCGCAGCCTCAGGCTGGCGAACTTGTCGTGAAATGCCGCGAGCCCCTCGTCACCCGCCGCGCGGTCCGAGACGAAACTCGACGGTAAACGTTTTGCTTCTTCGCGCAGTTCGGTGATCAGGTCATCCGAGGCGAAAGCCACTTCAATCGTATCTTGTGTCTGCGCGATGAAGGTCACCGCCTCTTGAAGCTCACGGACGAAAAAATTCACCAAAGCAATCTGTAGAACCAGCAGCCCGACGGGCACGGATATCGCGATCAGCAGTTTGTTGCGAATTCGCATGCCAGGGCACCTGGTAAAAGATCAAAGCTTCCCGGCATCGCGCCACTTTTGGAAAATCGGATCAATTGCCGCTGCCGCCATGGCCATTGCCTCTTCCGGTAAGGCATTGCCCACGGCGACACTTCGAAACATGCGCGACACGATGCGTTGCCGCAGCACTTCATCTGTGGCCGCGTTGGAGTATCCGGGATGACCAAGATTGGTCAGAGACGCCGGCAAATCCAGAAGCAGGTCATAGCGGCCCGGGCGTTGCGGCGTTTCAAGCCGATCGGCAAGATCGGGCACCGAGCCGGGATAGCTTGGCATGCTCTGAAAACCGCTGTGTGTCAGGCCCTCGCCGAACGCGGCTGTGTAATCGACCAAAAACTGTTTTGCGCCGTCGATATTCCGGGCGAATTTCCAGATGATATAGGTGTTGGTTGCAAATGCGGGTCCGCCACGTCCCGATGGGCCTTCCGGAAGTGGCGCCAGGGCAAGGTCAGGCTCGATCGGCAGCGCTTTCGCTTCAGCCGCCCGGATGATCGACATCGTGTCGACCGTCAAGCTGACGTTTCCGGCCAAAACCTCCAAATTGTTGGCCGTGGACCGCCAATCCGCGACGCCGGGAAACATCGCCTCCTCAAACAGCGCCTTGGCGAACTTCAGCGCCTCAAGTGTACTTGGCGACGCCAGCGCCGGCGCATTGTCAGCATCTTGAACGGACGCTCCGAAAGTGGCCATCAAAGCGCGAAGCGTATGTTCAGCGTTGTGCTCGGGGCCAAGGCTGATACCGACCGGTGCGTCATGCAGCAACCTTGCTGCCCGCCCGGCCCGCCTGATGTCATCCCATGACTGAGGGGTTGCACCAATGCTGTCCCAGATGTCCTTGCGGTAAGTCAGCAGAGTTGGCGCAAAGCTTTCGATGAACCCGTGAAAGGCACCAGTCCGCGGATTGACGTTGCTCTTGCCGACAAACCCGTGCGCTTTCCCAAAGCGGCTTTCGCATTCCTGATGTACGTCGCGGTGGTCAATCGTCTGGTCTTCGAAGGAAGGTTTGGGCGAAAGAAACAGAACCATGTCATGCCCCTCCTGCGCCTTGATCTCGCGCTCGGCCAGCTGTCCGATTTCCCCAAGTCCGACGTTCGACACCATGACGTCGGTGTCATTGTCCGCGCCCCACCTCTTGACGAAAACCTCGTTGAACCACGTCTCGTAGGCCGGGACAAAGTTCTTCCATCGCATGATCCGAAGGGTCTTGGCACGTTCAGCAGTTTTTGCCCGCACGAGGTACGGCGAAAAAACAATGGCCGCAGACTTCAACAAAAACCTTCGACGACCTCTAAAATATGTCCGCTTCATGGTGGCCCCCGCTCCAAATCTATCGAAGAAAACTGAAACGCTCAATTACTCTGCATCCTGCAAAAAAAAGCCGTGTCACCGAACTCCATGTCGGCTTTCAGCGATATCGTGATCATTTATGCATCGCGCAGCGTGAAGCAGTTTAAGGCTCCCTTTAGACGTCGGCGGCACAGCAGCATCTGTAGCGGCTTGGCCAGCTGGCCCATCGAGGACGGCCCATATCTGCCATTGGCCAAGGCTGACGTATGCTGCATGTGCAGCCCGCAAAGCTGCCGTTCGCGGCAGCAATCGAGGAAAGGTAGTAGCCAAGTTGAAACGAGCGGCTGTCGTCTGCGTATGCGCAACTCTCTCTAACGAGCAGTTGGAATTGAGTGCATATTGGCCAGTAACGCCAATGGCCGTTAGCTAGGGGGCGGCGCCGTCGCCGCCCGATGCATTTGTCGGTGACCCTAGTTCTGCAGCAGCCACACAATCCGGTCCGTCCACAATAGATAGTGGACGTTCACCAAGAACCCGAGCGCCAATCCAGTCCAACTGAACCCGGAAGCGTGGAAGGCCCAGGCTCCGCCAAAAAGGATCGCAAGTTCGAGAACGAGCCGGAGCGCACCCGGGACAGGGACAGGCGCTTTACCGGAACGGCTTGGATCATCCGGCACCGCGAAGATTGCCCAGATAGCGCCAATTGCAATTACGACTGCAATGGCAGCGAAGACCTTCCAGTAGCCGGCGGACAGGTTCCAGACGAGCGTTGTGAAGCCGCCAAGGGCGGCAACTTCAAGAAGGAGTCTAAGGGCGAGGTTTGCGGTATGCATTTGGTTCCCCATGTAACTTGGATGAACGAGCCCGGGCCGCGGTGGAAGGGATGTGGCCCGAGTGATCATCTTTGAGAATGCCTTAGCCTTTGCTTTCGACACGTGCTTTCAGAGCATCGTTCATTGCAAGAAATCCGTTGTGGGTATCCTCGCCGATGAGGGCGAGAACAGGATAACCAAGGATGCCCCGGAAGTTTTCGCCATGGTGAAGAATGGTCGTGCCGCGATCGTTCTCTTCGAGGATGAAATAGTGCTCGCCGTCGAAGATGCCCGTGATCCCCAGGCGTCCGACCCAGCGGAGTTCTTCGTCGGCGTCAGCGACAAGTACCTCGGGCGTGAAGTTCATCGGCGCATTGCCTTCGGACTGGATCGTGATGTCCAGACGGCTGCCTGCTTCCAGTTCACCCGATAGGTGCTTCACGAACGGGTTCCAGTCCGGGTAGGCCTTCCCGTCGGCGAGTTCTGACCAGACGGCGCTGGCTGGCGCTTCAATCTCGATTTGAGTGCTGATCGACGGGCCGAAAAACAGTCCCAGCCCGTATGCGGCGGCGAGTGCTGTTGCGGCGATGATGGCGGTTGTGGAGAGCATCGACATGACTTGGGTCCTTTCAGTGTTTTGTTGTTTCGAGTGGACCCAGAATGGGATATGCGGATTATTTGATAAATTGTCAGATCCCCGATAATATCTATAGATATTTTTATAGAGCGACATGCAGCACTCCTGGGACCATATCCGAACCTTTCAAGCCGTCGCCGACCATGGCTCGCTTCTGGCCGCGTCGCGTCATCTGGGTCTGACGCAACCAACGGTCGGCCGCCATATCGACCTCCTGGAGGAAAGACTCGGCTTCCCGCTTTTCACCCGGGGCCGCGACGGCATGCAACTCACCGACAAAGGCGCGGATCTTGTCGCAATGGCGGGTGAAATGCTCTGCAATGCTACCCAATTCGACCGGGTAGCATCTGGATTGGAAGAGCGCATCAAGGGCACCATCCGTCTCTCTGCCAATGAAATTTTGGGGGGCCTCTTGCTGCCCGGCCTCATCGCTGAGTTCATGGCGGAGCACCCAATGATCGAAATTGAGATCGAGGTCAGCAATGAGGCCAGCAATCTGCTGAGCCGGGATGCCGACATCGCAGTGCGCATGTTCCGACCGACACAGAACGATCTGGTGGTCCGAAAGGTTCGCGACATTCCCTTGGGTCTCTTCGGGCACAAGAGTTACTTCACGCGCCGCCCTGCACCGGAAGCACTCGAAGATCTCAGAGTACATGTTCTGCTCGGGCAGGATCGGAATCCGTCTCTGATCACGGCCTACAGAGCTATCGGGCTGGACACGGAACCGGGCAGCTATCAGTTCCGGTGCGACAGCAACATTGCCACTATCAGTGCGATCCGGGCCGGGATCGGCATAGGACCTCTTCACAAAGGCATGGCGGCCCTGTGGCCGGACATGGTGCAGGTTCTTCCCGAAGTCGAAGTGCCATCGCTTGAACTTTGGCTGGCCTGTCATGCGGACGTTCGGCACAATAAGCGCATCAGACTGGTCATGGATTTTCTGGCCGATAGGCTCAGAGAGCCCTACGCCGCCTGTCTCTTCTGAGGGCAATTTGCATGAAGGCACTGACGTATGAACGCTATGGCGGCCCGGAGGTCGTTCAAGTGACGGAGGTCGACCCGCCCTCGGTCGGGACAAGCGACACTCTGATCCGCGTCCATGCAAGCGCCGTGAACACAGGCGATTGGCGTATTCGCGCGGCGGCGTTTCCCGGCGTTCTGGCCATTCCCGGCCGGTTGATGTTCGGGCTCTTTCGTCCGCGCCAACAGCGCCTCGGCAGCGAGTTCGCAGGCGTCGTGGAAAGCGTGGGCACGTCTGCGAAGCGGTTCAAGCCCGGAGATCGCGTGTTCGGCATGGTGTCGTCCGGTGGAGCCTCGGCCGCGTACCTCGTCATTTCTGAGACTGGCGCCGTTGCCGAGATACCAGCGTCGCTCTCATTCGAGGAAGCTGCCGGGATGCCATTTGGCGCCCTTTGCGCTCTCGTGTTCCTTGGCGAATATGCGGATTTGAAAGCGGGCCAGAAAGTGCTCATCGTCGGGGCCTCAGGCGGTGTCGGGGCCTATGCCGTTCAGGTCGCCAAGGCGCTCGGCGCACACGTGACCGGTGTCGCTGGACCGGACTCGCAGGATTTCGTCGCAAAACTCGGCGCAGACGACACCATCGACTACCGCCGAACAGATCTGGAGACTCTGGACGGGGGATACGACGTCGTTTTCGACACCTTCGGCTCCATATCTCCGAGGCTGTCCCGTCGCCTGCTGGTGGAAGGTGGCCTCTTCCTGCCGCTCAATTTTGGGATGCGCGAGATTGGTGCGGCCATTCTGAACAGCTTTCGCAATCGGAAGATACGGCTGGCCGTTAACGAAGATCGTATGAACGATATGATCCGCCTTGTAGAACTGATCGAGGACGGCAAGCTTCGACCGGTCATCGACAGAGTGTATCCGTTTGAAGAGGCAGCGGACGCCCATGCCCGGGTCGAGTCGCGGCACAAGCGGGGCTCAGTTGTTCTGAAAATTGTAGAAATGGCTTAGGCGCGTTTCACCCGTCCCGCACAGCGATCACGTCCAACCCGCATCCCTGAGATCACCTTCAAATGATCGCCCGACCGGGATCTTGGCGCCGTCCTTTGTCCGGATGATGCGCTTTCGGTTTTCCTGCAGGATTTCATCGATGGCAGCGGCGGACACCCACCACGACTTGTGAACCTGCATCCCGTCCGTTTCCGCGAGGTCCCTTGTGGCGTCGCTCATACGGTGCAGCGTCATGCCGTCGCCTTCGTCGGTGAAGACGCGAAGGTAGTGATCTTCCATGCGCATGTACTGTATCGTGCCGGACAGCCCTTCCGGACGTCGAGACAAATGCCCAATGGTCGGGCGGATTTTATCGCTCTCTTCCGGCGATACACCGACGGATAGGAGCGGCTCCTGTTGTTCGGCGCCTTCGAAGAGCGGCCAGCGTTCGATCAGGAGATACTGCACGAGGCAGAAGACCAGATTGATCACAGAAACATTCAGGTAGGTCAGCCAAGGTGGAGGCAGGCCCTGCGGCGGCGCGACGATCGTGTCGAGAAGCCAGCGCACCTCGAAGGTCAGTGGCACCGCCCCGATGATCGCCGTCGCAACGAGGAGCGCCCAGCCAGGCCAGCGCTCGGTCCCGAAGCTCGCCCGCACGCCGCGCGCGATCAGGATCATCTGTAGCCACCCGGCGGTGATCGCCACGCTCCAGAACGCCACCTGACCGGGAATCGCGTCCCGAGAGCCCTCCTCATTCACCGATATCCAGATCATCAGCGCCGCAGTTACGACTATCGCCGCGACATAGCGCAGATGGATACTCGATTTGAGGCTCCGCATCCCGAATTTCAGCCTCCGCCCGTGTAAGGTTCACGTTGCGTGAACTGTACCACGAACGCGGCTCACGAAGAAATCGTAGCGTTTCCGAAGGGTTGCTGGATCGATTCTGTGATCGTCACCAAAGTCTTCCCATCACGAAAGCAACTGAAGGAACAGCGCCTATGAAAAGCGCCATCAGAATTCTCATGCTCACGGCGGGCCTGGCATCCACGGACGCCACTGCCGGTGAAATCGACCTGACCATGACCGGTTTTACCAATGACGAAGGCATGGCCCGCGTGGTCCTCATGGAGGGCATCGAGGGCTATACTAGCGTCCGTCCTGTCGCGCTGACCGCATCCGTTCCTATCGAAGACGGCACCGCGCGTTGGACCGGTGAAGTGTCGCCGGGCACCTATGCGATCATCGCACATCACGACCGCGATGCGAATGACGAGTTGGACCGGCCGCTATTCCAGCTTCCTCTGGAGCCTTACGGCTATTCGAACGGGGCCTGGACCAGCGTCGGTCTGCCCACCTTCGATGACGTCGCCTTTGAGGTTGGCGACGGTGTCGCCCCGCAGCGTATCACCATGCGCCTTAACGCCTTCGTCACGCTCACCCAGATCGTCGCAGCCGGTGCCGTCGCCCTTGCCGCCCTCTTCGCTCTTGTCGCCATCCGCCGCCGTCGTGCGGTTCACCACGCCTGAAAAAAGGACATATCCCATGAACATCCAAGCCATCTCCCGCGCAGGCGCAGCCGGCATGATCATCAGCGGTCTCGCCCTAGGCTACTCCTACGTCTCCCACCCGCACCACATGACGCCCGAGATGATCGGCTCCGCCTTCTGGGTTGTCATTCACGCCCTCTTCGCTCTGTCGCTCGTCCTTGGCCTACTCGGCACGACCGCACTCTATGCGCCAACCGCTGAGCGCGCCGGACGCTGGGGCCTGGCGGGATTCATCTCGCTCTTCGTTGGCATGATGCTGATTTTCGGCCTCGACTACTACGAGACGCTCATCGCCCCCTATCTCGCCGTCCACTACCCGGAAGTCATCCACGACCACGGCGCGGGCGACGCGATGGGACCGGTCGCGATCTTCTTCCCGCTCGCCGGTGTCCTGACCGTGCTTGGCTACGCCGCGCTGGCCTATGGCTGGATGAAGGGTGACGTGCTGCCGAAACCGGTCGCTTTCGCCATGATCATCGCCGCGCTCGCCTTCGGTTTCGGTCTCAGCCCGCTCGGTGGCTTGATGGCCGCCCGCGTGACCGCCGCAGCCTTTGGCGCCGCTCTCATTGCCATCGGTATCTCCGCCTGGCGCCTCCGCGCTGGCTTCGCTTCGGAATGAGGAGCCGTCCCATGCTGTCCAACGTCTGGTTCATCGCCCGCACCGACCTGCGCTTCGCGCTCCGCGACCGCTCGACCTTGCTCTGGCTCATACTCATGCCACCGGTGTTCTTCTTCTTCTTCTTCTTCTTCATCGGCAACATGACGGCAGGCGGAATAGGCACGATGGTCACCAAAGGCCGCGTCTTCATCGAGGCTCCGGCGGAAGATCCCCTGTCAGCGCGCTTCACCGATCTCGTCGCCGAGAACGGCTTCGTAATTGACCCCGAGGCGTCTAGGCGTCTTCTGATCGAAGACGGTAAAGCAACCTATCACGCCGGAGAACCGACACCCGCCACGCGGATGGAGGAGCTTCGCCTTCAAAAGGCCACTCTGATGCTGCGCGCCGAAACCGCCGTTGTGGCCGCGCGAGACGGTGAAATCACCCTCGCGGATTTGGGCACCACACCACCGTCGATCACCGTCAGTGTGGAGCCCGCCGGTCGGCTGGGCCGCGTGCCCACCGGTTTCGAGCAAGCCGTTCCCGGCATCCTTGTCATGTTCACGATTCTGGTCCTGCTGACCAGCGGCGGCATCCTCCTCCTGATGGAGCGGGAGCAGGATATGCTCCGCCGTCTCGCGTCCGCGCCCATGTTGCGGGAGGAGATCATCGCCGGGAAATGGCTGGGGCGGACGTTGCTGGCGGTCGCGCAGATCGGCATCGCGATGCTGTTCGGCACGGCTCTTTTCGGCATGGACTCGGGAGATAGTCTCCCGGTAGTTCTGGTGATCCTCGCCGGATGGGCCGCGCTATGTGCCTCGCTTGGCCTTCTAGGCGGATCGCTAGGGCGCAATCAGGCCGAGGTTGGCGGCCTCGGCATGCTGCTCACCGTGATCATGGCCGCTTTTGGTCGGGCGTGGTGGCCCATCGAGGTCACGCCTGGGTGGATGCAAGCGCTGCAAAAGGCGGTCCCGGCCGGCTGGACGATGGACGCTATGCACCGTCTGATCAGCTTCGGCGATGCACCGCTGTCCATTCTTCCCCACCTTGCAGCCCTCGTCACAGCCGCCCTCGCCATCGCCTGGGCTGCAGTCCGTGCCTTCAAGTTCGACTGAAAGGAAACCCGTGATGAAAACTGAATGCCTCCGATCCACAATCGCCGTTCTTATTGGCGCAACTGCAACCAGTCTGACGGTATCCGCAGCCCAAGCTCATGTCCGGTGGTTCACCGATCCCGACGATCCGTCCCTTGTCGACTTCGGAACATACGCGCTGACCGACCCCGCGGTGATTGTCTGAGCGCTGATTGCGGCCACGCTCGTTGCAATCGCCGTGGTGCTGGAAGACCGCCTCCCACGTCCGACAATCGCGAACACGAAGGTGCGCCACGATGGCATGGAACTGATGCGGATCCTCGTGGGCATGTCGCTCTTGCTGACAGCCTACGGCGGACAGGTGTTTGCACCGCATCTGACGGCCTCGGGCGGTGCCGGAACGGCTCTGGTCTTCCTTCAGGCCCTGATCGGCATACTGTTGATCAGCAATCATTTCCTGCATTATGCCGCCGTCCTGCTCGCGGGCTTTTCGTCGGTGCCATCTTTAAGTTCGGATTTGCCGCTAGCATCGAATATGTTAACTATCTCGGCATCGCGTTGTTCCTCTATTTCAACCACGTCCCGAACCCGGAGCGGCAGGCGCGCCTGAAACCTTATTCCGTCGACGTACTGAGAATCTTCACCGGCCTCGCCCTCGCCATTCTGGGGTACACCGGGAGGTTGCAGGTCGCGATCCTCGGACAGTCCTTCATCGCAGACTACGACAGGAACTTCATGCCTGCGCTCGGCTTTGACTGGTATTCCGATCAGCTCTTCGTTCTTTCAGCCGGAATGATGGAGGTCGTCTTTGGCACAATCCTGATTCTGGGCGTCGTCACGCGGCTGAACATCCTCGTGATCTCGCTGTTCATGCTTGCGTCCAACCTGGTGTTTCTGCTGCAAGCCGAGAATGAAGCAGCGCTAACCGAACTCATCGGGCACATGCCTGTCATTGCGACGGCCATCATTCTTCTGATGCTGGGCTACGGTCAGCGACTGAAAGTTCGGAATCCGACGCTTGCGTCCCGGGCGGGGCGACGTCCAGCGAGGCGAGGTCGCCTGAGGGTCTGATGTTCGCAGTTTCGAGGAAGGACGAAGATGCTCATAGCGTATCTTTTTGCGCCCTGATTGCCGGAACCATCGGCTTCCAGATCGCGCTTATCATAGGGGCACCGTGGGGCTGCCTTACCCAGGGCGGCCGCTTCGATGGCGCTCTTTCGGCATCGGGTAGGATCGCTGCGGCCGGCTCGATTGTCATACTTGTCGTATTGGCGCTGGCCATTCTGTCCGCAGTCGGCAACTGGCCCGGCTGTCCGATCTAGACGGGATGGACCGCTGTCGCGATAAACGCGGTCGTCATGGTGCTGAACTGGATCACACCATCGGCGTCGGAACGGCGACTCTGGGCGCCGATCACCACCATCATGTTTCTTTTCGCGCTGTCGGCCGTTCACCTTTGAGGGCCCGTACAGATCCTTTATCGGCTCAAGCCTGCTTGGCTTCCGCCGTCGTCGGCACAGAACATCCCTCGAGCCGCTCGCCCGTCCTGTGCAAAATGAACAACGTGCCACGATCAGCGGGTCGCAGTTCATATTCGACCACGCTGGTCCAGACACGGGCATATCGTTCAACCCGTGAATAAGAACCCCACAGCGTTGGCGCGGCTTTCCAGGCCAAACCCAACGCGCCGTACTCATCGAGCCGCATGGACGCGCCGGTTCGAACCGGCAGGTCGGTGACATCAATCATTCCAGCGATGCGCTCCAGCAAGTCATAGTAGACCGTATCGACAAGCATTTTCTTTGGGTCGTTCTCGGCATTGAGATCCAACCCGATAGAGGCCAAAAGCGCACCCTGATCGACGCTCGGACCCGCCGCCGCGATCATCTTTCGCGCAAAAAGTGATGTTACGGCTCCCATGAATAGGCACTATGATTTAAGGTTGCTGCATTTCACGCGGCCTGAGGTATTTGTGGTCCGCGAACCGCCTCATTTTTGCAGAAAGCGAAATTTATCCAATTGGTCCCTGCAAGCGTGCCTATTCCATTGGCAAACGCCTTTTTGGACGGCAACAAACCATCGCCGCTAAATCATTTGATTAGGCACCAATTATCCGGCTTTCCAGAGGCCATCGCGGGCTTGGACCGACAGCTGCAGCATATCCAATTCGACCCAACATCTGCACGATCTCTCCCGCGCCGGAAACTATCGTCCAGATGGACCAGAGGCCAGTCATGCACTAACAATCAAACCGGACCAGTCAGATTAGGCTCCCCAAACCAACGATCGTGTCGGATTGCGCTGCCGATAATGACGCTGTCATAGGCTTCCAGATAATCAACCTCGGAAAGCGGTTTGACTGAGATTGAAGCTCCTTGGTCTGACAAGACACTACCCATGAACTTGGCAACCTCTGCAGTCGATCCAAGCTTGCTATCGTAGGTCACGAGGACCTTGGTTCTTGGATTTTCCATGAATCTTCCCTTCTGAGTTGCTGTATGAAAGCGGGCTTCTTCACCCGCCTGTCGATGAATCAAGTGTGCAGAGACGAGACGGAGAAGGCATTGGCACGCGCCGCCAGAGTTTGTGCCACGGGTGCCAATTTGCAGCTTGGGCACCTTCAGCTATCTTCGCCGAATGGGTTGGATTTCGACGGTCTTCGTTCACAAGGCACTGGATGCTGCGGTCGCTCTTGAATGCGTCGATCCAGATGCACGCCTGGCTCTTTTCGAAAGCGTCGGGTTGGACCCTTCTGCTCCAGCTGATCCCGGCGCAATGATCTCAGATGACGACTTCTTTGGGCTGCTAGAACGCATCGCTGAACGGGGTAATCCCGGCCGATCCGTTCCGATACACGTGGGCGCGTCCATGCGATGCGATGACTACGGCGCTTTTGGGCTTGCGTTCAAATCTGCCCCTGATCTTCTAAGCTCTTACGCCCGTGTCGAACGCTTTGGGAAGGTCGTGACCTCGATAGCCAATTTCCGTGTCGAACGGTCTGGACCGTCTGTCTTCATGGAAGTGATTCAAGGCAGGGATCGGCGTCTTGGCCTCAAGATGACCAATGAACTGGCTTTGGCCGCCGCGATGTCGATCAGCCGGGAAGTCAGCAATGATGACTTCTCCCTAATCGCAGTTCATTTGATGTCGGATCGACCCACAAACACCGGCATCTATCTAGAGCACTTCCGGTGCCCTATTCACTTTGGCGCGGATCGCGATGCGCTCGAAGTGATGACCACGGTCGCAAGCCGCGCAAACCGTTTGTCTGACGAGGGTATGTCCAAGTTCTTTGAGATACATCTCGACAGCCAGCTCAGACAAATCAACGATACGTCCGAGCTTGAGCGGCGCATTCTGGATCAGATCGGCGAGGCGCTCAGCGAAGGTGTACCCACGCTTGCCCAGGTTGCAGGGCGTATGGGAATGAGCAGCAGGACGTTGCAACGCCGCCTATCTGCCGAAGGACTGGCCTATCAAGACCTGGTCCTGGATGCGCGGAAGACGCTGTCCGAACAACTACTTAAACGCACAGACTATGCCTTGGCAGAGATCGCCTTCCTAACTGGTTTTTCTGACCAGAGCACCTTCACCCGTGCCTTCAAACGTTGGCACGGGCAAACGCCGGCAAGCTATCGTCGCGGCGCATAGGCCCAAACTCAAACCATCGAAATGATTGCTCAGCACCTTGGCGTCTCGGGCCCAAACACTGGCGTCCGATGCAAATACGGTCGCGCCCAACGACGGCTATCCCTTGGCCATTACGTCAACCAAGGGAGATCAACCATGACATCCAAACCAATCCTCATCACAGGCGCGACCGGAAAAACCGGGTCTCGTGTCCTGGACCGGCTCAAAGCGTCGGGGCATGATGCCAACTCTGGGTCGCGGAAAGCGCAGCCACCCTTTGACTGGGATGATCTAAGCACTTGGGAGACGGCCTTGAGCGGCACCTGGGCCGTCTACGTCAACTACCATCCAGACTACGCCTTCCCGGGCGCCATCGAAAACCTCGCGCGCTTCATCCATGTCGCTGCGTCTTGCGGTGTTGAACGTCTGGTCATTCTTACCGGTCGCGGCGAATACCACGCGCAGCTGGGCGAAGAGGTGATCGCTAAATCTGGCCTGGACTATACCATCGTACGCTCTGCCTGGTTTGCACAGAACTTCTCGGAAGGATCCCTTTGGGAGCCGGTCATGGAAGGCGTCGTTCCGATGCCTGGCGGTGATCTCGAAGAGCCCATTATCGATATCGATGACCTCGCCGAGGTAATTGTCGAGGCCCTCACGGGCACCGGCCATTCCGGCCAAACCTACGAGTGCACTGGCCCAAGATTGTTGGGTTTTGCTGAGGTCGCCGACATTCTGTCGGGTGCGATGGGGCGACGCGTCGATTATCTGCCGATCTCGTTTGAAGACTTCCATGCAGAGCTTGAGACGACAAGCGGTCCTGTTTTCGCAGACATCGTGACGGGCATCGCGCGCGAAACCTTTGACGGCCGGAATGCCAAGCTAGGCGACGGAGTGATGCGCGCCATCGGCCGCGCGCCTCGCGACTTCACCGAATTCGCACAAGCAGCCGCCTCGGCGGGCAAATGGGCCAAAGCGGCCTAACGAACTCAAACCGAAAGGAACAAGAAACATGCAACTCACTCGTTTTCAGAAGATCACCCTCGGCATCAGCGGCGTCACAGCGCTGGCCATCGGCACCTTCATCACTCTGGCACCGCACGCCTTTTATGCCAGCTACGGCATAGCGCTTGGGCAGGACCCCAACCTGCTGAACGAGCTTCGGGCTCCCGGCGCGGGACTAACGGTATTTGGGGCACTTATGCTGGCGGGCGTCGTCCGCGCGGCCATGGCACCAATCGCGCTTGCTGTCGCGCTCACCGTCTACCTCGCCTTCCCAGTCGGACGCATTGTGGGAATTTTCATGGATGGCATGCCGTCTAGTAATGTCATCGGCGCCTTGGTTTTTGAGGTCGTCGTCGCTGGCCTCCTGATTGCCGCGTTCAGAACACGTTCTACAATGAACGCCGGTTCTGACCGATATGCGAACACAATTGGCTAGCCAGCAGCCACTAAGTTTGCATGCGGCCCTGGAGCTCTGGGGCCGTTCTACTTGTTCCCGACAGGGTAGGAAGCTCTAAGCACTCATGTCGGCCCGTTCCGGACATTGATCGAACAGATCAATTCTGCCGCGCAGCTTGAGTTACTTTCGCAAGTACCAGCATTCGATCGTTTGTTTCGACGACCCGCCAACTCTTCTCAAAGCTCTGGCCGGGTCCGTTATTGAGACAAATCAATCTATGAACGTCCTCGCTCGGATATACGACAGAGCCAACACAAACCAAATTTGGCTCAACGACTTATGCCTCGCTTCATTTTCACGCTCTTCGTTTACTGCCTCGCATCATCAGCATCGGCAGGGACACTCGAAATCTCAAACCAAACTGTCACTGAATGGAAGCCGGTCTTTGGGCAGGTAGAGACACGGGACCGCGTGCCCGCGCGCGCGCGGATCGGCGGAACAATCGTGACCCTCGATGTGACCGAGGGCGACGAGGTAGGTTCGGGCGGAAGGGTCGCCGTTATCGAAGACCCGAAACTTAGTTTCCAGATCGAGGCGTTGGATGCCCGCCTGGATGCGCTGGCGTCGCGTCTTGAAACGGCCCGCTCCGAGCTTCAGCGAGGCGAACAGCTTTTCGAAAGGGGCGTGATCACGGGCCAGCGTCTGGAAGAGCTTCAGACCACCGTCAGCGTGCTTGAAGGCGAAATCACCAGCCTTATGGCCGAACGCTTGGTGATCGAACGGCAGATCGAAGAAGGCACGGTCCTGTCGCCCGACGATGGCATCGTTCTTTCCGTGCCCGTCTCGGTCGGCTCGGTTGTCGCACCCGGAGAGGCGATTGCTGTCGTGGGCGGCGGTGGCGTCTATCTGCGGCTCTCGATCCCCGAGCGATACGCCACCGATCTATCCGAAGGCGATGCGATCGAAATCGGCACGGGTGAGGAGTTGCGCAAGGGCACACTCGCCAAGCTTTACCCTCAGATCGAAGGCGGCCGGGTGCAGGCCGATGTCGAGGTGGAGGGGCTTGATCCGGGTTTCATCGGTCGGCGCCTGCCTGTGCGGCTTCCGGTCGGCGAACGGCAGGCGATCCTAGTTCCCGAAGGTGCGCTTTCACGCCATGGCGGGCTGGATTTCGTGACGGTTGAGACGGCCGATGGCCCGGTCGAACGCACGGTCGTACCGGGCGCAGCGCTTGAGCAGGACGGGACCACGTTTCGCGAAATTCTGACGGGGCTTAGTGTTGGCGAAACCGTGGTAATTGACGATGAATGACGACCAGCGCCCTGAGGACGGCGACCTCGGCATCGCCGGACGCCTGACAAAGGCGTTTCTCGCCTCGCCCCTCACACCGCTGATCCTGCTCGCTTCTTTTGCCGTCGGGATCATCGCGCTTGTCAGCCTGCCGCGTGAGGAAGAGCCCCAGATCTCGGTCCCTCTGGTCGATATCCATGTTCAGGCCCATGGCCTCAGGACCGAGGACGCCGTCAAGCTTGTCACCGAACCCTTGGAGACCATCGTCAAGGGAATCGATCAGGTCGAACATGTCTATTCGGACACACGGGACGATGCGGTGATGGTTACCGCCCGCTTCGAAGTCGGCGTTTCGGCGGACACCGCAATTCTGCGGGTGCGCGACAAGATCCTCGCGAATATCGACAGGATTCCGGTCGGCATCCCCGAACCGCTCGTGGTCGGGCGCGGCATCAACGATGTCGCCATCGTGGCGCTCACCTTCAGCCCGGCGCACGGGCAGGACGGGATCAAGGCGGCGGACCTGACCCGCATCGCCCGGGAGGTCGAAGTGCGGCTCGCGCGGATCGAGGATGTGGGGCTGACATACCTGATCGGGGAGGAGACCGAGGCGCTACGTGTCGCGCCTGATCCCGAACGGCTGGCGCTTTACGGCATCACGCTTCAGCAACTCGCTGGCAAGATCCGGGGCGCGAACAGTGCCGCACCCGCAGGCGATCTGCGCCGGGAGGGACAGCAGATCGAACTTGTCATCGGCGAGACGCTGAACACGCCGGAAGAGATCGGCAACCTCGAACTCACCGCGCGGGACGGCCGCACCGTTTACGTGCGCGACGTCGCCTATGTGGGTTTCGTCTCGGGCATGGACGAGCGCCATGTCGCCACGCTGCACCGCACCGAAGGCGGCGAAATCGTCCGCAAACCTGCCGTAACGCTGGCGCTGGCCAAGCGCGCAGGCGCGAACGCCGTCATCGTGGCCGAGGAAATCCTGCACCAGGTTCACGAGATGGAGGGCCGCATCATCCCCGGCAGCGTCGAAATCGAGGTGACCCGCGACTATGGCGAGACGGCCGACGAGAAAGCCAACGAGCTTCTTTTCCATCTCGGGCTTGCAACGGTGTCCATCGTGGCGCTTGTGTTTCTGGCGATCGGTTGGCGCGAGGCGCTCGTGGTTGCGATCGTCATCCCGGTGACAATCCTGCTTACGCTCTTCGCGGCCTACATAATGGGCTACACCCTGAACCGCGTGTCGCTTTTCGCGCTGATCTTCTCCATAGGCATATTGGTGGACGACGCCATCGTGGTGATCGAGAACATCGCCCGCCATTGGGGCATGAAACCTGCCGATCAAAGCCGCTTCAGCGCGGCTATCGAGGCCGTGGCCGAGGTCGGCAACCCGACCATCGTGGCGACCCTGACGGTCGTGGTAGCGCTTCTGCCGATGCTCTTCGTCTCGGGCCTGATGGGGCCATACATGAGCCCGATCCCGGCCAATGCGTCTGCCGCAATGATCTTCTCCTTCTTCGTCGCGGTGATAATTACGCCCTGGCTGATGCTCAAGATCGCGGGCCGCGCGCCCGCCCATCATGGCGAGGAGGGAGGCTTCCCCGGCGGCCGGCTTGGCCGGTTTTATGCCGCCACCGCCCGCCCGATCCTGGCGGGCAAGGGGCGCAGCGCGCTCTTCCTCGTCATCGTTGCGGCCCTGTCCTTCGGCTCGCTGGGGATGCTTTACACCAAGGACGTCACCGTCAAGCTGCTGCCCTTCGACAACAAGTCGGAACTCACCATCGTCATCGATCTGCCCGAAGGCGCGTCGGTGGAGGCGACCGATGCCGTGGCGCAGGCCGCAGCTCGGATTGCGCTGGACCTGCCAGAGGTCTATTCGGCTCAGACCCAAGCGGGAACGGCGGCAGTTTTCAACTTCAACGGTCTGGTCCGGCACTATTTCCTGCGGCAGAGCCCGGAAATGGGGGATGTCCATCTCAACCTCGAAGCAAAGCATCATCGCGAGCGGACAAGCCACGAAATCGCGCTCGACCTTCGCGAACGGCTCGCCACCCTCGACGTGCCCGATGGCACGGTCCTCAAGGTCGTCGAGCCTCCGCCGGGCCCGCCAGTCATCTCGACGCTCCTGGCCGAGATCTATGGCCCCGACGCCGAGATGCGCCGCGCCGTGGCCGAGAACGTGCGCGCGGCCTTCGAGACCGTGCCCTTCGTCGTGGATGTCGATGACAGCTACGGCGTGCGGCCCAAGCAGCTCCGCGCCCGGCTCAAACCCTCGGATCTCAACTTCTTCCGTGTGCAGGAAGCCGATGTCCTGCAGACACTCCAGCTTCTAAACGGATCTGTCACGGTCGGCTATTCCCACCGCGGCGAAGGGCGGCAGCCGATCCCCATTATCATGGCGCGGGACAAGAGCGCGCGCGTCATGGACGCGACTGCGCTCTCGACGCCGGTGCCTGCGAACGCGCTTCCGGGCGGGCGCGGCGTGGTCGAACTGGGCGATGTGATCGAGGTGAACGAGGAACAGGCCTCCTACCCGATCTTTCGCCACAACGGCTATGACGTAATCATGGTCACGGGCGAGCTGGCCGGTGCCTTCGAGGCGCCGCTTTATGGCATGATCGAGGTGGCCGACCGGCTGGACGCGATGACCTGGCCCGAGGGCACAAAGCCCGAGATCCGGCTGAATGGGCAACCCGCCTCGACCGAAACGCCGGTCCTTCTCTGGGACGGCGAATGGGAGGTCACCTGGATCACCTTCCGCGACATGGGCGCGGCCTTCGGAGTGGCTCTTCTGGGCATCTACATCCTCGTCGTCGCGCAGTTCGGCAGCTTCCGCCTGCCGCTGGTGGTGCTGACGCCGGTGCCGCTGACCTTCCTCGGCATCATGATCGGGCACTGGCTCTTCGGCGCGCCCTTCTCGGCGACCTCAATGATTGGCTTCATCGCGCTGGCGGGGATCATCGTGCGCAACTCGATCCTGCTGATCGACTTCATCCGCCACGCCGATCCCGACCGGAAGGTAACAGTCGACACTTTGATCGAGGCGGGCGCGACCCGGTTCAAACCGATCCTGCTGACCGCGCTGGCCGCCATGATCGGCGCAGCGGTCATTCTGGTCGACCCGATCTTCCAGGGCCTTGCCATCTCGCTGCTTTTTGGTCTTCTTACTTCGACGGCACTGACCGTCCTGGTCATCCCGGCTATCTATCGCCTCGCCAAGACTTGAGATGTAAAACGGCAAACCAAGCTTCGATGTCCGCTTTGGGCTCGGAGCGGTCATCTGATCAATTCTGTCAGACTCTGAAGCTGTCCGTGAGGCGTTTGCGGGACAATGCGGACCTTCTACTTCCAGCCTTTGAGGTCAAGAACATCCGGCGGTAAAATACCCGGGCTAGCATTGCGAGCAAGCGCGCGAGGGCTTATCACGTCAGTCCAACATGATGGCTATCCTGCTGCACTTGGTACTTGGATTTGGCGGCTCATTGGCGCCCCAGCCATTCATTTCCCCAAGCCCACTCGACGGCATCACGTGGGACGACTCGAGAACCCCTGCCAATCACCATCAAACAGCGCCCGTTCAATCACGCTCCGTTGAACGCGTTTTGGCGGTGACAATGCACGAAGGGACTTTTCTACAACCCGACGACGTGCCTTTTGTCGGGAAGGTCTTCCTTCATTCTGAAAATGAAAAGCCAAAGCAGTTCACTTGCGTTCTTACAGGGATCGAGCGGCGTGCGTGCGTTACCACAGCCCACAGTTTGCTGGGGTCCGTGGAACTCACGCATCTTCGCGACGGGACAGCCACCGCGAAAGCACCTTTGAGTTTGACTGTAGAGATCCAAGCGTGTCGGCAGGTGTATGTGGCCGACAGGGTCGAACTGGCAACATCACGAATAGATCCGATCACGGAATCCAATCGAGAACGCGATGTGGCCATCATCACCCTTTCGGAACCAGCATGTCAGGACGCCGAACCTGCTGTGTTGCTTCCCAATCTTGACCTAGAAACCGCCGAGAAATGGTTTTTTCCAGGGGCGGCAACACGCGTGCCGGTGACAATCGCTGCCTACTATCTGGGCTGTACGCTTGGGATCGAAACTTCTTCAGCCGCAGGTTCATGTGAGCAGTACTCAAGCACAGGGTACATCGATTCAGTTGTCTATCTGGGTGGCGAGCCGGTCTACGAGACAACGTCAATTGGAACATTGCCAGGCAGTTCAGGTGCACCAGGTCTGGTCATTGATACCGGGCAAGACAGCAGGTCCCGCCGAGACGACACTTTCTTTTGGATTTGCTTGAATGTCGGGCACAGGCCCGGTGGTCAGAATGCGTGTATCGCTCTTGAGAACGGTTCCTTTGCGAGGCAATTCATCGAGGCGAGGGTCGCCTTCTAGCCGTTATCAATTCGAAGCCGCTTTGGGCTCGAAGCGGCCTGCGACGCAACTCCGGCACTCACGCGAACCACGTCTCATAGTCACTCACCAGCAAATGCGTCGGCGCCACGTCTTCCTCGATCTCGGCAAACCGCCCGATAGGCTCGCGGAAGATGTTGTCGGTGACGTCGTCGTTGACGGTCGAAACCTCGCCGATCAGCACGTCGCCCCCTTCTCCCCAGAAGGCATGCCAGTCGCCGGGGTTCAGCGTTACGCTTTCACCGGGCGCAAGCTTCAGCTTGTCGCCCGGGCCGAAGAGGCGCTCGATCCCGTCGCAAAGCACCATGCCGCCCTTGTCTTCGGCGCAGTTGCCCGCATCGTCCGAACCAAAAAGCTCGACGACCAGCGTGGCCCCACCGCGGTTTATGATGTCTTCGGATTTGATCACATGGGTGTGCATCGGGCTGATCTGATCCTGGCGCGAAATCAGAAGCTTCTCGGCATAGACCATGCCGCGCCCGCGTTCGAGGTCGGCCAAATGTCCATTCCGAAGCGTGAACAGAAAGAGCCCGAGTGCCTCGAAATCGCCCTGCCCGTAATCCGTGATGTCCCAGCCCATCCGCGCATCGGCAATGCGCCGGGCCGACCCATCGGCGACCTTCGCCTGAAACTCCGCAGGCGTCCAATAGGCAAAGGGTGGCAGGGTAAACCCGTGGTGGCGGATCATCTCATCCGCCGCGGCCATAATGTCATTGACGGTCGAACGTTTCATGGGTCTGGCACCTCCCCTGCTTTGGACCAGTGGTGCCAGCCCGCTGCGGAAACGTCCAGCCCTGCCCGTTCTCAGGCAGCGCGATAGAAATCGACGTCGTCTTCGGACATGCCCTGCATGGCGTCGCGCGCTTCGCGGATCAGCCCACGGATCGCCTCGTCCGAGAGGGTCCAAAGCCGCGGATAGAGAACCGTCATTTCGTTCCGGATGAGCATCAAAAGCGTGTCGCGGAGCGCCACAGGAGCATTGACGCCGCTTGCCTTGATCTCGCCCGCCAACGCATCAGCCATGCGGTTTACCTCGGCCTGCGAGGCCGACATGGTCGCCAGGTCCAGCATGCCCGCCGCAAACAGCTCGGGATCATACAAAGCCCGCGCATTCTCGCGCGTGCCCAAAAGCGGTTGGAAGAACAGGGCGTATCCGCCCATGCCAATCGTCGCCTCGGTTCGCTCCAGCGCGGCGTCCGCCATCTCCATCAGAACGGAGTCGCTCGCACTCTCGGGGTTCGCCAGCCAAACGGCGTGCGCTGCGTAGATCGCCGGGTTCGACGGATCGAGGGCGATCCAGTTATCGAAAAGCTCCGGCACACGGTGCGACTGCCCGGGCGAACCCAGTCCTTGCATATACTGCCCTTCGGCGACGAGCGGCGACATCAGAGCGCGCGCATCGAACTTGGACAGGATTTCACCAGCGGCCACATAGTGACTTGCCATGCGCCGCCACGCGTCGCGCTGGCAATCATCCGGCCAGTGATCGGCACGGCAGGCAATGCCCAACAGCAGATGCGCCCGAGCCGCAAGAAGCCCCAGCACGTGGCTGTCCGGCGAGCGTTCGTAAGTGTCCATGAAGCAGCCAAGTTCGATCTCGGCCTCTTTCAAATCATCCAGGCTTTCACGCGCCGCATCGTCGATCAGCGATTGCAGGCCCGAGAGCGCCACATCGACACCGATTTCGTGATAGCGGATGCCCCCCGGGGTCGACGCCAGCTTGGCCTCCCACTCCGCGATCTGATCACCGATTTCGACCCATTCGTCTTCCAGCATCAGGCACGCGATATGACCGCCGATTGTACGGCGCTCGCGGTGGTCCGGATCGTCGTCCTGAATCGAAAGGCGTGTCGGTTCCGCAGGCGGAAGATAGACGCTCGACCCCTTCGATTTGGGCATCACAAATGTCAAGCTGGACTGAATGCCCCGCGATATCATTTGAAGGACCCGCATTAACCTCTCTCCGCAGCCATTTTTTCCAAGACTGGCGGGCTAATTCGTCAACTTTATGGCGATATTTCGGTCTTCAGCGCGCCCAGCTTGGGATACGCGTGTTTTGCACCAGAGACACGGTGGGCGCGTATTTGCCGCCAAGGGCCAGGGTCGCGCGCTTCATTACCTCAATCGCGTCCTCCGACTTCGTGGGAAGGGCCGAGGGCGAAATGGGTTCCCCCACGGTGATCCGATACGGCTGACGGTCCTTGTTCAGCGTCTCGTAGAACAGTGTAATATCTCTTAAAGACGGGTGGATCAGGTCAAAGAAGTAAAACAGTGCCGAGTTCCGGGCTCGGATGTGCAGCGGAATAACCGGCAATTCGAACTTCCGCGCGATCATCGCGGCACTTGCCATCCAGTCGCGCTCGTGCAGCTTCAGGCCGCGCCGTTTGGCCAACCGCCCACTGGGAAAGATCACGCCCAAACGCCCGTTATCAATGGCGTTTCTGGTGTACTCCATGGTCTCGCGCGTCTTCGCGCGGGTCCGTTTGTCGAGCCGCCATTCGACCGGAGCGATCAGGCTTTCAAATTGCGGCATGATCCGCAGGATGTCCGAGTTCGCATAGATGAACAAGTCCGGGCGCAGGGGATAGATCGCGTGGTGCAGCATGATCCCGTCGGCAATGCCCGTCGGATGGTTGGCCACGATCAGTGCCGAGCCCTGGCGGGGGATGTTCTCCAGCCCCGTCACCTTGAAATCCCGCGCCAGCAGACCGGCGACATGGTGCATGACCCGGTCGGTGGTCCAGTCGCGGTAAAGCTCGCCCAATTCCAGCGTGCGTTCGTACCCGAGCAAGGACATAAGCGCCCGGCGCGAGGCGTGAGCCGTCAAGTTGTTCTCGAACAACCAAGGCGCGCGTTCCGCAATCAATGGATCAATGCGCTCTTTCATAACCCAGCTTGAACCCGAAATTGGCAGCAGATTCGTGGCACGAGTTTACCATTTGCTCAGGTCTGTCCCCACAGACGCAGGCCAAACCCGGCAAGAAATGGCTTATGCCCACACCACTCTTTCCCGTCAGATCCGCACGAAGGCCGGGTTTTTCAAGATGGACACGGCTTAATGCGCTGATTTCAAGAGATGATTTCTCAAGCTCTCTCAGAAGACCTTAGCGCCTCGCGTCGAACGAATATCTGCCCGGCGGCAACGCCGGACCGCGCCCGACCTTCCCCCGGGAGGGCGCATATTGAAACGGCACAAAAGGCTCAAGAGTATATGCTTTTGGCGGCCTCGCTCTCCATAACGGCCGACAGGCTGTGCCCACCCAGTGTCAGGCGCGGGCCGCAACTCGTACGGTCACCGTCCCAGAATACGACCTGCGATTTCGGTCATGTCCTTCGATGGCGAACCCTCCAGAAGGTACTCCAACGCATCCCGCATCTGACCTTGTCGATCTCCGTCATAGCGGCGCATGGTCTCGAACACCGTCGCCATCCGCGCCGCTGTCATCGGATTGACCGGATCGAGTTTCTTCAGCCACTCGGCAACCAACCGATAACCGTCGCCGGACGCCGTATGGAACCCGGCGGTATTGCCGCAGAGCCCGCCGATCACGGCGCGGAAACGGTTGGGCGTCTTCCAGGCGAACTCCGGCATCTCCACGGCCTTTTGCGCGACCTCGACAGCATGCTCGGGCGGCGCGTGAACGATCATCGTGGAAAACCACTTGTCCAGCGTGTTCGGATCGTTGTTCCAAAGGTTGAAGAACTGAACCAGCTCCGCGTCCGCCTGCCCGGCGCGAACCAGGATGCTCAGCGCGCCGATGCTTTCGGTCATGTTGTCCGCCCCGGCATATACAGCAGCCGCCCGGTCCACCTGCCCAGCGTCCGCCAGATACCCCAGCGCCTTCAGCCTAAGCGCGCGCCGCCCGGCGTCCGCCGCATTCGGGCTGTACGGCGCGTTGCTGGCGAACCGCGCAACCAGATCTTCGAACAACCCGGTATGCGCCTTAGCAACCGCGCAACTAAGCGCGTTGCGACAGTCATGGATGCGGTCCGGGTCCGGTGTCCGCCCATTGTCGTAAAGCGTCTGCGCCAGATCGTCCTCCGACGGCAACCCCAGCGCGAGGGCACGAAACGCGGGGTCAAGCGCCTCATCCGCGGCCAAGCGCCCAATCGCCTCAAGATAGGCTGCTTCTGGCGCCTCATCCTGCACAATCATTCGCACCAGTGTGTCTTTGGCCAATGTTCGTCCGGCTTCCCAGCGATTGAACGGGTCGGTGTCATGCCCAAGCAGTGTAATCCGCTCTTCAGGGCTCTGTTTGAATTCGACAATTGCAGGTACCGAAAATCCACGATTGAAAGATAAAACCGGTTTGGACCGGGTTTCGTCCTTCAGGTTGTGAACTGGTATCCTGTGTTCCTCCTTCCAAATGAAGAGCTTGCGCTCGCCAACATAAGGAATGACCCGACCTTCATTATCGAGCAGCGTAAACCGGACATCCATGCGCAAGGGCTTCTTTTCGTCCTGACCCGGCGTTGGTTTGGTCTCCTGTCGAACGGTCAAGTAATAAATGCCACGGTCCTCGTCCCACTCCTCCGAAACGTGCAGGATGGGGGTGCCCGCCTGCGTGTACCAAAGCTTGAACTGTTCATCGATGTCATCTGCGAAACAGGCGAGCCAGTCTTCGACGGTACAAGCTTGACCGTCATGGCGTTCAAAATAGCGCTGGCACCCTTCGTAAAAGGCCGCGTCGCCCACGAGCGTCTTCAGGACACCGATGACCTCTGCGCCCTTCTCGTACACAGTCGCGGTATAGAAGTTGTTGATCTCGATGTATTCCTCTGGCCGCACGGGATGCGCGAGCGGCCCCGCATCCTCGCGGAACTGGCGTGCCCGCAGCATGAGTGCGTCGTCGATCCGCTTGACCGCGTGGCCGCGCATATCGCCCGAGAATTGCTGGTCACGAAAGACCGTCAGCCCTTCCTTCAGGCAAAGCTGGAACCAATCGCGGCAGGTGATCCGGTTGCCCGTCCAGTTGTGGAAATATTCATGCGCGACGATGCCTTCGATGAACTCGTAATCGCGGTCGGTCGCCGTCTCGGGCGAGGCCAGGACGTACTTCGAGTTGAAGATGTTCAGCCCCTTGTTCTCCATCGCGCCCGCGTTGAAATCATCGACCGCCACAAGGTTGAAGACATCCAGATCGTAGGCGCGGCCATAAACCTCTTCATCCCACTTCATCGACCGCACAAGGCTGTCCAAGGCGTAAGCACATCGGTCCTCGTCCCCGGGCCGCACCCAGATGTTAAGCGCGACATCACGGCCTTCCATCGTCTGGAACGTGCCTGAATGCGCCACCAGATCACCGGCTACAAGTGCGAAAAGATACGCGGGCTTCGGCCAGCGGTCATGCCATTCGGCCCAGCCATCGCCGCTGGCGACTGGATTGCCGTTTGACATGCATACCGGGGCATCGCCCTCGATCCGCACGGTGAAGACCCCCATGACATCAGGCCGGTCGGGATAATAGGTGATCTTGCGAAACCCCTCGGCCTCGCACTGCGTGCAGTAAAGCCCATTCGAGGTATATAGCCCCTCAAGCTCGGTATTCGCGGCGGGATCGATCTCGACCTCGCACTCCCAAACAAAAGGGGCGTTAGGCACCTCTGCGACCAGTCCCTGGGCATCGACGCGCGGGTCGACGGGCACGCCATCCACCATGGCCCGGATCAGTTGCAGTTTCTCGCCATCCAGCCGAAAGGTTCGATCCTCGGCATCCGGGTTCGGCCGGAACGCGATCTTGGACGTCACGCGCGTCGCATTCGGGTCCAGCTTGAACGTCAGATGTACCGTGTCGATCAGGTAGGCGGGCGGCGTGTAATCCGCCAGGCGAACAGGCTGAGGGGCAGCATCTTTCATGGCAAGATCAATCCAATCAGGCTTTGGTCCCGTTTAAGTAAGTACAAGACGGGCCGCAACAGCGGCTCTTTGATTTTGAAAGGAGCGAAGCATGACGGCACCCGACACGAATATCGAGAAACAGAAGAAGCGCCATTGGCCGGTCTTCTTCGGCATCGCAGGCGCAGCCCTTCTGGTCATTGCGGCCATGGTTGTCCTCTCTCCGGTCGAAGAAACGGCGGAAGAGGTGGTCGAGACGTCCAACTAACGGGACGTCTAGTGCCGAAAAGCGTTCGAAAAAGCGACCTGCCGCAAAAGACCTGCGCGACCTGCGGGCGCCCCTTCGCATGGCGCAAAAAATGGGCGCGCGTCTGGGACGAGGTCAGATATTGCTCCGAGCGGTGCCGCCGCGCGCGCGGCTGACCACTGCCGTTAGTTGACGACGATGCCTTCGTCCCGGCCCACCGCCTGACAGTACCACGCCCACTCCAGATAGTCCTCCGCGCGGAAGAAATCGCGCCCTTCCTGATCCCAGCGAGCCACTTCGGCATCCATGATCCGAATAACCTCTGCCCGCGCGTCGGCGATCCCTTCGTCGCGGGCGCGCGTCTCCGCCGCCGCCTGGAACCGCACCATCATCGTGACCGCCTGATCGAACTTTAAATCGACAGCCATCCATTGGGCCAGGTGCTGATATTGCCCCGCGCATTGCGCAAGGCTCGTACTGAAGGGCTGGGCGGCGAACGCGGGCTGCGCCGTCATCAAGACGGCCAGAAGACCCGTGAGTTTGAATACTGTCCTTAGCATAAACGCCGGTTAGCGGGCGATAATGTCAACAATTTGGCCGGACCCGCGTTTGCTTTCTTGTAAGTATACCCTCGCGCACATAGTTTGCGCGCCCAGAACGAGGGAGACAATCAGTATGAGCAATCGGGTCGAACGCCACCGCCTTCAGGTGGACGAGGAACTGGCCACCTTTCTGGAAAACGAGGCGCTGCCGGGGACCGGTGTTGAGACGGACACCTTCTGGCAGGCGTTCAGCCGGGTGGCACACGACCTGGCGCCAAAGAACCGGGAACTGCTGGACACCCGCGCGGTTCTTCAAGGCAAGATCGACCAGTGGCACAAAGAACATCATAACCAGCCGCACGATCACGAAGCCTACAAGGCGTTCCTGACAGAAATCGGATACCTGGTGCCCGAAGGCGAGGCCTTCGAGATCACGACCGAAAACACCGACCCCGAGATAGCGACCGTCCCCGGACCTCAATTGGTCGTGCCGGTCACCAACGCGCGCTATGCGCTGAACGCCGCCAACGCCCGCTGGGGCAGCCTTTACGATGCCTTCTACGGCACCGACGCCACCGATGGCGAAGCGCCATCCGGCCCCTATGACAAGGGCCGCGGCGCGCGCGTCGTCGCCAAGGCGCGGGTCTTCCTGGATGAGGCCTTCCCGCTCGAAGGCACCAGCCACGCCGACGCCCGCCGCTACCGCGTCAAGGACGGCGTGTTGCTGGTCGATGACCTGCCGCTCAAGGACCCGTCGAAGTTCGTCGGCCACCAGGGACACCCCAAGGCACCCGACGCGATCCTTTTGAAAAACAACAACCTGCATGTCGAACTGATCTTCGACCGCACCGACCGAATCGGCGGACGCGATCAGGCGGGGCTGGCCGATGTCCGCATCGAAGCCGCCATCTCGGCAATCATGGATTGCGAAGACTCGGTCGCTTGCGTCGACGCCGAGGACAAGGTGCTGGCCTACCGGAACTGGCTCGGCCTGATGAAGGGTGATCTAGAAGACACCTTCGAGAAGGGCGGAAGCATGATGACGCGGAAGCTCAACAGCGACAAGGTGTTCACCGGCCCCGACGGCAAAGACATCACAGTCAAAGGCCGCGCATTGATGCTGGTCCGCGATGTGGGTCACCTGATGACCAACCCCGCGATCCTTCTGGAAGACGGCTCGGAAATATACGAAGGCCTGATGGACGCGATGATCACGGTGCTGATCGCCAAGCACGATCTGGCCAAGACCAGTGGCGACCGGAACAGCCACACCGGCTCGATCTACGTCGTGAAACCGAAGATGCACGGGCCGGACGAGGTCGCGTTTTCGGCCGAAACCTTCGACATGGTCGAAGCCGCGCTTGGCCTGCCGCAGGACACCGTCAAGATCGGCATCATGGACGAAGAGCGCCGGACGTCCGTGAACCTCAAGGAGTGCATCCGCGCCGCCAAATCACGCGTGGCTTTCATCAACACGGGCTTCCTCGACCGGACAGGCGACGAGATCCACACCTCGATGGAGGCAGGCCCGTTCTCACGCAAGGACTGGATCAAGCGCAAGAGCTGGATCGGCGCTTACGAGAACCTGAACGTCGACATAGGCCTCGAATGCGGCCTCTCGGGCAAGGCCCAGATCGGCAAGGGCATGTGGGCCATGCCCGACATGATGGCCGGCATGCTCGAAGCCAAGATCGAACACCCCAAAGCCGGGGCCAACTGCGCCTGGGTGCCGTCGCCCACTGCCGCGACGCTCCATGCGCTGCATTATCACAAGGTGGACGTGTTCAAGGTGCAGGAGGCACTTCGGAAGTCCGGCCGGCGGGCCCATGTGGACGGCATCCTCGACATACCCCTCGCTACTTTCCGCAAGTGGAACGAAGACCAGATCCAGCGCGAGGTCGAAAACAACGCCCAAGGCATCCTCGGCTATGTCGTCCGCTGGATCGACCAGGGCGTCGGCTGTTCGAAGGTGCCAGACATAAACGATGTGGGTCTGATGGAGGACCGCGCGACCTGCCGGATCAGTTCCCAGCACATCGCCAACTGGCTGCACCACGGCATCGTCAGCGAAGACAAGGTGATGGAAGCGATGAAGCGCATGGCCGAGAAGGTCGATGCGCAGAACGCGGGCGACCCGGACTATCGCCCGATGGCCCCCGGCTTCGACGGCGTAGCCTTTCAGGCCGCCTGTGATCTGGTCTTCAAGGGACGCGAGCAACCGTCCGGTTACACCGAACCCGTGCTGCACGCCCGGCGACTGGAACTGAAGGCAGCGTCCTGATGCTCAAGGCACGGAGTCATGGGGCGCAGCCCAGCCGTGCCAGCGACGGGCCGTCCCCGAGTCCGTCGCCTTGTCTTCATCTGCAACGAGCTCAGGCACTGTGTCTTGGCTACCATTAACCGCGTAGCGGACACCTCGATGCGCCGTACCCCGGCCCGCCGCTGCCACGTATTCTGATTCCAAAAAAGGACCCACCCCATGCCCGATATCTCTCTCTCGAAAGCCCGCTCGATCGTCCGCGCCACCCTCAAGAAGGGCCGCGAGATGGAGTTGAAACCCCTTTCCGTCGTCGTTCTCGACACCGGCGGCCATGTGAAGGCTTTCGAACGCGAAGACGGCGCCAGCCCGGGCCGTTTTGAAATCGCTCGCGGAAAGGCTTACGGCGTCGTGATGACGGGGATGACCGGTTCGGCGCTGATGCAGCGCGCCGAGGACCAGGCCTACTTCGTCGCCGCGCTCAACGGCGCCTTCGGCGGGCAGGTCGTCCCGGTCCCCGGTGGCGTTCTGATCAAGGACAGCCGCGACCGCATCATCGGCGCCGTAGGCGTGACCGGCGACACCTCGGACAACGATGCGACCGCGGCGGTCGCGGGCATCGAGACCGCAGGCTTGACAGCGGCTGCTTAAAAACACCGCAGTTTAACCACAGATTAATGGCAATCGCACAATACGATGTGCGGATAAGTTGTTGGTGCGCGGCGATTCAGGCATTACGTTCGCAGGCGTGGGATAAGGGAAACGACATGCCCGTTGTCGGGATCATAGGAAACGAACACCTGATCAACGACCAATACGCCATCCACGGCGGGGGTCGCATGATCAGCGAAGCGGTCGCCCATGTCGTGGGCGCTCAGCCGTTGATCGTGCCCTCCGATCCGTCTCTTGTGCATATGGAAAAGCTCAAGGCCACCTGCGACGGCTTTCTCTTTACCGGTGGCCGCCCCAACGTGCATCCCGAGGAATACGGCGAAGCCCCGACCGAGGCGCACGGCGCCTTCGACAGGGCGCGGGACGGGCTGGCGCTGCCGCTTATCCGCGACTGCGTAGCCTCGGGCCAGCCAATCCTTGCCATCTGCCGGGGCTTCCAGGAACTGAACGTCGCCATGGGCGGCTCGCTCTACCCCGAAATCCGCGACCTGCCGGGCCGGATGAACCACCGCATGCCGCCCGATGGCACGATCGAGGAAAAGTTCGCCCTCCGCCACGATGTGAGCGTCTCCGAAGGCGGCCCGTTTCACCGCATCTTCGGAGCGTCTGTGGTGAAAACCAACTCGCTCCACGGCCAGGGCATCAAGACGACGGGCGACAGGATCGTCGTCGATGGCTACGCGCCCGACGGCACGGAAGAAGCAATCTATGTCGACGGCGCGCCCGGTTTCGCCCTCGGCGTACAGTGGCACCCGGAATACAAGGCAGGCGAAGACCTCGTCTCGCGCGCACTATTCGAGGCCTTCGGCCTTGCCGTCCGCGCCTGGGCCGCGGGTGAACGCCCGAAACGTCTCCGCAGCGTTTGACTTGCGGTTAACCCCAGTCGGCGATCAGTCGGCGCATGTCACGCGGTCCAATCAAACCTGACGAGTTCTTCAGACGCCTGTTTGCCAACAAGGCCGCGCAGAGCGGTGCTGTTGTACGGCGGCAAGTTCGCGATGTGGAGCGATACTTTGGCCGCGACGCCTTTCTCACGGAACTCAAGCGTCGGGGCTATCCTGTTATCGAAAATGCCGGACAGTTCATCATTTTCTGCAATCAAGAACCGATCGAAAGGGTCGGATAGCCCACGATTTCTGCGCAGAAATCGGGGCAGAAAATGAGCATTTTCTGCCACTACGGGCGCACGACCGGACGCGCGTCCTCCAGCCTGCGGCAATAGGCCTGCCTGCGCGTGAAATCCTGCATCGCCTCCCGCTTGGCCCCATCGCGCAGCGGCCCCCAATCCGC
>JASJDQ010000208.1 GCA_030065075.1 Paracoccaceae bacterium | reverse complement strand
TTGTTCCGGTCAATGTCCAATTTCGCAATCGTCACCTGTCCGGAAAATTCACGGGCAGCGGCATCAACCGATGGGGCCGCCTGCCGGCACGGGCCGCACCACTCAGCCCAGAAATCCACGACAACCGGAACGTCCGAGTTGCGGACTTCGGCGTCGAAAGTGTCGTCGGTTACGGCTACGGTGCCCATCGTGAGAATCCCCATTTGTTGAGGGTGCGAAGGTATGGATCGCTATGGCCGACGTCAAGATGTAGCGGTTCGGCGCAAGGCGTCCCTCACGATCCCGTGTGGCAGTGGCATCAGCGTGGCTGCTGCCGTCCAGAGTATCGCGATCTCGATGGGCCTGTCCGGGTACAATGCCTCCAGGGCTTCCAGGTAAGCTCCCATCTGTCGCAGCAATCCTTCGGGAACATCCTCGACACGCTCAGGCACATTGGCATTCGTCTTGTAATCAACGGCAAACACACGGTCTGGCTCGACGATCAATCGGTCAATCGTGCCGAAGACCCGGGCATCCATGGTTGGCGATGGCCCGACGATATCGACCTCGGCCATGCTATTCTCTTGGAAAAGCTCGGGAAATCGCCGCAGGATGCTCCTTGCTTCGCTCAAAAGGCTCGGAATTTCCAGGGGATCAGCGGCAACAGCACCCGTTGAGAGCAGCCTTTTCGCCATGTTTTCCGGGCCTTCAGCGTTGGGCAAATGCTCGAGAAGAAGGTGTATTTGCCGCCCCTTGCGTTTTGCGTCTTCTTCGGAAAGCGCGCCGCCGTCCAGAACCTTCGCGCCCCCCAGATCAGAAGGTGCAATGATTTCAACCGGTTCCGGCGCTTGTGGCGGATCACCAAATGTCGGCAAAACCGGCAATCCATCAGTTTTGTCTTTGTCTTTTGCCGCGTCCGGAATCGTCACCCACGCCTGGTGCGCATAACGAAGCCCCGTGCCCGTGGGCGTGTCGATCTCTTGGGCGCCCAGCGCCTCCAGTCCGGTCCTAACCTTGCTATGCCAATTGACATAGCCACCAGAGTTCCCGCTCTCGACCCCGCACACAATCAGCCATTTCTCGGCACGTGTCATCGCGACATACAGCAAACGGTCCCTTTCGGCCTCGTCTGCCTCGTCATTCCCTGTCTGCGCTTGCAGGATCTCGGGCGGGCATTCGCCTTTTCGTCTGGGCATAACAGGCACACCGTCGGGTCCAGGGATCAGCGCTCGTCTCGTTTGCCTTGGCTTTGCAGTCGTGTCGGGAAGGATGACAATCGGGCTTTCCAGCCCCTTTGCACCGTGGACGGTCATCACGCGGATAAGATTGCCACTCGTATCAGCCTCCCTTTTGATCTGAACGTCCGAGGATTGAGCGACTGACAAAAACCCAGTGAGGCTTGGCACATTTGACTGTTCATAGGCTATGGCCTGGTTCAGAAGCTCATCGATCCCGTCCTCGGCCTCCGAACCGAGCCGCGAGAGAAGCTTCTCGCGGCCTTGATGCTTCGTCAGAATTATGTCGATCAACTCGAACGGCCGAAGGTAATCAACGTTGCGGCGAAGGTCCTCCAACGCAGCATGCGTTTCGGAAAACTCAGCGCGTCGATCGCGAAGGGCCTGCCACAGGAAACTGTTTGCCGTGCGATGAGCCGCGAGCGTGAAAAGCTGTTGCTCGCTCCATCCAAAGAGCGGTGATCGCAGGGCAGCGGCGAGCGAAAGCGAGTCCTCCGGCAACGCAAGGAATGACAGCAATGCGAGGATATCCCGCACCGCAAGCTCGGACCCAATCTTCAGACGATCGGCGCCAGCGATTTCGAGCTTCTTTCCCTTACAGGCCGCGATGATACGATCGAAAAGGGCACTTCGACGCTGCACCAGAACCAGGATGTCGCCTGGCACCACCCGTCGCCATTTGCCCTTTTTGTCAGGAATAGTGCCTGAATCCAGAAGGTCTTTGATATTCTTGGCGATCTTGTCAGCCAACTGGACGGTCGCGTGATTTCGGTCTGTTCGATAGCTGGTGTCGTGCCACGGCAAACGGGCTTCCTTTTCAGGCCTTTCGATAATCGGCCAAAGATCGACCCGGCCAGGCATGTCTTCGAAGAACGCCTTGTGCGAGACGTCAGCGCCGGTGCCGCTTGTCGTGTTGCCGGAAAAGATCGCATCGACCGTCGTCAGAATGGCCGGAGACGAACGAAAGGAGTGCAGAAGTTCGCCTTCCACCATGCCCTGTCCACCGGACAATTGCTCGCGAAACCGCAGGCCGCGACTATCAAAACCGGCCGCATCCGCCCCCTGAAAGCTGTAGATGGACTGCTTCTTGTCACCGACAACGAAGAGCGAGCGTTCCCGATCCCCCTGCCCGGCGGCCATTTCTTCGGCCAACGCTTCGATCACATCCCATTGCGCTGGGCTTGTGTCCTGAGCTTCATCGACCAGAATATGCTCGATCCGGCCGTCCAGGCGATAAAGCACCCACTCCAGACTGCGCGTCGTCAGCAACTGCCGTGTTTTTCGTATGAGATCATCGAAGTCCAGAACGCCGCGGGCCTGTTTCTCAGCCTCATATCGGGGCAGAAAGGCCGCAGCGAACTCCTGCAGGATCAGCGTGTCTTCTGCTGCTTGGAGCGCAAGTCGGGCTCGCCGACCTTCCGCAACGCTTTCCATGATTTGCACAAGTTGCCCCAGCAAAGGCGCGAATTCGGGTCCTTCGCGCAAGTCCGTCGTTGGAATGAGCTTTGGCCTGTCCTTGAACTTACCGCTTTGACCAAGGAAGAGCTTCTCGACAGTCCTCAAGACACTTTTGCTCGGCACATCAGGCAGTTGATCAAGACTGGCGGCAAGCTTTTGATCGGTGGTCTTTCCGGTCTTCAGAATCGGCGACAGGGTCTTGAGGTAAGCGATGTCATCCGCCGAGATGGCAGCTTGTGTTATCGCCTCCATCGATTGATGCGGAGGGACCGAGAACAGGGCAAAGACTTCGGTTTTCGTTCGAACTGTTCGATAACTGTCAGCCTTTGCAACGACGCCCTGAGCTAGACCGACAAGACCATCGCCTGTAACGGACGCAACGTGTCGCATGAATTTGGGGTCGGATCGCGCCATCGACGACAGCACACTCTCCAGAAGGAGTGCCTGCCCGGCTTCATCCAGCTCCTGAAATTGCGGTGACACGCCCGCTTCCAAAGGGAATTGTCGCAGAATGGCTGAACAGAGCGAGTGGATGGTCTGGATTTTCAGACCGCCCGGGGCCTCCACCGCACTCGCGAAAAGCGTTCTTGCCTTGCGCGGATCGCTGACGTGCGGTTCGCCCAAGCGAGCCAGTTCTTTCCGCAAGTCGCCGTCGGCCAACATGGCCCAGTGCCCCAAGGTCTGGAACAGCTTGTTCTGCATCTCGCTCGCCGCGGCCTTGGTATAAGTCAAGCACAGGATGTTCTGCGGGTTGACACCGCGAAGCAAAAGCCGGGCGACACGGTTCGTCAGAACGCGTGTCTTTCCGGAGCCGGCGTTTGCCGCAAGCCAGGTCGAAGCATCGGGTCTTGCAGCTTCTATCTGGGAACGAGTTGCTTCATTCGTCATCGCAGTTTTCCCGGTGTAGCGTCCTGCGACGTGTCCCATTCGCCGAACCGGGACAGATGGTCATAATCGCCCTCGAACCGCTCCCTTTCGCGATCACGTCGGGCCAGATAGCCGGTGTCTTCCTCCATGAAACGGGCAAGAAAACGTGCCAAATCCCGTTGAACAGTGACTGTTTCATTCTCACCAGACAACTCCGTCTCCGTCTCTTGCTGGCTTCGGGACAGACCGATGTGCACGACGCGTGATACAGGTCCGGCGGGCAGATCGGCAAAGGCACCGGCTTCTTGCATGACAGCTTCCAGCAGAAGCTGACGGTCTATGGTCAATATTTCGGTTCCGCTGGGCGGCGAGCCTGTCTTGTAGTCGTATATGACGAACGTGCCGTCACTGGTTTGATCGATGCGGTCTGCCTTCCCTTTCAGGATAAGCCCTGTTCCGGTCACCTCGAAACGTCCCTCGACCTCACGCTTCACAGGGACACCATCGCGGCGGCGCTGGCGCTCCCGGTCGATCAGCCAATCCGCTACGTCGGCCAGATGCGCAGTCCACTCGGCAACGACCGGCGGCTCCAATTTGGCCTTTCCAAGAACCGCTTGGGAAATTTCCATCAGGCGCGTGCGTTCGACCTGGTCATCAAGGAAAGAGGCGTCAGGTGTGAAAAACCTCTCCATTACGGCGTGAAAAGCCGTTCCCTTGTCACGAGCGTCTGGCTTTGCGTTCAGTTGATCAAGTGCCTTCAGTCTCAGGATACGCCGCGCGTAGAAGGCATAGGGATCCGTGATCAGCGTTTTGATGTCCGTAACCGCATATTCACGTGGGCGCTTCTGAACCGGCGGCGCGGGGGCAGGGCGGGGCGCAGCATCCACCGTGACCGACGCTTGGCTTTCAGAGGATGCGAGTAAGATAACCCCGCGTCGCTGCATCTCCGCCAAAGCCTCCGGCCCACCAGTATCTTTCAAACCTTCCAGCAGATTTTTCAATCGGTTCAGCCAGCGGGACGGAACGGTTTCACTGCCGTCCTGCCGATGCGCGCGCGTCAGGACTACTTCTATTGCCACGACGGCTTGTTGGTAGTCATGCGCCGCCAGCCCGATCTGCCGTTCGGGCAGCAGAAGCCCGACCTCACGCCGCATGCTTCTGTTCAGCCAGGGGTCTGGCGTGGGCTGTTTCGGCCAGGTGCCTTCGTTCAAGCCCCCCAGAATGACAACATCGGCCCCTTGGCCACGCGCCTCGAGCGTGCCCCAGATCATAACGTCAGAGCGCACGTCGCGCTGCGATCTGACGCTTGCGTTGGCCAGCGCACGCTCAACAAGCCGTTGATATTCCTGAAAGGTCACCGTCGCATCGTGACCGCCTTGATCGCGAAAGACCTGAAAAACGGCGGCTGTGGCTTCGCCGGCTTCGTCTGCGAAGATCCTTTCCAAAGCTTGGTCATCCGCTACGTGCCGCGCCAGGTTCAGGTGTTTTTCGTAGAGTGACGAAAGATTGGAGCCCGCTGCCGATGAGGCAACCTCAAGCAAAGAGGTGACCCAATCAATCCAGCCACCCTTTTCAGGCGCGGCGTCCTTGAAGGCGGCCAGGGCGGCGCCATCGATCATCCGAGACTTCTGACGACGCAGGAAGACCTCGAACTCTTGAACCGAAAGCATATGCAGGCCGCGATCCTCGCCGGCGCGTGTGAACGGGTGTTTCAGCAAGGCCAGCAAGGCGATCGGATCGTTTGCGTTCGCGGCCAAACCCAGCGCAAGGCGCATGAATGTCCCGGGTGCTGTCAGCGAAAGCGGTATGCCGCCGCTGTCGTCCGGCACGATGTTCCATCGGGAAAGCGAGGCCGCGACGCGCCGCGCAAGGGTCGCATCGGGTGCAATCAGCGCAACCGATTTTTTCTCTTCAACTGCCTTTCGAATGGCCAAGGCAATGGCATCGGCTTCAGCTTTGGGATCGCGCGCCTCAACAAGCGAGATACCCTTTGTGGCCTGATTGAGCGCGCCCAGATCAGGCCCCTCGCTGAGCCATTGGTCCGTGATCGGCGCTGGCCTCAGAGACAACGAAATCAGTGCGTTACGTTCTCCGCGTCGGATATCATCCAGCCTTTTCACATCCGCCTTGGATTGGCCGATCGACGCCAGAAACGTCGCCAAACGGTATTGAGGATGATCTTCGTATTGTCGATCTGACGCGATTAGCTCCCATGTCTCCATAGGCAGGTCGTAGTCAAACCCGGGCAGGATGACACCACCGAACGGCAACCTGGCAACGGCAGACATCAGCATATGCGTTGTGCCGCGCGACCCGGTCGACCCAGCAATGATCAGCGGATGGGAGGGCGGCTGCTCTTTCCACTCGGCACACAGGCTCTTCACTTGCTGACGAAGTAGCGCTTCGGCGTCACTTTCATTCCTGTCCAAAGCTTCACTATAGCCACGGATTGCGCGCAGGAATGTCAGGCTTTGCTCCCAGTGCGCCGAATGGAAGCCGGGCGCCAATTTTTCTATGTCGTCGAAAGTCACGGCTTCACCGTGCATCTCGTCCAGAAGGCGCAGAAGGCTTTCGGCCAAATCGACCACCGAGCTTTCCGAAAGCTGCGCGTCAAGGGCGACCAGACGAGAAACAGGTGCTTTCAGGTCCAGCAATCGCTTCAGCGGGGGCACGGCTTGCGTCGTGTCGGGCGTTCTGAGCAGGTGCCCGATGTCACTGACCAGGCCAATGCGTGGCAGCAGGCGAGGGGATCCGGTCTGGAACAGGTGGATCAAACGGCGCTGCATCCGTCTGGTCGGCACGAGTATCTCTACGCGAGACAGCGCCACTGGGTCGCCTTTGTCGGTGGCGGCACAAAGCTTCTGATAAAGCGTCGCCGCGAAGTCCGTGCCCGGGGACACGCCAGAGACTCCATACAGTGAAGCGAAAGGGTCGCTCATCCAACAAACCTGGCGTTCGCCATTTCGAGCTTCTCGGCCGTCCCGATGTCCAGCCACTCGCCCGGGTAGAGAGCACCGTGGATGGGTCCGGTATCCGCCAACAGGTCCCAGTAGGCGTTGAGAGAGAAGACCTCTTGGTCGATTTCGTGCAAGCGATCTGTCCGTAGGATTTGGACACCAGCGTAACGATAGGGCCCCTTTCGACGCAATTCCCCTTGTTCGAGACTAAAATCGCTGTTGTCGATGCTTGATGGAACGCACAACAAGAGGGCGCTCATGCTGTCGTGCCAGGCGTCGGCAACGACCTTGATCGGGTTAGGGCCGCGCCAAAAAGCGTCGGGGTTGATCGTCAGGACGGGATTGCAATTCAGAACGGGCAGGGCGGCACGAAGGCCGCCGCCGGTTTCAAGGATCTCAACTTCGCGCAGGACCGTGACACCCTTTTCTTGCAGATGCGGCTCGATAAGCTCTGGCAGGTAATGCGTGTTCGCAATAATGCGTCCGACCCCGGCATCGCGCAGGATATCCAGCGTATGATCAATCATCGGCCGGTCGCCGAGTTTCAGCATGGGCTTTGGGGTCGACTTTGTCAGGGTTCCCATGCGTGTCCCGAAACCGGCGGCAAAGATCATTGCGGCGTCAGGGATCATGACGGTTGGTGCTCCGGCGCAGGAACGGCTGCAAGTGCGTCGTGGCGCACGTTGTCGAACATGGAGTGTTCCAGTGCTTCGCGGAAGTACCTGTGAACCAAGGGAAGTTTGTCCAACCGCTTGCCCGCCCGCGCGAATATCCCCAGGATTCGAAGGTTGCGCTGGGCCGAAAGCGCGAAGAACGCCGCCCTGAAGCTTTCGGGAGCGTCCCTCGAAAGTTCCAGGTAGTTCTCGATGGTCAGGTCCCGCTCCTCAGCGCTTATGGGCGTGCGCGCGTCCGTCAAGAATGACATCAGATCATACGCCGGGTGCGTGAGGAAGGCGTCCTGATAATCCAGCAATCCCAGTCGATTGATGCCGGTTCGATCGGGCAACCACATCAAGTTATCACTGTGGAAGTCACGAAGGGATACCGTCGTTGCTTCTCTTAGTACCTCAGCAAGTCGAGCCCGAAGCACCTGACGGAAGCCGCGCAGTCTTTCAGTGTCCATTCCTGGATAGTGTTCGTCAGCCAGCAAGGTCCACTCGACCAATTGATCGGCGCTTGGCCAGGAAAGG
>JASJDQ010000207.1 GCA_030065075.1 Paracoccaceae bacterium | reverse complement strand
TGTGGGAAGTGCCGGTCATCGTGCAGCGACTCTGTGGTATCTGCCCTGTGAGCCACCACCTTGCGGCGGCGAAGGCGATGGACGTGATCTGTGGCGTCGATGAGCTGCCGCCGACCGCGGAAAAGATGCGGCGGCTGATGCATTACGGCCAGGTCATGCAGAGCCACGTCCTGCACTTCTTCCACCTCGCGGCGCCCGATTTCCTGTTCGGCTTCGGCGCTCCGGCAGAGCGGCGCAACATATTCGAAGTCATCCGTGAGCAACCGGAGCTCGGCCGCCGCGCGATCATGATGCGGAAGTTCGGTCAGGACATTATCGAAGCGACGGCCGGAAAGAAGATCCACGGCACGGGCGCGATCCCGGGCGGCATCAACCGCAACCTGCCGATCGAGACACGGGACAAGCTGTTACACGACCTCGAAGACATGGAAGATTGGGCGCTCGACGCGCTGAAACTCGCACGGGATTACACCTCGGAGCATGCCGAACTGGTTGGACGCTTCGCATCCTTCCCGTCGCACTACATGTCGCTTGTCCGGCCAGAGGACGGGGCGCTTGACCTCTATCACGGCAACCTCCGCGCCCTGGACAGGTCGGGCAATACGATCTTTGATCAACTGCCCTACGACCGTTACCACGAGGTATTGATCGAAGACGTCCGGTCCTGGTCCTACATGAAGTTTCCGTTCATCAGGGATTTGGGGTCGGAGACCGGCTGGTACCGCGTTGGCCCGCTCGCCCGCATGAACACTGCCAGTTTCATCGACACACCGAAGGCGAACCAGGCACGGGACGAGTTGATGGCCTCCGGTCGCGGCATCACGCATGCGGTTCTGACCAACCACTGGGCCCGCATGATCGAGGTTCTGCACTGCATCGAGAAGATCGAAGAGCTTCTGCACGACCCCGACCTGCAAGGAACCGACCTCAAGGCCACCGGAGACCGTCGGGAAGAAGGCGTCGGCGTGATCGAGGCGCCGCGCGGAAACCTGATCCACCACTATCAGGTCGACGAGAACGATCAGGTCACCTACTGCAACCTGATCGTGTCCACGACCCACAACAACGAGGGCATGAACCGGGCGGTCAAGGACGTGGCGGTCAAGCAACTGAGCGGGCAGCAGGAGATCACCGAAGGCATGCTGAACCAGGTCGAGGTCGCGATCCGCGCATACGACCCCTGCCTGTCGTGCGCGACCCACGCCCTGGGACAGATGCCCCTGCAAGTCGAAGTCGTAGATGCACAAGGTCAGGTCCTCCAAAGCCGGACCCGAGACGCGGGATGCACCTGATCGGCTACGGCAATCCCGGGCGCGGGGATGACGGTCTTGGCCCGTCCTTTGCGGCACGGATCGCCGCGCGGGACTTGCCTGGGCTTGTCGTTTCGACCGACTACCAGTTGACTGTGGATCATGCGCTGACGATTGCAGGCGCAGAGAGTGTGGTGTTTGTCGATGCACTGATGACGGCCGAGATGCCGTTCCGGTTCAATGCAATCGTGCCTGCGACAACAGACGGCATGTCCAGTCACAGCCTAAGCCCGGAATCCGTACTGGCGCTGGCTGCAACTTTATACGAGCCCGCACAGGAAGCTTACGTGCTTGGCATCGGCGGCGTAGAGTTCGGCGAAGTGAAAGAAGGACTGAGCCCGGAGGCAGAAGAAAACCTCAGGCGCGCCGAAGTGTTTTTTGTCGATTGGTTCGAGAGCCGCAAGAAAGCGCTCCATAAGCAGGAAGTTGTCCCCCACGAATAGCTGCAATGTCACGTCTGACAGATTTCCATCGAATGACCGCATGGAGCAGTGACCCTGATGGGGAAGAACCACTCATGACACCGCAGTCTCGTTGCCTTTGTGGAGCCCCGTTCCGTCGTGTCTTTAGACTAGGATTTGTGGAGGAGTCTCGACGGACTGGGCGCGCTCGTTGGCTGTGTGTCCAGGCCGTGAACTCTTGCTTTTCCGGTGAAACCTGCGCGAGACTGCAAGAATGTCACCACCGCTTCAGCCTCGCGATGTCGCTCGGCAGCCCTTTACCGAAGAGGCATGGACTGACGTTTTGACGGCGTTCGATACAGCTTACGCCGAACTCGTATCACACCAGCAGCTTCTTGAAGAGCAGAACGAAGAACTTCACGAATTCAGGCGGTTACTGAATTCGATCCTGTCCTCGGTAAGCGATTTGATGATGGTGGTCAGCCGGGACGGGCGCATCGAAAAGGTCAGCGCATCTCTGGAAGCCGCCACGGGAGCCAAAGCGCAAGACCTGATCGGACGGGCGGCGCTGGACCTCTTTGAGAAGACGGCGAGTGAGCGGGTCCGAAACGAGCTGGATGCGATGCGCTTTGCGCGTGAGCCCGTACGGTTCGAAGCGGATATCCTTGGCAAGGACGGTCCCCAGCCTTACGACCTTTCGATCGCCGCGCGCATTGATGATCGGGGCCGGATGCTTGGCGCCGTCATCATCGGGCGACCGTTGGGTGAGTTGCGCCAGGCCTACTCCGAGTTGGAAGCGAGCCATCAGAGCCTGATCGACGCGCAGACCCAACTCGTGCGGAACGAAAAGCTGGCGTCTCTCGGGCGGCTTCTGGCCGGGGTCGCCCATGAACTCAATAACCCGATCAGCTTTGTTTACGCGAACGCCCATGCTCTGGAAAAATACATCTCGCGCTTCGAAACCTATTTCGAGCGGGTCGAGGGTGGCGCGCCCCGGTCCGAACTGATCGCATTGCGGCATGAACTGAAGCTCGACCGGGAGCTCAGGAACCTCAGGGACGCGATCGACGGCGCCCGCGACGGGGCTGAGCGGGTCCGTGACATCGTTGCTGATCTGCGCCGTCTGTCCGTTGCCGGCTCGGCAAGTCGCGAACGATTTGACATCGTGGAAGCGGCCAAAGTGGCTGCGCGTTGGGTGGTGCGCGGGTCGAAGTCCAATGTCGACGTGACGTTCGAGGGGGAGGACAATCTGAAGGTCCTTGGCAATGCCGGACATGTCCAGCAGATCGTCATGAACCTTGTCCAGAACGCCATCGATGCGTTGAAAGAGGTGGATGAGCCGTCACTTGTTGTGCGCGTGAAACGAGAGCGGGCGACAGCGGTTCTGACTGTATCCGACAATGGTCCGGGCATTCCCGAAGACCTCGCAGCCGCGATCTTCGACCCGTTCTTCACCACGAAAGCTGTGGGGCAGGGAACCGGCCTTGGGCTGTCGATCTCAAACAAGATCGCCGAGGAACATGGTGGGCGTCTGACCTATGAAGACCTGAAGCCGGGAACCGCATTCAGACTGGAATTGCCGCTGGAGGAGACGCCTTGAACCTGCTCTGGCTCCAATCCGCCGGGTGCGGCGGCTGCACGATGTCGCTTCTTTGTGCGGAAGACCCGAATGCGTTGGAGCTGTTTGAGGATGCCGGGATAGACATACTTTGGCATCCCGCGATTTCCGAGGCCACGGGAGCCGAGGCACGCGGCGTGCTGGAGTCCGTTCTGGCAGGGGAAACGCCGCTGGATGTCCTCTGTGTCGAAGGCAGCATTGTCACCGGCCCACGCGGCACCGGTCGGTTTCACATGCTGTCCGGAACCGGCCGCTCGATGCTGGAGTGGTGCCGGCAGCTCGCCCCTCTGGCCGAGGATGTGGTCGCGGTCGGAACCTGCGCCGCTTTCGGGGGCATCACGGCGGCCGGGAACAACCCGGCCGGGGCCATCGGCCTTCAGTTTGAAGGCGCACATCTTGGAGGCGCCTTGCCAGAGAGCTTTAGGAGCCGGTCGGGACGCCCCGTCATCAACGTCGCTGGCTGCCCCACACATCCGGACTGGGTGACGGAAACGCTGCTTCTTCTAGCCGGTGGCAATTTCGGTGACGACGCCCTCGACAGTTTCAACCGCCCGCGTTTCTACACGGACCATCTGGTGCATCACGCCTGTCCGAAAAACGAATACTACGAATACAAGGCAAGTGCGCGTCACCTGTCGGAACTTGGCTGCATGATGGAACACTTGGGCTGTATCGGCACCCAGGCCGTGGGGGACTGCAATATCAGGCCGTGGAACGGCGGCGGCTCCTGCACACGCGGAGGATACCCGTGCATCGCCTGCACGAGCCCGGAGTTCGAGAACCCGCGCACGACGTTTACGGAAACTCCGAAGGTCGCAGGTATTCCGGTCGGTCTGCCGTCAGACATGCCCAAGGCGTGGTTCATGGCGCTGGCCTCGCTCTCCAAGGCGGCGACCCCGGAGCGGATCGATCGTAACGCCAAGTCCGATCGCATTGAGGTACCGCCCAAGCCCAAGCGAGAGCGGACGTGACCGAGGTTCTCGTCGGACCGTTCAACCGGGTCGAGGGCGATCTCGAAGTGCGCCTCGAGGTGTCAGACGGGCAGGTCACGTCGGCCTATGCCAACTCACCGCTCTTCCGTGGTTTCGAAGCCATGCTCAAAGGGGCCGATCCGCGCGACGCGCTCACACTGACGCCCCGCATCTGCGGAATTTGTTCGATCAGCCAGTCCGCGGCAGCCGCGCACGCGCTTGCGGCAGCGAGCGGTGCGTCGATGACCCCGCAAGGTGCCTTGGCCGCAGCGATCCTGCATGGGGTCGAAAACCTCGCCGATCACGTGACGCATTTCTACCTGTTCTTCATGCCGGACTTCGCCCGCAAGGAATACAAGGGGCGCGACTGGCACGACGCCATGGTGGACAGGTTCACCGCCACGATGGGATCATCACAGAAAGCCGCTCTCGATGCGCGGGCGCGGCTGTTCCATGTGACCGGTATACTGGGTGGCAAGTGGCCGCATACCCTGGCGATGCAACCCGCGGGCGTCACGCGCGCGCCGACAGCGGCGGAAAAAGTCCGCATCAAGGCGACCTTCCGTGCATTCCGCCGGTTCCTGGAGAACCACCTTTTCGGTGCACCCATCGAGGAGTTTCTGGCCTGCCGCGCGGCAAGCGATCTGGACGTCTGGACAACAGGCGACGCCGGTTTGTTTTTCCAGGCCGGGCGGTCGCTGGGTTTGGCTAAGATGGGACAGGGACCGGGCAGGTTCCTGTCATTCGGAGCCTATCCACTGGCTGATGGACGGGTGACGGCCTCGGGGGTTTGGCGGGATGGAGTGGTCGCGCCTGTCGACCCGAGCGAAATCGTCGAACACGTCGCGCATAGCTGGATGCAGGGCACTAGGGCGCATCCCTTCGACGGCTCGACGAAGCCGGATGAAGAGATGGCCGAGCCGGGTTACAGCTGGTGCAAGGCGCCCCGCCTGTCAGGTGAGACCGTAGAGGTCGGTGCCTTTGCGCGGCAAGTTGTCGATGCCCAACCCCTTGCAGTGGCCTTGGCTGACGAAGGTGGTGTCCGCGCACGTATCGCGGGCCGCCTGATCGAGGTCGCTCGGACACAACTCTGGCTTGAGCACTGGGTCGATGCGCTTGATCCGGGTGCGCGTTTCATGGGCGAGTTCGAGGTGCCCGAAAGCGGGCGGGGGGTCGGCCTCGTTGAAGCGGCCCGAGGGTCGCTCGGCCATTGGGTTGTGATCGACGGCGGGCGGATCGCGAATTATCAGATCGTGGCGCCAACCACCTGGAACTTTTCGCCGCGCGACGACGCCGGACAGCCCGGTGCCCTCGAAGCCGCTTTGGTGGGGGCGCCCGTTGGCAACGATGAAACATCCCCGCTCTCGGTTCAGCACATCGTGCGCAGTTTCGATCCCTGCATGGTGTGCACGGTGCATTGAGCCAAGGCCGCCGGATACGCGTGCGCGGGCAGGTGCAAGGCGTGGGTTTCCGGCCGTTCGTCTGGCAACTGGCCCAAAGGTTCGGTGTTTCGGGTGAGGTCTCGAACGATGCCGAGGGTGTATTGATCCATGCATCGGGCGGGGACCTGGACGCGTTCGAGGCGGCGTTGAAAACCGACGCTCCTGCGCTGGCCTCGGTCGATGCCGTCGAAAGCGCGACGGCGGGCGTGGTGCAAACATCCGGGTTCACGATCGCGGCAAGCGGGCCAGCGGGCGCCGAGACGCGGGTGACACCGGACGCGGCGACCTGCGCGGATTGCGTCGCCGAGATTGCTGACCCAGAGGAGCGCCGATACGGATACGCTTTCACCAACTGCACGAATTGCGGACCGCGGTTCACCATTCTCAAGGCACTTCCTTACGATCGGGCGCAAACAACGATGGCACCCTTCCGAATGTGCCTCGCATGCCAGTCCGAATATGAGAACCCGGCTGACCGTCGTTTTCATGCGCAACCGGTCGCGTGTCCCGAGTGTGGACCTCGGTTGTGGTACGAGGCGGATGGTGCGGTGCGCTCCGGCGATCCGATTGCGTTGGCTGTGAGAGCGTTGAAAGCCGGCAAGATCATTGCGGTCAAAGGTTTGGGCGGATTTCACCTCTGCTGCGATGCAAGGAATGGCGAAGCTGTGGAATTGCTGCGCGTACGCAAGCGGCGTCCCTCCAAACCGTTTGCGCTGATGGCCAGCCGCGCGCGTGTCCGGGAACACGCGGATGCTTCTGCGGCTGAGTGGGCGATCTTAAAAAGTGCAGCGGCTCCTGTCGTTCTCTTGAATGCCAGCGGGGCCTCGCTGCCGGATGCCGTGGCCCCTGGCATGGCGAGGCTTGGATTCATGCTGCCCTACACGCCGCTTCATCATCTGCTCTTGGCGGCGTGCGGGGGAGGGCCGTTGGTCATGACCTCCGGCAACCTGTCCGGCGAGCCGCAGGTGATCGGCAACGACGAGGCCCGCCAAAAGTTGTCTGACTTTGCCGACGGATTCTTGATGCACGATCGCGATATTGCGCGGCGTCTGGACGACGGCGTGGAAATGGTCGGTTCGGCCGGACCAGTCGTCCTGCGCCGCGCACGTGGCCGCGTCCCCGGGACATTGCCATTGCCCGTCGGCATCGGCGAGACACAGGTCCTGGCGCTCGGCGGGCAGCTCAAATCTGCGATTTGCCTGACGAAGAACGGCCAGGCACTTCTTTCCCATCACTTGGGCGACCTCGACGACGCCTTGTCGGTCGAGGAGTTCTTCAAAGCGGATCGGGATATGGCCGACCTGTTCGATCACCGCCCGGAAGCAGTGGCGGTGGACCTGCACCCGGACTTTCGCGCCACTCAACATGGACGCGCCCGTGCCGAAGCCTTGAATGTGCCGCTCATCGAAGTGCAGCACCACCACGCGCATATGGCAGCCGCCCTTGGGGAGCATGAATGGACGGGCGAAACGGCCGTGGGCATCGTGCTCGACGGGCTTGGGCTCGGCACCGATGGCACGGTTTGGGGGGGAGAAGTTCTCGTCGGAGGATATGCCGACGTGCAGCGCGCTGGGTTTCTAACGCCGGCGCCCCTGGTCGGTGGAGATCGCGCGCAGGCCGAACCTTGGCGTAATGCGGTGGTTAGGCTTGATGCCGCAGGACTGGGTGATCTTGCGGATCGCCTGTTTTCCGACCAGCCCCGCGATGCGCTCCGGCAGGCGGCGACAGCCGGGATCAATGTTCCCCTTTCCAGCTCCGCTGGTCGGCTTTTCGATGCGGTTGCCGCCTGTCTGGGTCTGGTGCCCGAACGTCAGAGCTTTGAGGGTGAGGCGGCGATGCGGCTGGAAGCTCTGGCGGCGTCTGTCGGACAAACCGCTGGCACGTATTCCTGCGCCATTGACGGTCAGGTCATCGATCCATCCCCGATGTTTGCCGAGCTGGCCGAAGACCTTGCAAAAGGCGTGGCGCAGGAGATCATGGCCGCGCGGTTCCATGGGTCTGTGGGGGCTGC